>JAKEFM010000023.1 GCA_022616055.1 Planctomycetota bacterium
CTCCACCCCACGCTCTCCGACAAGGCGGCCGCCTACCTGTTCCACCTCTGCCAGGCCCACGCCTTCGTCGACGGGAACAAGCGCATCGCCGTCGCGGCGTCTCTCTACTTTCTCGTGGAGAACGGCCATTCCTTGGTCGCCGACCAGGACGAACTCGAGGACGTTACGCTGCACGTCGCGCGCGGCGAGATCGGGCGCCTGGAGGTCGCCGCCTGGATGAGGGCGCGGACCTTCCCGCTCGACCGGCCGCGCCGGGCCTGACGCATTCACCGAGGATGGGAGCACGCGGCGCCGGCGGAGCGCGCGGGCGCCCCTACGGCCGCGGGGAGCGCCACTTCACCTCCCCGTCCGAGACCTGCGTCCAGAGGGATCCATCCTTCGCATCGGTCCGGAGGACGAGGCCCCGGTTCTCCTCGGGACCGTACAAGGTGAGGACGGCCTCCTCCGTACCGTCGGCGAATCGGAGCCTCGCCTTCCCGTCCGTGCCGGAGAAGTTGGACCTCGTCGTCGCGCTCGAGGTCGGACGAGAGCCCGGTCGGTGAAGGTCGGGTCTCGACGATCGGTCGCTCGGAGAGGCTCCCCCCTGAGGGGGATTCCATCCGGGTGCCCCGGATTGACGAAGTAGCCACCGGAAGCTACTTTCCACTCATGCGCGCCGTGGGGATCAAGGTCCTCAAGAACCACCTGAGCGAGTACGTCCGCCTGGCCGAACGCGGCGAGACCGTCCTCGTCGTCGACCGCGACCGGGTCGTCGCGGAGCTCACTCCCCCGCGGGAGGGGCGGAGCCCCTTCCTCGCGGACGCGCGGCTGGCGCAGGCCGTGCGGGAGGGGTGGGTCACGCCTCCGGCCCTCGTCGGGGCGGGTCCTCCGCCGCGACTCCCGGTCGCCCCCCTCAAGCGGATCCTCCGCGAACTGGAGGGGGACCGGGAGGATCGGTGATCTACCTCGACAGCTCGGTCGCCCTGGCGGCCCTCCTGGCCGAGGACCGCGTTCCTCCCGAGAGATTGTGGGAGGGGAGCGTCGTCTCGAGCCGGCTGCTGGAGTACGAGGTCTGGACCCGCGTGCACGCGCGGAGTCTCGCGCGCTCCCACGAAGAGCCGGTCCGCGCCCTCCTCGCGCGCGTCGCGTTCGTCGAGCTCGCCCCCTCCGTCCTCGAGCGCGCCCTCGAGCCGTTCCCGACTCCGGTCCGGACCCTCGACGCGCTCCACCTCGCCTCCCTCGAGTTCCTCCGGAAGGCCGGCCAGAAGGTCGAGCTCGCGACGTTCGACGAGCGCCAGGCGGCGGCCGCCCGACGGATGCGGATCCCGCTCTTCGCCCTCTGAGAGAGGGGCGGCGTTCACGGCTGCCGTGGTCGCGTCCGGGGCGGCCCGGTAGCCTCCCGAACCATGAGAACGACCCGCGCGCTTCCGGCCGTCCTCGCCCTCCTCGCCCCCCTCCCTGCCGCCTACGCGCTCCCGGCGCAGGATCGCGCGGGCGCGACCGGATTCGACGCGCTCTTCACCGGCCGGACCCTGCGCCTCGACTACCACCACGTCGGGACGGCGGGGGAGGAGCATGTGGGCGTCGACCGCTTCCGGATCGAGGGGGAGTGGCCGGGGAGCCGGGTCCGCCTCCTCGACGAGACGAACTACGGGAAGTACCTCTTCTGCGTCCTCGACGCCGCGACAAACCGGACGATCTGGTCGCGCGGCTTCGCGAGCATCTACGGGGAGTGGGAGACGACGGCGGCCGCGAAGAAGGGGTGGGCCTCGTTCCACGAGTCGCAGCGCTTCCCCGAACCGAAGGGCCCCGCGCAGCTCGTGCTGAAGAAGCGGGGGGAGGATGGCGCGTTCCGGGAGTTCTTCTCGACCACCGTCGACCCGAAGGGCCGCTTCGTCGACCGTTCGCCGGTGAGCCCGCGCGGGGAGGTGTCCGCCCTCTTCGAGAACGGCCCGCCTGCGCGGAAGGTCGACCTCCTCTTCCTCGCCGAGGGGTACGCGGCGGGGGAGAGGGAGAAGTTCCGGCGGGACGTCGAGAGGCTCGCCGGCGTCCTCTTCGAGACGGAGCCGTACAAGTCGCGGCGACCCGACTTCAACGTCCGCGCGCTCTTCCTCCCCGCGGCCGGGTCGGGGATCAGCAACCCGAGGAAGGGGGTCTGGCGCGACGCGCCCTTCGGATGCTCCTTCAACGCCTTCGACGTCGACCGCTACGTGCTGACGTTCGCGAACGAGAGGCTCCGGGAGGCGGCGGCGCAGGCGCCCTACGACGCGCTCCTGATCCTCTTGAACGAGAGGAAGTACGGAGGCGGCGGGATCTTCAACCTCTGGGCGACGATCGCCGCCGACAGCCAGGAGGCCCCCTACATGACCGTCCACGAGTTCGGGCACTCCTTCGCCGGGCTCGCCGACGAGTACTACTCCTCCCAGGTCGCCTACGAGGAGTTCAACCCGAAGGGGACCGAGCCGTGGGAGGCGAACGTGACGGCCCTCCTCGACCCGAAGCGGGTCAAGTGGGGGGAGGACCACGAGGCCTCGACCCCCCTCCCGACGCCGTGGGAGAAGGGGGCCTACGACAAGGTCGACCTCGAGTACCAGGCGAAGCGCAGGCGGCTCCTCGACGAGCAGGCGAGCGAGGAGGCCTCGGAGGCGCTCATGCGCGAGGTGAAGGGGACGACCGGGCCGATGCTCGCCGCGGAGAGGTACGCCGGGAAGGTGGGGGCCTTCGAGGGGGCGATGTACGAGCCGAAGGGCCTGTACCGCCCCGAGGTCGACTGCATCATGTTCACGAGGAATCCGAGCGCGTACTGCCGGGTCTGCCGGAAGGCGGTCGAGCGCGTGATCGCGCTCTACGCCGAGTGAGGAGAACGGGGGGACCGTCCCGATCCTCCCGGATCCCCCTGCCTCACCCGCGGTAGACCTCGCGGCGGTGCCGCACGCGAGCGATGCGGACCCCACGCTCGCCGTCGTCGATCTCGTAGACGACCCTGTAGTCGCCGACCCGGATGCGGTAGAGATCCTCCTCCCCGGTCAGCTTCTTGCATCCTGGAGGACGCGGATCCTCCTCGAGCGCGATCATGCGTTCGGTGACCCGGCGGAGGACGTCGCGGGGGAGCTTCTCGAGGTCCCGCTCGGCCGCGGGCTTGACGAGGACCCGGTAGGTCACCTACACGCCCAGCCGGCGACGGATTTCCTTGAGCGGCTTGCCTCCGGGCTCGGCGAGGGCCTTGCGCGCGGCCCTCGCGTCGGCCCGGTCCTCGAGTTCCTCGAGCAGTCGCAGGTCCTCGACGGGGATCATCGCGGCGAGGTCCTTCCCCCTGCGGCGGACGACGAGGCGCTCCTTGCCGTACGCGACGCGATTGAGGGCCTCGGCGAGGTTCGCGCGGGCGTCGGTGACGGTGAGTCGGGCCATTCTCGCCTTCCTGTGTCTTCGGTACGTTCGGTACAATTATCGGACGGCCTCCGGCGAGGGTCAAGGCGGAGGGGAGGGGATCCGGCGCCTCCTCTGGAGCGCGCCTGCGCATCCTTCCGATCATCGGATGCACTCCCCAGGTGCAGCGCCCGGAGGCGTTCGCGGCAATCGTCCGGGAGTCCCTCGCATCGTCCCCTCCCCCCCCCGCCGCCCGTGAGCCCGGCGGCGTTTCCGTTTCGCAAGGGATGGGCAAGGGGGCGGGGGAACGGTCCGCGCGTGGACGAGCCGGCGGCCCGCGACTAAACTCGTGATCTGGTCGCGGCCGATGCGGCGCGGGGGTGTCCGCGCGCCGGCGCGCTGGGCTCTCCGGGAGGAAACGCCGAACCATGGGTGAGAAAGAGTTCGCCTCCGCGCCGCCGTCCGGTTCGCCCCGCGGGAGCCGGCGGTTCAGGCTCTCGATCGCCTGCCTCGCGCTCGCGGCCTGCTCCGTCCCGCTCACGCAGGACCCGAGCCCGCGCACTCCGCAGGGAGAGGAGGCCTTCTCGGTCGCCTCGAGCGTGAAGCCGGCGGCCGCCCCCCAGGCGGTCCCGCTCCAGGCGCCGGCCGGGGAGTACCGGATCGGCCCGCGGGACGTCCTCGAGATCTCCGTCCTCGATCAGGCCGACTGGCTGAGGCAGGTGCCGGTCCGGCCGGACGGGAGGATCTCCTACCCCCTCGTCGGCGACCTCGAGGCCGCGGGGCGCACCGTGGATGAACTGCGCAGGGACATCGAGCGCCGCCTCCAGAGATACCTCAAGCGCCCGCAGGTCAGCGTCTCGGTCCGGGAGTTCCTGAGCCAGGTCCCCCGCGTCTACGTCGCGGGCCAGGTCCGCACTCCGGGCTCCTTCGAGCTCCGGCCGCCCCACGACTCCTTCCTCGACGCCGTCTTCGCCGCGGGGGGCGTGACGGACGACGCGGACCTCTCCCTCGCCTACGTGATCCGCGGCAAGGAGGTGATCGCCTCCGACTTCGACCGGATCCTGCGGCAGGGAGCCCGGGGGGGCACGAACTTCGTGATGGCGGACCGGGACCTGATCTACTTCCCCCGGAAGGACTTCCGGTTCATCTACGTCCTCGGCGAGGTCGAACGGCCGAGCGCGGTCCCCGCGCCTCACCCGATGAAGCTCCTCGAGGCGGTCGCCCTCGCGGAGGGCCTCGCGCCGGGCGCGTACAAGCCGGCGATCAAGGTGATCCGCGGCGGCCTCCGGTCGGGCTCCGCGCTCTCCATCGACTTCGAGGCGGTGGCGCAGGGGGACCTCGCGAACAACGTCCTGCTCTATCCGGGCGACATCGTCTACGCCCCGCGCGGCCCCCTGCGCGCGTGGAACGACATCCTCGAGGAGGTGACGCCGTCCCTGAACACGCTCCTCCTCGCCTACATCCTCCAGGACCAGCAGGAGGAGTAGGAAGGACCGCGATGACCGGGAAGGAGGCGCACGGGAGCGAGACCGCCTCGCCGGCGTTTCCCGCGAGGGGCGCGAGCCAGGCCGGCGGCCTCGGAGGGAGCCCCTACCTCTCCGTCGTCGTCCCTGCGTACAACGAGGAGGCGTTCGTCGGACGCTGCGTGGAGCGGATCTGCGCCTACCTCGACTCCCGGAGGCGCCCCTACGAGGTCCTCGTGGTGGACGACGGGAGCGCGGACCGGACGAGCGCCGAGGCCGCGGCGGCCGGCGCGCGCCGTCCCGGGCGCGTGCGCGTGCTCCGCCGGGAGGCGAACTTCGGGAAGGGGAGCGCGGTCCAGCAGGGGGTCCACCGCTCCCGCGGGGCCCGGATCCTCATGTGCGACGCCGACCTCTCGACCCCGATCGAGGAGGTGGAGAAGCTCGAGTCGGCCCTCGACGAGGGGTGCGGCGTCGCGTTCGGGTCGCGGTCGGTCCCGGGGGCGCAAGTCGAAGTCCGCCAGCCCCGGCACCGGGAGTGGATGGGTCGGATCTTCAACGCCCTCGCCCGGTCGGTCGTCCTCCCCGGGGTGCGCGACACCCAGTGCGGGTTCAAGCTCTTCACGCGCGAGGCGGCGGAGCGGGTCTTCCCTCTCCAGACGGTCGGGGGGTTCTGCTTCGACCTCGAAATCCTCTACCTCGCGCGGCGCGCGGGAGTGGGGATGAGGGAGGTCCCCGTGCGGTGGATCAACCGGACGGACACGCGGGTGAGCCTGCTGCGCGACCCCCTCGAGATGGCGCTCGACGTCTTCCGCATCCGCCTCCGCCGCCGGCGCGATCCGGGGTGGCACCTCGCGCGCCTCGACCGGGAGAACGCGCGCGAGATCGCGGTCCCCGCCGGGACCGGACCCGGCTCGTCCCCTTGAACCTGTCGGTCCTCCTCTGCACCTACCGGCGCCCGCAGGCCCTGGCGCGCGCCCTGGAGGCGCTCCTCGCGCAGCGCGATCCCGGGGCCTTCGAGGTCCTCGTCGTCGACAACGACCCCGAGCGCAGCGCGCGGGACGCCTGCCGCCCCTACGAGGGGGGATCGCCGCCCGTCCTCCACCTGGCAGCCGCCCGCCCGCGCAACCTCCCCGCCGCCCGCAACGAGGGGATCGGGGCGAGCCGCGCCCCCCTCGTCGCCTTCCTCGACGACGACGCCGTCCCGGCCCCCGACTGGGTCGCCTCGGTCGTGCGCGCGCACCTCGAGACGCCGCGGGCGGCGGCGATCGGGGGGCGCGTCCTCCCCCTCACCCTCCTTCCGGAGGTCCCCTCCCGCCCCGCCGGGCCGGCCCGGATCGGCAGGCTCCTCGCGTTCGGGAGATTCACCGGCAACTTCGACCTCGACCCCGGCCGTCCCGTCCCGGTCGACACCGTGACCGGGTGCAACATGACCTTCCGGAGGACGGCGCTCGAGCGGGTCGGGCCCTTCGATCCGACCTATGTCGGGACGACCGTGCGCGAGGAGACCGACTGGTGCGCCCGCGCGGCGCGCGAGGGGCTCCCTCTCTACTTCGACCCGCGGATCGTCGCGTGGCACGGCGAGGACCCGAGGGGAGGGAGCCGGCCCGAGGGAGCGGGGGGGGGAGGGCGCGGGGAGGACTACGGCCTCTACAAGACCTTCTGGGACACGCGCAACGGGGTCTACTTCCTCCGGAAGAACAGCGACCTCGGCTCGGCCGCCGCCCTCGGCTTCTGCGCGGCGAGCCTCCTCGCCGCCTTCCTCGGGCGCCACTTCTTCGGGCGGTTCCGCTCGCCGGGGGCGAGGTGGGCGGCCGCGCGCGAGGTCTGGAAGGGGTGGCGGGAGGGTCGGGCGCTCCCTCTCGAGCGCCGCGGAGGCGCCCCGGCCGGCGCCCCGTTCCGGCCGGCATGAAGGAGATCCGCCGGGTCCTCCAGATCCTGCCGACGCCCCTCTTCGAGGAACACTTCCTCGCGATGACCCGGCACCAGATGGGTCTCGCGGCGGGCCTGCGCCGGTTCGGGATCGAGACGGTGATCCTCTCGCCCCGGGCGCGCGGCCTGCCGGCGGAGGAGGTCGTCGACGGCGCGCGGATCCTGCGCATGGGGCGGCTCTGGAACCTCCCCGTGGCGGGGCGCAACCTCCTCTCGCGCCTCCTCCCGATCCGCCGGGCCGCGGAGCGGGTCGCGCCCGACCTCGTCCACGAGCGCTTCGGCCACCTGTGGGGAGGGTCGGGGGCGTTCCTCCCGATGCCGCGCGTCTTCCAGTTCGACGCCCCGCCCGAGCAGTACTACGGGCGCTCGCTCGGGTGCGCGCTGCGGCGGCCGCTCCTGCGGGCCCTCTTCCGCCGGGTCGACGCGTACTTCTGCCTGACGGAGGGCCTCCGCGCGCACTTCGTCGCCGGCTTCGACCTTCCCCCCGAGAGCGTCGGGATCGTCCCGGACGGAGTGGACGTCGGGAAGTTCCGGCCGGGACCCTCTCCGGCGCGCGAGCGCCTCGGATTCCGTCCCGACGAGGTCGTCGTCGCCTTCCTCGGCCAGTTCTACGCCTGGCACGGCGCCGAGCGGATCCCCGAGATCGCCGCCGCGGTGAAGGAGCCGAAGGTCCGGTGGCTCCTCGTCGGGGACGGCGAACGCCTCGCCTCCGTGCGGGAGGAGGCGGCCCGCGCCGGGCTGGGGGGGCGGATCGTGTTCACGGGACGCGTCCCGCTCGCGGAGGCGCCCGCCCACCTCGCGGCGGCCGACCTCTTCGTCGCGCCCTACCCCGACCCGCGGCCGCACGGGGTCTCGTTCTACTTCTCCCCGCTCAAGGTCTACGAGGCGATGGCGTGCGGCCTCCCGGTGATCGCCCCTCCCTTCGGCGAGCTCGCGCGCCTCCTCGCGCCCGACTTCGCCGTCGCGGTTTCCGCGAACTCGGTCGAGGCGTACGCCGCCGCGATCGACGCGCTCGCGCGCGACCCGGGGAGGCGGCGGGCGATGGCGGCGCGGGCCCGCGAGCGCGCCGTGGCCGAGCACGCCTGGGAGGCGCGGGCGGAGGCCCTCCTCGCGGTCTATCGCCTCGCCGCGGAGCGGGCGGGGGCGCGGGGCAGGTCGGGAGTCCGCTCGTGAGGGGGCGGCGCGCGGCGCTCGGGGCGGTCGCGGCGGCGTCGGCGGTCCTCGCGCTCCACCAGGCCCTCTTCGTCTCCTACACGGTCGACGACGCCTTCATCAACCTCCGCTACGCGCGCAGCGTGAGCCGCGGGGCGGGCTTCGCCCTCGACGCGGGGACGCCCGTCATGGGCTTCGTCGACACGCTCTGGATCCTCCTCCTCGCGGCGTGCGACCGGCTCGGCCTCGACCTCGTCGCGGCGTCGAAGGCGCTCGGGGCGCTCGGCGCCTACGGCGCCCTCGCGGCGTGCGCGCGCCTCTCCCGCAGGATCGGGGGAGCGGGCGAGGAGGGCTTCCCGCTCGCGCCCCTCCTGTGCGCCGCGGCCGGTCCCTTCGCCCTCTGGTCCGTCTCGGGGATGGAGACGGGTCTCTACTCGCTCGTCCTCTCCCTGGCGTTCCTCGCCCTCGTCCGCCCGTGGGAGGCGCCCGCGGACGGGCTCAAGGCGGGGCTCCTCTTCGCGCTCGCGACCCTCCTCCGGCCCGAGGCGCTCGGGCTCGGGGCTGCGGCCTTCCTCGCGCGGACCCTCGCGGGAGGGATCGCGGCGCGGCGCTCCGGGCTCCTCTTCGTCGCGGGCCTCGCGGTCCCGGTCCTCGCCTACCTCGGCTGGATCCGCGCGACCTTCCCCGACCCGCTCCCGAACGTCTTCTACGCCAAGGGGACGCCCGCCGATCCCCGCCTCTGGAAGATCGGGGCAGGCTACGTCCACTCCTTCCTCCTCCAGTACGGGGGCTTCCTCCTCCTCGGCCTCGCGCCCCTCCTCGGCCTCCTGCGGTCGGACGGCAACCGCGCCGGGGCCCTCGCCGTGGCGGTCGCGCTGGCGGTCGGGGTCGCCTACTCGGCATCGGTCGGCGGGGACTGGATGGAGGGGCACCGCTTCTTCGCGCCCCTCCTCCCGCTCTGGTTCCCCCTCGTCGAGCGGGGATTGCGGGCGGTCGCGGAGGCGCTCCGCTCGGCGGGCCGGCCCCTGTCCTCCCCCCTGGCGGCGGCGTTCGCGGCGGCGCTCCTCGTGATCGTCGCGCTCCCCACGCGGCGCCTCCCCCTGCCGCCCGAGACGGGTCACGCCCACCGCAGCGTGATCGAGTGGCTCCGCGAGCACGCTCGGCCGGGGGCGAGCGTCGCCCTGTGGGACGTCGGAGCGATCCCCTACCTCACCGGGCTCCCGGCGATCGACTTCGCGGGCCTCACGGATCGCGACCTCACGCGGAGGTTCGGGATGCGCCCCTTCTCCCCGATCCCGTACGAGCGGGCGGTGGGGGAGGCGGTCGTCCGCCACGTCCTCGAGCGGCGGCCCGCGTTCATCCTCCTCAAGATGGACGGGGATCGGCCCGTCGCGACGGAGCTGGCGGACCTCTTCTTCGAGTCTCCCGAGTTCGGCCGGCTCTACCGGCGCGTCGGGGCCGGCGTCGTGACGAGCCGGTACGGCGTCTTCGAGCGGACGACGGAGGGATGAGGAAGGAGGTGCTCGCGGCGGCGCCGGCGCTCGCCTTCGTCCTCCTCTGCGTGGGAAACCTGCGCCGGGCGTCGGCGACGGTCGACGAGGCGAACCACCTCCACGCCGGGTACCGCGCCCTGACGGAGGGGGACTTCACCTGGAACACGGAGCATCCCCCCCTCGGGAAGATGCTCGCCGCGCTCCCGCTCCTCGCGGCCTCGCCCGAGGTGAGGGCCGACCCCCCTTCCGTGGACGTCCGGCGCCGCGACCCCGCCCGGGCGCGCGAGACCTTCGACGCCTTCGTGTTCCGGGACAACGGCTCCCCCGAGACGCTCCTCCTCCTCGGGCGCCTGCCGGTCGTCGCCCTCGGGCTCGCGCTCTGCCTCGCGGTCGGCCGCGTCGCGCAGGCGCGCCACGGCGGGGCCGCCGGGCTCCTCGCCCTCCTCCTCGCCACCCTCGACCCGAATCTCCTCGCCCACTCGGGCCTCGTGACGACCGACGTGATCGTCGCGCTCTTCTCGTTCCTCTCCGTGGTCCTCTTCTCCCGGGCCCTCGACCGCCGGGCACCCCGCGCCGACGCGGCCGCCGGCCTCGTCCTGGGTCTCGCCCTCGCCTCCAAGCACACCGCCCTCCTCCTCCTCCCCCTCCTCGCGGTCCTCGCCCTCGTCCGCTCCCTCGTCTCCCCCCGCGGGTCGAGGATGCGTCCCTTCCTCTCCCTCGGGGTGGGCTACGCGGCGGCCTTCCTCGTCCTGTGGGCCTGCCACGGATTCGAGACGGGGGCTCCCCGGTTCGAGCCGGAGAAGCTCGACGCCGTGCCGCGGGCCGCGGGCCTGCGGTCCCTCGCGCTCGCCCTGAACGAATCCCCGCTGCCGATGCCGAGCTACCTCTGGGGCCTTCGGTACAACGTCGGGTTCTCCCGCCAGGGGGGATGGCCCGCCTTCTTCCTCGGGCACGACTCGGCCGCCGGCGGGTTCCTCGCCTACTACCCGGTCGCCCTCGCCGTGAAGACCCCGCTCGGGACCCTCGCGCTCCTCGCGGCCTCCTTCGCCCTGCGGGGACCCCTCCGGCTCTCCCTCCGCCGCGACGGGGACCTCCTCCTCGCGGCGTCCGCCTTCCTCGCGGCGGCGGTCTTCAGCCGGATCAACATCGGCCTGCGCCACGTCCTGCCCGTCTACCCGTTCCTTTGGGTCCTCGCCTCACGCGTCGCCCCGGCGGCGCTCGGCTCGGGCCGGCCGACGCCCCGCCTCGCGCCCCTCCTCGCGATTGGGGCCTGCGTCCTCGCGCTCGGCGCGAGCACCCTCGCCTCCTTCCCGCGCTTCCTCGCCTACTTCAACGAGGCGGCCGGGGGAGCGGAGGGGGGGCGGCGGATCCTCCTCGACTCGAATCTCGACTGGGGGCAGGGGCTGATCGAGCTCCGGGAGACCCTCGCCGCGCGGGGGATCGAGCGGGTGAAGCTCCACTACTTCGGGTCGGCCCCGCCGGAGGCCTACGGCATCTCCTGGGAACCGATGACGCGGGAGGAGGAGCTCGGGCCCGCGGAGGGCGCCTTCGCCGTGAGCGTGATGTCCCTCGCGAACGTGCGCGCGGATCCGCGCCGCTTCGCGTGGCTCGAGGAACGAGAGCCCGTCGCGAAGGTCGGCCACACGATCTGGCTGTGGGACCTCCGGGGAGGCTCGGGGCGATGACAGCCGCTTCCCCGGCGCGGGAAGGTCTCCCCGCGCCGCGTCTCCTCGCGGCGCTCGCCCTCGGCCTCGCCTGCGCGTCCTTCGGATTCGAGGGGGTCCTCCGTCCCGCGGCGGGGGGGTTCGAGGGGTTCATCGACTTCGCCCCCTACTACAAGGGAGCGGCCGCGCTCGCGCGCGGCCTCGACCCCTACGACCTCGCCGTGACCGACCGCCTCGGGGAGGAGCTCGGCGTGACCGAGGGGAAGGGGATGCGGTACCTCTACCCGCCGTTCTTCGGGCTCGTCGCGGCGCCCCTCGCCCTCCTCCCGTACCCGCTCGCGAAGGCGGCGTGGCACGGGCTCGGCCTCGCCTCCCTCGCGGGGGCGGTCCTCCTCCTCCCCGGCGCTCTCCTCGCCGCGCCCGCGGCGTGGGAGCGCGGGCTCGTCCTCTTCCTCGCCGCCTCGTTCCTGCCGGTCGTCGAGACGCTGCGCCTCGGCCAGGTGAACCTCCTCCTCCTCCTCCTCCTCCTCCTCGCGCTCCGGGAGTCCGCGCGCGGGCGGGATGGGAGGGCGGGCCTCGCGGTCGGGCTCGCCGCCGCGATCAAGGTGACCCCCGCCCTCCTCCTCCCCCTCTTCCTCCTGCGGAGGCGGTGGAAGGGCCTCGCGATCGGCGTCGGGGTGGCGGCGGGCCTCACCTTCCTCGGGTTCCTCCTCGCTCCCGCGGGATCGTGGGGGAGCTTCTCGCGCTCCGTCCTCCCCTGGTACGCGAACGGCCACTCCTGGGCCGCGAACCAGTCGCCGCAGGGCTTCCTCCTCCGGCTGCTCGCCGGCTCCTCCTCCCCGATCGCCCCCGATCCCTCCGAGCCCGCGACGCGGACGGCGGCCCTCCTCGCGAGGATCCTCGCCGCGGGATTCCTCGCGGCGACCTTCCTCGCGCTCGCCCGCCGGCGGAGCGCCCCTCTTCCGGAGCAGTTCGGCCTCCTCCTCGCGACGCTCCCGCTCGTGACCGCGATCTCGTGGGTCCACCACCTGGCGCTCCTCCTCCCCGCCTTCGCCGCGGTCTTCCTCGGGCCCGGGCGGAACGGGGAGCGTTCCGGGAAGGAGACCTCGTGCGCGATCCTCGCCTTCGCGCTCGTCGCCCTTCCCCTCGGCTACGACCACCCGAGGATGCTCGGTCCCGCGCTCCTCCCCCTCGTCTCCTCGAAGCTCCTCGGCTCCCTCCTCCTCTGGGGCATCCTCCTTCGCCGTGCATGGACCTCGCGGGGGGCGGAGGCGCTCGAGCGGTGAAGGTCCTCCTCGTCTCCGAGCACTTCCCGCCCGGTTTCCGCGGCGGGAGCGCGACCTACCTCGCGAGCCTCGCGAGGGGGCTCGTCCGTCGCGGGCACGACGTCGGGGTCGTCGCGGGGGGGAAGGCGGGCGTCGAGCACGAGGAGGGCGTCTCGATCCACCGGACGGGGGTCGATCCCGCCGGCACGGGTCCGCGGACCCGCGTCGCGCAGGTCCTCGCGACGCGCTCGGCGGTCCGGCGCCTGCTCCCTTCCCTCGCCCCGGACCTCCTCCACCTGAACCACGCCTACCCTTCCCTCGGCGCGCTCCTCGGATCCCGCGGCCGCCGGCTTCCCTGCGTCGCCACCTTCTACGCTCCCTACCATCTCGAGTGGCGCGCGTTCGAGCACGTCGGTCCCGACGGCAAGCGCAACCGCGCCTCGCGCGCGGCCGCGCGGCTCGGCTACGGGGGTCTCGTCGAGGGGATCGAGCGCGCGGTCTTCCGGCGGGCGCGGCGCGTGCTCGCCCTGAGCGAGTCCTCGCGGGAGCAGGCGGTGGAGTCCCTCGGCGTCGATCCGGGGCGGATCGACCTCGTCCCGGGCGGGGTCGACGGGACGCGGTTCCGTCCCGCGGGGGACCGGTCGGAGGTCCGGCACAGGCTCGGCATCGGGGCCGACCGCCTCGTCCTCCTGACCGTCCGGCGCCTCGATCCCCGGATGGGGCTCGAGGACCTCGTCCGCGCAGCGGCGCTCCTGCGGCGCCTCTCGCCTCTCCTCCTCGTCGTCGGTTCCGGCCGGCTCGAGGGCCGCCTTCGCGAGGTCGCGCGGGAGGAGGGGATCGAGGGAGAGGTCCGGTTCCCCGGATCCGTGCCCGACGGTGCGCTCCCCGACTACTACCGGGCGGCCGACCTCTTCGTCCTCCCCTCCCGCGGCCTCGAGGCCTTCGGCCTCGTCACGCTCGAGGCGCTCGCCTCGGGGCTGCCGGTCGTCGGGACCGACGTGGGGGGGACGGGGGAGATCCTGCGGCCGCTCGATCCCCGGCTCGTGTCGGGGACGGGACCCGAGGCGCTCGCGGCGGCGATCGAGCGCGCCCATCGCGAGGGGCTCTGCGCCCCCGCATTCGCCGGGCGCTGCCGGACGTACGCCCTCGACCGCTTCCCGTGGGAACGGGCGGTCGAGGCGCTCGAGCGCTCCTACCGGGCCGCGCTCGAGGGGAGGAGTTGAACGCGTGGCTCCCCTGCGCGTCCTCCACGTCCTCTGGGACCTCGACATCGGGGGGAACCGGACGGAGACGCTTCACCTCGTCCGGCACGCCGACCGTTCCCGGGTCGAGCCGCTCCTTCTCTGTGGGCGCAGGCCCGGTATCGAGCGGACCGAGGAGGCCGACGCGCTCGGCGCCGTCTGGGTCCCCCTGGCCCGAAAGTGGGATCGGGGCTTCTCCGCGGCCGTCGCGCGTCACGCGCGGGAGATGCGCGCGGACCTCCTCCACTCCCACAACTTCAACGGCCACATCGCGGTCGCCCTGGCGCTGCGCCGGATGCGTCCCCGCCCCGCATTCGTCGCGACGGTCGGAGGGCGGTACCGGCCGGCCAGATCGACCCCCTTCGCCGAGGCGCTCTACTTCCTCTACCGTCGCGCCTGCTACGCCGCCCTGCGGCGGGCGGACGGCGTGATCGCCGTTTCCTCGGCTGTCGCGGGACTCCTCCGGCGCCGAGGGGTCGTTCCCTCGCGCATCCGGACGATCCCTCACGGCGTGGGCGCGTGGGCGATCGCCGGCGACGGGTCCGCGGTGCGCCACGCCTTCTCCATCCCTCCGGGAGCGCCGGTGGTCGTCACCGTCGCCCGGCTCGACCCGATGAAGGGGCACTCGGTCCTCCTCGACGCGGCGGTGGAGGTCGTCCGCGCCCTCCCGGAGACGAGATTCCTCCTCGTCGGAGGCGGCCCGATCGAGGCCGACCTGCGGGCCCAGGCTCGGGACCTCGGGCTCGAGCGGTCGGTGATCTTCGCCGGGATGCGGGGCGACGTCCCCGAGTTCCTCCGGGCGGCCGACGTCTTCGTGCTCCCCTCCCTCGACGAGAGGGAGGGGTTCGGGATCGCGCTGCTCGAGGCGATGGCCTCCGGGCTGCCGATCGTCGCGTCCCGGGCCGGAGGCATCCCGGAGGTCGTCCCGGACGGCTCCGCGGGGACCCTCGTCCCTCCCGGCGATCCGGTCTCCCTCGCCTCCGCGATCCTCCTCATCCTCGGCGACCCCGCGAAGAGGCGCGCGCTCGGCGAGGAGGGCCGCCGGCTCGTCGAGGGGCGCTTCTCCCTCGGAGCGTTCGTCCGGAGGACGGAGGAGTTCTACGCGGACTGCGTCCAGCGGAGAGGAAGCGGAGGGGAGCGTTGAGCCCGGAAGGGGGCGCCGTCCGCCCCAGCCGAACGAGAGGCCGGCGCCTCGCCGTGGGGCTCCTCCTCGCCCTCGGCGGCGTCCTCCTCGCCGAGGCGACGCTCCGCCTCGCCGGCTTCGAGGAGTCGTACATCCAGTACGACTCCGCAACCCGGTGGAGCCTGCGCCCGGGGTTCCGGGGCCGCGGCCCCGCCCTCCCTCACGTCCCTCTCGACTACGAGGTGCGCGTGAACTCCCTCGGATTCCGGGGATCCGAATTCCGGACGGCCAAGGCCCCCGGCGTGTTCCGCTACGTCGCCCTCGGCGACTCCGTCACCTTCGGGTTCGGCGTGCGGGAGGCGGACCTCTTCTCCGCGAAGATCGCCGAGGGGCTGGCGGCCGAGAGTCCCTCCTCGCGCATCGAGGCCGTGAACGCGGGGGTTCCCGGCTTCACCAGCCTCCAGGGCCTGCGCCACCTCGAGGCTCGCGTCCTCCCGCTCCGCCCCGACCTCGTCTCCGTGTTCTTCGGCTGGAACGACGGATGGCGGACGAGCGTCCCCGACGCCGTCTGGATCGAGAGGCTCGGGGGAACCCGGGCCTTCCTCGAGTCCTCGCGCCTCTACGCGCTCTTCCGCCGCGGCCTTGGGTTCCTCCGCCGCAGACTCCTCCCCGATCCTCCTCCGGCGACCCGACCGCTCGTTCCGCGCGTGCCGCCGGAGAGCTACGAGGCGAACCTCCTCGCGATCTTCCAGTCGATCCGGCGCGCGGGGGCGACTCCGATCCTCCTCACCGCTCCGGCCTCCTTCGGCCCCGACCGGCCGCCGGAGGCCTACTTCAAGGAGGATTGGACCGTCCCGCGCGCGGACCTCGAGCCTCTCCGCCTCCGCTACGCCGAGGCCGCTCGCCGCGCGGCCGGCGCCGCCTCGGTGACGGTCGCCGACTGCGCGAGGCTCGTCTCCGCGGATCCCGCGCTCTTCTACGAGGACGGCTACCACCCCCGGGCGGAAGGGCACCTCGCGATCGCGGAGGTCGTCGTTCGGGCCGCGCGCGAGGCGGGGATCCTCCGGGATCTCGCCGGTCGCTAGCGCGGGGGCGGCGGCCAGCCCCGCTCGCGGAAGAAGCGCGCGAGCGTCTCGGCGGCCAGGCGGTGCCCCTCGGACGTCCAGTGGCCGTCCCAGGCAAAGAAGAGGGAGCGGCCCTCCTTCCTCGCCTCGTCGAAGGCGGGGAGGAGATCGACGGTCGGGATGTTCCGCGACGAGCAGAAGTCGAGGAGGCGCTCCACCGGCGAGCGGTCCGCGAGGGAGGCGAGCCGGCCGTCGAGGTAGACGCGGTCCCCGAGCACCACGACGACGGGCTCCGCCCCGGCGCCGCGCGCGGCCTGCGCGAACCGTTCGACGAGGGCCTGCGTGAGCAAGGCTCCTTCGCTTCCCTCCTTCCAGTCGGGGAAGGGCTGCCGGCGACTCGCGAGGGCATCGAGTCGGTACACGATCCAGGTCGCGAGCCGGCTCCGCGTCCACCACGGCGCCGGCGCCGGGGAGGCGGCCTCGGTTCTCGGGGGGGGGACCGACGCGGTGTGGAGCTCGAGGCCGTCGCGAGTCAGCTCGAATCGAGGCGTCGGATCGAGCCGGACCTGCCCGTCGGCCAGGGGGGAGCGATGTTCGTAGGTGACGTTCCGGACGACGTGCTCCATCAGGTGGCCGAGGAGGACGACGTCGGGACGGTAGGCGGTTCCCTCCCGTTCGAACCGGAGGAGGGCCTGATCCGTCCCGTAGCCCGGGACCCCGAAGTTCAGGACCTCCGTGTCTCCGAGGAGGGATGCGAGCCGGTCGGTGAAGCGCTCCTCCTCCTCGACGCCGACGCCGAAGACGAAGGAATCGCCGAAGGCGGCGATCCGGGCGGTCCCGGGCGCCCGCTCCGTCGCGTAGTCGCGCGAGGCGCGCGCGCCCTGCGCGTTCGTCCGGTAGCCGACGGAGTACTCGGCGCAGTGGTGGCGCGTCTCGAGGGAGGGGGCGAGCGTCCAGCCGAGGGCCGGATCGAACTGGCGGAGGACGGGCCCCTCGATCTGCGGAGGCTTCGGGACCTCCGGGCCGGGGGCGGCCCAGAGGATCCGGGCGGCCCCCTCCGCCAGGGCGAGCGCGGCGAGGAGGACTCCCGCCGCGAGCCGCGCGCGACGGACCGGGGTCAGAGCGCCGCCGCCTTTCTTCCCCGGAAGGTTCTCGGTTCCACGTCGGCGGGCACCAATCTAGCGGCTCGGCCGGCGGGGGGACAACGAGGCGGCGGGCGCCTCTCCCTTCGCTGCGGGGCGGGGGCGCCGTTCATAATGCGGAGCCGAGGGGCTCGAGGTGGAAGAACCGACGGCAGGACCAGGGCGGAGGGAAGAACGCGGCCGGGGCCGACCCGCGCGGCGCCTCCTCCTCGTCGGCGGGGCCCTCCTCGCGCTCGGGGTCGTCGCGGAGGTCGGGATCCGGGTCCGGGACGCCGTGCGCGGCGTCTCGCCCCGGAGCCACAACTACTCCCACTTCCTCTTCCGCGCCCATCCGTCCCGCGGCTACGCGCTCGTCCCCGGCGTGAGGATCCGGTTCGCGGGCCCCCGGACGGTGACGGTCAATTCCCTCGGCTTCCGGGGCCCCGAGTTCTCGCCCGAGAAGCCCCCCGGCACCCTGCGCATCTTCTGCCTCGGGGAGTCCTCCACCTACGGGCTCCTCGAGAGCGACGAGCAGGTCTGGCCGCGACGGCTCGAGGAGAGGCTCCGCGAGAGGATCCCGGGACGCCGGGTCGAGGTCGTGAACGCGGGCGTGCCCGGCTACTCGTCCTACGAGTCGCTCGTCTATCTCCAGCAGGAGATCGTCCGCTACGCCCCCGACGCGGTCGTCGTCTATCACACGTGGAACGACGCGGTGAAGATCGGCTCGGTCGGCGCGTCGGGGAATCTGCCGGAGACGGGGATCCTGCGGATCCGCCACATCGAGAAGCACGGCTGGCTGCGCGACCTGCTCAACCTCTCGGCCGCCTTCGGCGTGTTCGAGGCGAGGGTCCTCGACCCCCTCTGGGCCCGGCGGCAGGAGGGGCGGTGGTTCTACGAGCGGCTCTTCGACGAGGGGAACGTGGAGGGGGACCTCGCCGCGTTCGAGCGCAACCTCCGGACGATCGCCCGCTTCTCCGAGGAGAACGGATTCCGCGCGATCCTCTGCACGCAGACGCTGCGCAAGGGGGAGGGGGGGACTCCGCTCCCCTGGACCCGGTTCCTCCCCCGGTGCGAGGAGGCGGTCCGCCGGGTCGCGGCGGAGCCGGGCGGCGCGCTCGCCGACGTCGCGCGGGGCGTCGAGGGGACGGACGACCTCCTCGGCGATTCGACCCATTTCACCCCGAAGGGGAGCGAGGCGATGGCCGGGTTCCTCGCCGGACGGCTCCTCGAGCTCGGAGTCGCCGGGGAGCGATGAGCGGTTCCCCGCGCAGGGAGGGGAGATCGACCCCTCCCATCGCCCGCTCGACCCTCTCGGTCTCGGCCGGGATCGCGGGCTGGATCGTCTCGGGCCTCGTCCTGAACGCCCTCCTCGCGCGGCAGTTCGGGGCGGGGCTCGAGATGGACGCCTACCTCGCGGCGTCGGCGCTCCCCACCCTCCTCTCGGTCGTGGTGCAGGGCGCGCTCACCCTCACGCTCCTGCCCCTCCTCGTCGAGATGGAGACGCGAGGGGAGGTGGAGGCGTCGCGTCGCCTGCTCGCCGGGCTCTTCCGATGGAGCCTCCTCGTCCTCGGGGCCCTGTCGATCCTCTGCGCCCTCTTCGCCGGTCCGATCCTCCGGGCCCTCGCGCCCGGGCTCCCGGAGGAGGGGCGGGAGCTCGCGGCGAGGAACCTCCGCGCGCTCGCCGCCTCGATCCCCCTGCAGGGGATCGTGTGCCTGTTCCAGAGCGTCCACTACGCGCGCCACCGCTACGTCCTCGCCTCCTTCGTCCCGATCGCGGGAAACCTCGCGACGATCGCGATCGTGCTCGCGCTCGCGTCGCGGTGGGGCGTGACGGCGGCGGCGTGGGGAGCGAGCGCGGGCTCCCTCGTGCAGTGCCTCCTCCTCCTTCCGGTTCCCGGTCCGGGGAGCGCGCTTGCGACGCCCGGAGGATGGGGGGAGCCCGGAGTCCGCCGCCTCGCCGGCCTCCTCTGGCCGATCCTCCTCGGCTCCGTCCTCTACCGGGGGAACTCCGTCGTCGAGCGCTTCATCGCCTCCTACGGGCCCGAGAAGTCGATCTCCCACCTCGGCTACGCGGCGAAGATCGTCGGCCTCCTCGTCCTCCTCCTCACGCAGGGGCTCGGCCTCGCGCTCCTCGGCCGGTTCTCCGCGCAGGCGACGCTGCGCGATCCCGCGGCGCTCCGGGACTCCCTCTCGAAGGCGCTCCGCGCCGTCCTCGTCGCGACGACGCCGGCCGTCCTCCTCCTCGCCGCGGTCCGCGTCCCGCTCGTCCAGGTCCTCTTCGAGAGGAGGGAGTTCCTGCCGGAGGACAGCCGCGGGACGGCCGACGCCCTCCTCTGCTACTCCGGCGCGATCTACGGCGCGTGCCTCGGGACGATCTTCTCGCGCGTGCTCTACGCCTATCAGAGGACGGGACTCGCCGCGGCGATCGGGATCGCCGGGGCGGCCGCGCACCTCGGGGTCGCGGCGCTCCTCTTCCGCGCCTTCGGGTACCTCGGCGTGGCGGTCGCCTTCTCGGTCTCGCAGCTCGCGACCGTGGCGCCCCTCGCCCTCGCCGCGCGGGCGCTCCTCGGGAGCCTCGACGGGAGGCGGGCTCTCCTCACGGCGGGGAAGGCGCTCCTCGCGTCGATCCCGATGGCCCTCGTCGCGCTCCTCCTCGTCGGGGCCCTCGGCCTGGAGGGGGCCGCGATGGGGCCGCGGCTCGCCGGGCTCGCCCTGGTGGGGGCGACGAGCGTCCTCCTGTTCGTCGGCGCCGCCGGGCTCCTCCGGATCCCGGAGGTCCGGACCGTGATGGGGGAGGTCGGGCGCCTCCTGCGGTTCCGGAGCGAGTGATGGGGACGGACGGACGCGACCGGGTCGCGGGGCGAGGGGAGCGTCTCCTCCTCCCTCTCGCCGGAGCGCTCCTCGCTCTCTTCCTCCACGGCTACCGCTTCGCCGTCGCCGACCAGGACATCTACCTTCCCCTCGTCCACGCGAGGGAGGCGCCGGAGGGGTTCCATCCGAACGACCTCCTCTTCCGAGCCGACGTCGCGGGCTACTCCCTCTTCTGGTGGGGGGTGACGAAGGTCCAGGCCTGGGTGGATCTCCCATGGCTCTTCCTCCTCGGCTACGCCGTCCTCCTCTACCTCTATCTATGCGCGGTGGGGAGCGTCTGTCGCGCCCTCGGCCTCGGGAGGGAGGCGACCGCGCTCGCGACCCTCTTCGCCTCCGGACCCTTCCCCGTCGGCGGGGACTTCGCCGACCCCGCCGCGGCCCCGATCCAGACCTGGGACCTCTACCTGACGCACCGCACCCTGGCGGGAGTCCTCTCCTGGACCTCGCTCGCGCAGGCGCTGCGCGGAAGGTGGATCCCCGCGCTCGGGCTCGCCGGATGCGTGGTCTCGGTCCATCCGGTGAGCGCGGCTCCCTTGCTCGCCGCCCTGGCCGCCGCCGGTCTCGCCGACGGAGCCCACCGGAGGAAGGAGGGGTGGATCGGCGCGGCGCTCCTCCTCCTCGGGATGGTCCCGTTCGGGCTCCTGCGACGGGGGGAATCCTCCGCCGGCTCCCTCCTCGCCGCGGTCGACCCCGAGTGGCTCGAGGTCCTCCACCTGCGCAATCCGTACGCGTTCCCGAGCCGGTGGACCCCCTCCGCGTACGCGATCCTGGCGCTGCTCGGGGCGGCGGTCCTCGCGCTCGGGAGATCCGGAGACCCCGCCGGTCCGGGGATCGCGCGCCGCGCGCGCGCCTGCGTCGCGGGGATCCTCCTCGCCTGCGCGGGGGCGTTCGTGTTCGTGGATCTGCGACCGATCGCCGGAGTCGTGCAGTTCCAGGTGTTCCGGGGGCTCGGGTTCCCGATCCTCCTCGGCGCCTTCCTCGTCGCGGGGGGGCTCGACCGGGCGCTTCGGGGAGCGCCCGCCCTCCGGGCCGCGGCGGGGTGGACGGCAGCCTCGCTCGTCTGGTTCGACGAGAGGCTCCTCGCGGTCGGGCTCCTCGCCCTCCTCGCGCTGCGGGGCCGGGACGGTCTTCGCTCCGATCGCGCGGCCTGGGTCGCGTTCGCGGCGAGCGTCCTCGTCCTCGCATTCTCTTCGCCCGCCGAGGGGCTGGCGCGCGCCGTGCCGAAGAGCCGGCTCGCGCTGGCGTTCCTCGCCGCTCTTGCAGGGGCCGTCGGCCCGAGCCTGCTCCGACGGATCCCGGTGGGGGAGACGGGGCCGATCGCACTGGGGGGTTCGGTCCTCCTCCTGGCGGGCCTCGGCGCCGCCGTCGCCCGGAGGGGAGGGGAGAGCCGCTTCGATCTCCCCGGACGCGCTCCGAGCGATCCCTGGGAGCGGACGCAGGCCTGGGCGCGCCGACAGCCGGGGAGGGCCCTCTACGTCGTCCCGCCCGACCGCTCCGGCTTCCGGACGGGGTCGGGGCGAAGCGCGTTCGTCACGTTCAAGGACGGCGGGGCCGCCCTCCTCGACCGGGAGTTCGCCCTGGAATGGTCCTCGCGGATGCGCGCGGTGAGGGGTCTGCCCGGGGGGGCCGGCTATCCCTCGCTCGGGCCGGGCGAGTTCGAGGACCTCGCGCGGCGGACCGGCGCGACGCACGCCATCGTCGAGGGGGGGCTCCCGTTCGAGGAGGTGCACCGCGACGGGCCGATCGCCGTCTACCGCCTGCCGGAGGCGAGATGAGGCGACGTCCAGGGCGCTTGACGCGGAGGCGACGCGCTTCGCATAGTGGTTCGTCGAATCCGGGGAAGGACGTGCAAAGAGCTGCGACAGCGAGGAGACCGGAGGCGCCTGCCTCGTCGCGCCGAGCCCCCGGTCCGCTCCCGCCCCTCCTGACCGGCGCCCCCCGATTCCCCTACGGCCGGCACATCTTCGACGAGCGGGAAATCGCGGCGGCGACCGAGGCCCTGCGGGACCGGCGCCTGAGCGGAGGGGAACGGACGCTGAGGTTCGAGGAGTCCTTCGCGGGGCTCGTCGGCGCCCCCTACTCCTGTTTCGCCAACTCGGGCTCCTCCGCGAACCTCCTCGCGGTCGCCGCGCTCTGCGCGCGCGAGCGCGGCCCGCGCCTGCGCGCGGGGGACGAGGTCATCGTCCCTGCCCTCTCCTTCCCGACGACCGTGAACGCCTTCCTCCACCACGGGCTGACGGTCGTCCTCGCGGACGTCGGGCGGGACACGTTCACGGTCGACGCCGAACGGGTCGAGGCGTGCCGGACGCGCCGGACGCGCGCCCTCTCCCTCCTCCACGCCTTCGGAAACCCCTGCGACCTCGACTCGCTCCTCTCCCTCGCCCGCCAGCGAGGGCTCCTCGTCCTCGAGGACGCCTGCGAGGCGCTCGGGACGACCTACGAGGGGAGGGCCGTCGGGACGTTCGGGACGGTCGGCACCTACTCCTTCCATCCGGCGCACCAGATCACGACGGGCGAGGGGGGCGGCGTCGTCGGATCGGATCCCTCCCTCCTCCCGATCCTCCATTCCCTCCGCGACTGGGGGCGCGTCTGCCCTTGCCCCCGCTGCTCCGCCTCGGGGATCGGAGCGAGGGCGCGGTCGCGCGCCCGCCTCCCGGCGGACTGGGATCCCCACTACCTCTACGCCCTGCGCGGCTACAACCTGAAGCCCCTCGAGCTCCAGGCCGCCATCGGGCTCGTCCAGATCGAGAAGCTCCCCGCGTTCAAGGCGGCGCGGCGCGCGAACTTCGCGCGCCTGCGGGCCTGGTTCGCGGAGAGGGAGGACCTCTTCCTCCTCCCGCGGACGCCCCGAGGGGGCGATCCCTGCTGGTTCGCCTATCCGGTCGTCCTGCGCGAGGGACGCCTCGAGAGGGCGCCGCTCCTGCGTTTCCTCGCCGCGCGCGGCGTCGAGACCCGTCCCTTCCTCGCGGGCAACCCGCTGCGCCAGCCCGCCTACCGCGGGGCTCGCCTCCGGGCCCCGGGGCCCCTCCCGGGAGCGGACTACCTCGTCCGCAACGGGTTCTTCCTCGGCGTCCATCCCGCCCTCGAAGAGGGGGACCTCGCGGAGGTCCTCCGCGCGTTCGAGGAGTTCCTGGCGGGCCGTCGCGGCGCGACGGCCGCCGGCGCTCCTCACTCGGCGTCCGCCTCGCGGAGGAGGGCGACGAGGCGGTCCGCCACCCGATCGAAGCAGTAGTGCTCCAGGGCGCTGGCGCGGGCCGCCGCGCCGAGCCGCTCGCGCAGGGGCGCGTCCTCGATCAGCCGGCAGATCGCGCGCACCCACTCCTCGTGCGTGCGGGCGAGGAGGACGTTCTCGCCGTCGCGGAACACGCGGAGGTTCAGCCCGACGGGGGAGCAGACCGCCGGCGTCCCGAGGGCGGCGTACTCGATCGCCTTGCGGGCCATCTTCCCCCGGTTGAACTCGGTCTCGAGGAGCGGGAGGAGCCCGATGTCGAGGGAGCGGCCGAGCTCGACCTCCCGTTCGTAGGACCAGGATTCGATCTCGACCGGCATCGGGAGGTCGAGTCGGGGCTTCTCCCCGCCGCCCCACACGATCTTCAGGCGGACCTCCGGGTGGCGGCGGGCGACCTCCGCGAGGGCGGGCTCGAGCCACCGCAGGTTCGGGAAGTTGACGGCGAGGCCCACCCACCC
>JAKEFM010000228.1 GCA_022616055.1 Planctomycetota bacterium
GCGCCGCTTCGCCCTCGTCGAGATCGAGGGGGGGGAGGAGGAGTGGCGGGAGCGGCCCGAGCCGGGTCCGACCTTCGCCGTCCTCAAGGAACTCCCCTCGGTCCTCTTCGTCGCGAAGCCGCCGGGGATCGCCGTCTCGCAGGAGCGCTGGGCGAAGCAGGCGCCACACGTCCTCGGCCTCCTGCGGGACCGGTTCGGGGCGGACGGGACGATCCGCCCCCGGCTCGCGCACCGGCTCGACCGGGACACGAGCGGGGTGCTCGCCGTCGCCCTCACCACCGAGGCGGAGCGGGACCTCCGGACCCAGTTCGAGGAGCGCGAGGTGGAGAAGGCCTACCTCGCCCTCGTCGACGGCGAGGTCCCGGGCGAGGAGGGGACCGTCGACCTCCCTCTCGGGGAGGACCCGAAGCGGCCGGGGCGGATGCGGGTCGACGAGGAGAAGGGGAAGGAGGCGTTCACGGCCTACCGGGTCGAGGAGCGCTTCCGCGGGTTCACCTGGCTCCGGGTGGCGCCGCGAACGGGCCGCACCCACCAGATCCGGGTCCACCTCGCGGCCCGCGGATTCCCGCTGAGCGTCGACCCGCACTACGGCCGCCGGGACGCCCTCTTCCTCTCGGAGGTGAAGCCCGGCTACCGGCGCCGGTCGGGCGGCGGGGAGAAGCCGCTCCTCGCCCGCGCCTCCCTCCACGCCTCCTCCCTCGCCCTGCGGGTGGAGGGGGAGCGCGTCGAGGTTACGGCCCCGATGCCCGAGGATCTCGAGCGCACCCTGCGCGCGATGCGGCGCTACCGCGCGCAGGGGAGCGATCCACGGAGGTTCCGCCGATGAGGCTCAAGGCGAGGCCCGAGGACTTCCGCGTGGTCGAGCTCTTCGACCCCTCCTTCCTCGGCCCCTCCCCCGTCGAGGGCGGCCCCTTCGCGATCTACAGGGTCGTGAAGACGAAGCGCACGACCCTCGAGGTCCTCGCGCGGCTCGCGCAGGAGGCGCAGGTCGAGAAGCGGGCGATCGCCTACGCGGGGATGAAGGACCGCCAGGGGATCGCCGTCCAGCACTTCTCGATCGAGGGGGGAAGGCGCGTCGACCTGCGCGAGCCGGGGCTCGTCGTCCGGTACGTCGGCACCGCCGCGCGTCCCGTCTCCCCGGCGGCGAGCCGCGGCAACGCCTTCGAGATCGTCGCGCGCTCCCTCGACCGGGAGGACCTCGTCCGGATGCGCGAGAACCTGGCCCAGGTGCGCGCGATCGGGCTGCCGAACTATTTCGACGACCAGCGGTTCGGGTGCCTGCGCCACGGGCAGGGGTTCGTCGCGCGGGACCTGATCGAGGGGCGCGTCGAGCAGGGGCTGCGCGATCTCCTCGCGGCCCCGTCCCCCTTCGACGATCCGGCGACGGGAGGCTTCAAGGCGTCGCTGCGGCAGGCGTGGGGGGACTTCGAGCGCTGCGCGAAGATCGCCCGCGCCCGGGAGCACTTCTCCCTCTTCCGCCACCTCGCGTCGAACCCGCGCGACTTCCGCGGCGCCTTCGCGTTCGTCGCGCAGAGGGTGCGCGTCCTCCACCTCCACGCCTACCAGTCCTTCCTCTGGAACCGCGCGCTCGGGTCCTACCTGCGGGGGCTCGTGCCGCCCGAGGAGCGCGTGTTCCTGCGCAGCGACGCGGGTCCGCTCCTCGCCCCCCGGCGGCTCCCCCCGCCCCTCCGCGCGCGCCTGGAAGGGCTCCCCTTCCCGCTCCCCTCCCACGACTCCGTCGTCCCGGATCCGGCCGTCCGCCGGGCGCTCGAGGAGAGCCTCGCCGCGGACGGGCTCACCCTCGACCGGCTCCGGATCGAGGGGATCCCCGGCTTCGCGTTCAAGGCGGAGGAGCGCGCCGCCTGGCTGACGCCCGGCCACCTCCGCGTGCGGCCCGCCGAGCCCGACGACCTCGCGCGGCGGGGATGGAAGGTGACCCTGCGGTTCGAGCTGTCCCGCGGCTCGTACGCGACGCTCCTCCTGAAGCGCCTCTTCGCCCCGCTCGGGGAGAGGAGGGGGAGACCGCAGGAGGGGCCCGCGATCCGCGTCTCGGGCGACCTCACCCGCTCCGTCCTCCCGGCGGCCCCGCAGCGCCCCTCGAAGCCCCACCCCGCGCAGACCCGCGTTCCCCGTCCATGACCCCGGAGCCCGCGATCGGCGTCCTCGGAGGCTCGGGCCTCTACGATCTCGAGGGGCTCGAGGGGGTGCGCTCCGTCGAGGTCGCGACCCCCTTCGGCCGCCCCTCGGACCGGGTCGTAACCGGCCGGCTCGGGGGCGTCCCCCTCGTTTTCCTCGCCCGGCACGGCCGCGGCCACCGCCACCTCCCGACCGAGATCCCGTACCGGGCGAACGTCTGGGCCCTCAAGTCCCTCGGCGTCGAGCGGATCCTCGCCGTCTCCGCCGTCGGCTCGATGCGGGAGGACATCGCGCCCGGCGACCTCGTCATCGTCGACCAGTTCTTCGACCGCACGCGCCAGCGCCCGAGCACATTCTTCGGAGGCGGCCTCGTCGCCCACGTCCACTTCGCCGATCCGGTCTGCGCCGAGCTGGGCGACCTCCTCCACGAGGCGGCGAAGGGGCTCGGCCTCAGGGTCCACCGCGGGGGGACCTACCTCTGCATGGAGGGTCCCGCCTTCTCGACGCGCGCCGAGTCCCGCATCTACCGCCAGTGGGGCGTCGACGTGATCGGCATGACGAACCTCCAGGAGGCGAAGCTCGCCCGGGAGGCGGAGGTCTGCTACGCGACGGTCGCGATGTCGACCGACTACGACTGCTGGCACGAGACGGAGGAGGACGTGACCGTCGAGGCGGTCCTGAAGGTCCTGCGCGAGAACGTCTCGAACGTGAGGGCGCTGATCCGCGCGGCGGTGCCGAGGATCCCGAGGGAGCGGCGCTGCCCCTGCGCGAGCGCGCTGGAGCACGCGATCCTCACCTCCCCGGCGGCGGTCTCGCCCGCGACCCGCAAGCGGCTCGACCTCCTCGTCGGGAGGTACCTCCCGGCCCCTCCGAAGGCGCGTCCGCGCCGGCGCCGCTAGAGCCCGACCCGGGCCTGGAGGTAGAGGAAGTCGGCGTCCTCGCTGCGGCCGGTGTCGTCGACGAAGGCGCCGGCGAAGAAGTGGCCGTAGCCGAGCTCGAGGACCATCCGGCCGCCGAGGAGCGGACGGGAGACCGTGAGATCCAGCTCGCTTCCGACGTAGGGATCGGCGTCTCCCGTCGCGCTCCGCACGACCCCGAGAGCCGCATTGTACCAGGCGTCCTCGTCCTCCTGCGCGAGCCAGAAGGCGTCCCAGGCGAGCTTCACGGCGAGGTCCGGGGCGGGCTCGCCCGAGAGGCTCGCCTCGGCGTTGTGGAGGTTCTGGAGGGAGAAGAGGTCCATCTGGCCGTAGAAGAGGTGGTTCGTGGGGTAGAGGTTGTCGAAGGTCCCGTGGTCCCCGTCGTCGCCGTCGGCGTCCCCCGAGCCGAAGTTGTACTGGAGGCCGAGCCGCGTCTCCCCGGAGACGGCGACGTTCCCCCCGACATGGACGGCCGCGGCGCGGTGGTCGAGCCCGCCGAAGGTACCGAGCTGGACCGCGATCCCGGCGTCGAGGGAGAGCGCCCCGAAACTCGCGTCGGCCCGCGCTCCCGCCGTGTAGACCTCGTCGTCGAAGTCGTCCTCGTGGCGGAGGAGCCCGTAGAGGTCGAGGGTGGTCCGCGGCAGGAGGGTCCGGTCGGTCGCGTACACGCCATGGAAGTCGCTGTCGGCGTGGCGGTTGCCCGTCGGCTCCCCGTCGTTCAGGGAGGAGGGATCGACGGCGACGAGCCGGGTGGCGAAGAGATCGACCGCCCGCTCCTCCTGTGCGCCGATCGAGAGGCGCGCCCCGTCCCACACGCGCGCCGTGTTCGTCCACTCGAGAGGGCCGATGATCCGCTGCACGCCGAAGAGGAGCTTCTGGCGCCCGACGCGCAGCCGAGCCGGCCCTCCGCCGAGGTCGACGTACCCCTGGTGGAAGTCGAGCTCGTCGGCGAAGGCGTTCGGGACGGCGTCCCCGTCCGTCCCGTCCTCCCCGTGGATGTCGGCGTCCTGTCCCTCGAGGAAGAAGGAGACCTCGTCGCTCGCCCTCCACTTCAGGCCGAGGCGGATCTGGGACAGGAGGAAGTCGTCGTTGTTCGTCGCGCTGTCCGTGCCGAGGGAGAAGTCCCGCCGCACCTCCCCTCTCAGGCGGAGGCTTCCGCTCCAGGTCAGTCCGGGCGCCAGCTCGCGCGGGTCCTCCGGCGGTTCCGGCGCGGTGGCCAGCACCGGGTCCTGCTGGAGCGGGAGCAGGGGCGCCGGGGGATCGGGGTCCCCCCGGGGGAGGAGGAGGAGGAGAGGGAAGGGCGAACGATGGGGTCCCATCGGGAGATCCCCGGTGCCGGGCGGAGGGCAAACGGCGGACCTCCGGGACCGCGGATCCGCCCACGGGGTCCCGCAGGGGGAGGACGCGCCGGATTTCCGCCTCAACCAGGGAACCTTTTCGCCGGTTCCTCCTTCCTATCCGACGCCTTTCGGTCCTCGATCTTTGGCCCTTCCAACGGGTCGCTCCCTGCGCCGGGGGGAGACGCGTCGCACGCTCTTGTCCGACCCAGACCCTTGGCTTGCAGAGCGGCACCCAGCGCGCGCGGTAGTACCGGCGCAACGGGGGCGACCCTTTTCTCGCGGGCGCCCCGCCTGTCCTGCCCCTCAGGCGGAGCGCCCGCTTTTTCTCGGGGGAAGCGATCGGGTGCTAGACTCGCCGGCGCCGCGCACCCGAGGAGAAACGCCTTGTCCCCCCCCTCCGTCTCCCGACGCGACTTCCTCGCCGCCACCGCGGCCGCCGGCGCCGCGGGAAGCCTCCTCCCCGGTCTCTCGAGAGCCGTGCCGGCCCGGGCGGCCGGCGTCGTCGTCATCGGCAGCACGAACGGGGCGAAGGCGCTCGGAGGGACGAGCGCCGTCGCCAAGGCCTACTCGATCGCCGCCGCCGGGGGAGACCCGCTCGAGGCCGCCGTCGAGGGGGTGGTCCTCATCGAGCTCGACCCGACCGACCACTCCGTCGGCCTCGGGGGCCTCCCGAACGAGGAGGGGGTGGTCGAGCTCGACGCCTCCGTCATGCACGGGCCGAGGTGCACGGCGGGGGCGGTGGCGTCGCTCCGGAACCTCGCGACCCCCTCGAGGGTCGCGCGCAAGGTGATGGAGCGGTCCGACCACGTCCTCCTCGTCGGGGAGGGGGCGCTGAGGTTCGCCCGCGCCCACGGCTTCGAGGAGCGGGAGCTCCTGACGCCCGAGGCCCGCGAGATCTGGCTCCACTGGAAGGAGACCCTCTCGAAGTCGGACGACTGGCTCGAGAAGGAGCCGTGCGACGCCCCCGCGCAGGTCCACGAGGAGAGCCCGCACCGCAGCCCCGGCACGATCCATCTCTCCGTGCGCACCGCGGCGGGCGACCTCGCCGGATGCACCTCGACGAGCGGCCTCGCGTTCAAGATCCCGGGACGAGTCGGCGACTCGCCGATCCTCGGCTGCGGCCTCTACGTCGACAACGAGGTCGGCTCCGCGGGATCGACCGGCCGCGGGGAGGCGGTGATCCTCTCGGGTGGCTCCCGGACCGTGATCGAGGCGATGCGGTCGGGGAAGGGGCCGCGGGAAGCCTGTCTCGCCGCCCTCGAACGGGTCGCCCGGATGACCCGCGCGAGCGGGCGCCGGGACCTCCTCGACGCCGAAGGGCGGCCCTTCTTCGACCTCCTCTTCTACGCCGTGAACAAGGCGGGAGAGCACGGCGCAGGGGCGATGTGGGGCGCGAAGAAGTACGCCGTCTGCGACGAGAAGGGGGCGCGCCTCGAGGACGCGGCCCCCCTCTTCGAGGGGCGGCCGAAGAAGAGGTAGGTCAGGGCCTCGCCGCGGGCGCGGGCGCGGACGCGGCGGGTCGCGAGGAGGCGGGAGCCGAGGCGAGCCCGAGGGCGGCGAGCTCCGCGAGGTCGAGGGAGCCGTTGCCGTCGAGATCCGCCCGGGCGAGGGAGGCGCGCGCGGCGGGCGCGTCGCCGATCTTCTCGAGGAGCGGGCCGATCGGGAGCCTTCCCTCTCCCTGGCGATCGAGAGGACGGAGCCAGGGAGGGAGCGGGCCTCCCGCGCGCGCCTCCGCGGCAGGCGGCCGGAGAGGGAATGGAGGGCCCGGCAGGGGAGCCCCGACGCGCTCCATCGCCTGGCATCGACGGCGGAACTCCTCGAGCGACACCCCTCCGTCCCCGTCCGCGTCGAACCGCGCGAACGCCCGCTGGTCGAGGGCGAGGGACTCCTGCGCCTCGCGGAGCGAGATCCAGCCGTTGCGATTGCGGTCCGCGAAGCGGAACCGCGCCCGGATCTCCTGCTCCTCCGGTCCGGCGGGCGCGGAAGCCTGGGCCGGCCTCCCGGCGGTCGGGCCGAGGAGAGGGATCCCGAGGAGGAGCGGGACGAGACTCAACGACCGGCGGGCTCCTCCCCTCCGAGGCGGACGAAGGCGTGCGCGGCGGCGGCGAGGTCCGGGGAGTCGTGGGACTCGAATCCCGCGACCTCGGTCCGCGCGCCCGCCTCTCCCGCCTCGCGCATCGGCCCGGCGAGCGCGTCGTCGAATCCGACGAGGACGATCGCGTCGAGCCGCCTCGAGAGGGAGCGCAGGTCGTTCGCCGCCCGGACGTCGGCGCCCTCGGCGGGGAGGGCCTCGAAACCCGCGGCGCGCAGCGCGGAGCCGAGCTCGCCTCCCACGGGGGGAGCGCCGTAGGCGATCGCGCGAACGAGAGCCCGCCCCCGCACGATCCCCTGGAGGATCGCTCCCGGGGAGACCGACCGCCCGCGCTTGCGCGCGAGGGCGAGGAGCCCGGGGAAGTCGAGGAGGACCCCGATCCTCTGGTCGCGGAGCGAGCCGGGGACCGACTCGCGCAGGATCGGCGCGGGGGCCGGGGGGCTCGGCGCGACCGGCGGCGGGGCGACGGCCCCTGCGGTTCCGGTGCCCCCCCCGACCTGGGTCGGGGCGAGGGAGCGGAGGCGGTTGCGAAGCGTGTCGACCTCGCGCTGGAGGTTGCGGATCCTCGCGTCGGCCGCCGAGAGGGCGCCTCTCAGCCGGTCCTGCTCGCGGTTCGGTTCGGGCTCCTGGGGGGGAGGCCCGCCCCTCCTCCCTCTTCCTCTCCGCGGCTCGAGGTCGACCCGCTGCCTCTGCTGTCCTCCGCCCTGACCCCTTCCGTGATGAGGCCTGTGCCCTCCTCCCTTTCCGTGGGGCTGGAAGGGTCTCACGGGAGGGGGAGGCGCCTCGACCACGGGATCGACGAAGACCTCCTCCCGCTCGGGAGGCGGCTCGGCCGCCGAGCGGGATTCCTCGCGGACCTCGGAGCGCTCGAGGTCCCTCTCCCGGGTCGGGTCCTCGTCGATGACCCGCCGCAGGATCTCGGCCTTCTGGAAGTCCCGGGAACCGGGCTCCCGCGGAGCGGGGGACTCCGAGGGGTCGGGGACGGGGGCGTCGTCGGGGTTCTGGTTCATCTCTGGACTCGACGGCGGGGGACGGGAGGACGGGCGACGCGGCGCATCGTGGAGCGGGCCGCTCCCCCGTCCGGGGGGGAAGGGCGGAGCAGGGTCGGCCGGGAGAGGGCGAGGCGCAAGACCTCGTCCACCCGGCCGACGAGGTGGAAGCGCATCTTCGAGCGGACCTCGAGGGGGACCTCGGAGAGGTCGGCCCGGTTCGACGCGGGGAGCACGACCTCCTGGATCCCCGCGCGGCGGGCGGCGAGGACCTTCTCCTTCAGACCGCCGACGGGGAGGACCTTCCCGCGGAGCGTGATCTCCCCGGTCATCGCGAGCCCGGGGCGCACGGGGCGCTCCGAGAGGAGGGAGGCGAGCGCGGAGGCGATCGCGATCCCGGCCGAGGGGCCGTCCTTCGGGATCGCCCCCGCCGGGAAGTGGACGTGGATGTCGGTCGAGGGGAGGGCGTCCGTGGCGATCCCGAGGGAGGCGGCGCGGGACCGGACGAAGGAGGAGGCGGCCTCGACCGACTCCCGCATCACGTCGCCGAGGGAGCCGGTGACGACGGTGCGGCCGGAGCCGGGCATCCGCAGCGCCTCGATCAGGAGGAGGGCGCCCCCGTCCGGTGTCCAGGCGAGCCCGGTCGCCACGCCGACCTCCGCGCCGCGCAGCGCCTCCTCCTCGACGAACCGCGGCGGCCCGAGGTAGCGCTGGAGGGCGCGCTCCCCGACGATCCGGGGGCCCCGCTTCCCGCCCGCCACCTCGACGGCGACGTGGCGCGCGATCCGCTCGAGGCCCTGGCGGAGGTGGCGGATGCCCGCCTCCCTCGCCCAGGACCGGACGATCGCGCGGATCGTGGCGTCCGGCACGCGCAGGTCCTTCGGGGCGAGCCCGTGCTCCTCGAGGATCTTCGGCAGGAGGTAGCGCCGCCCGATCTCGACCTTCTCGCGGTCGGTGTAGGCGGAGAGGGGGAGGACCTCCATCCGGTCGAGGAGGGGCTCGGGGATCTCGTGCTCGGCGTTCGCCGTGGCGACGAACAGGACCCGGGACAGGTCGAAGGGCACTCCGAGGAAGTGGTCCGTGAAGAAGGCGTTCTGCTCCGGGTCGAGGACCTCGAGGAGGGCGGCGGAGGGGTCCCCCTGGGGGCCGGGGTTCATCTTGTCGATCTCGTCGATGACGAGGACGGGGTTCCGCGAGCCTGCCCGGCGCATCGCCTGGAGGATCTTCCCCGGCATCGCCCCGACGTACGTCCGCCGGTGGCCCCGGATCTCCGACTCGTCGTGGACCCCGCCGACGGAGATCCGGACGTAGCGCCGCCCGAGGGCCTCCGCGATCGACCGGCCGAGGCTCGTCTTGCCGGTCCCGGGGGGCCCGACGAAGCACAGGCGCATCCCGCGGCTCCCCCCCGTCAGCTTCGCGACCGAGAGGATCTCCAGGATCCGCTCCTTCACGCGGGCGAGGCCGTGGTGGTTGCGCTCCAAGACCTTTCGGACCTTCTCGACGTCGATCGCCTCCTCGCTCGCCTCGTTCCACGGCAGGGCGAGCAGCCACTCGAGGTGGTGGCGGATGATCGTCGCCTCGGGGGAGCCGGTCCCGACGGTCCGCAGTCGCCGCGTCCCGCGCAGCGCCTCCTCGCGGGCCTCCTCGGGAAGATTCGCCGCCTCGATCTTCGCCTCGAGCTCCGCCGCCTCCGCCTCGAGGGGGTCCTCCTCCCCGAGCTCCCGCCGGATGACGCGGATCTCCTCGCGGAGATAGGCGTCGCGCTGCGCCTTCGAGATCGCCCCGGTCGTCTTCCCCTCGATCTCCTTGCCCACCCGGGCCCTCTCGACCTCCCGCTCGAGCAGCTCGACGATCAGGGCGAGGCGGGCGGAGACCTCGAGCGTCTCGACGAGCCGGCGGCGGTCGTCGTACGGGAAGGGGATCAAGGTCGGGACGAGGTCGGCGAACCGCGCCGGATCCTCGAGGTTGAGCTTCAGGACCTTGACGATCTCCTCGGGGTAGCGGCCGTCGAGGGAGGAGAGCCGCGAGACCGTCTCGAGCGCGCGGCCGACGAGGCGTGCCTCCTCCTCCCCGCCGGGCGCCTCCTCCGGCGGGCAGGAGACGCGGGCCCGGAAGTAGGGATCGCTCGAGAGGAACTCCTCGAGCCTCACCCGCTGCAGGCCCTGGAGCACGATCCGCACGGTGCCGTCGGTCATCCGCAGGCGCTGCAGCACCCGCGCGGCGACGGAGATCCGCGTGAAGTTTTCGGCGACGAGGGGCTTCTCCGGGTCGACGAGGGCCGAGGCGGCGACCGGCTCGTCCTCCCCGGGATGGGCCTCGAGGACCGCGAGGTTCTCCGGGAGGGCGAGCTGGACGCTCCCGACCGCGTGCGGGAAGACGACCGTCGACTTGATCCCGAGGACCGGGAGCACCTCGGGGATCTCGCAGGGGAGGAGATCGGGTTGCGGGGGGGTGGGCTTCCCCAACTCTGGTTCCAGGGGGAGCGTGGGGCCCTTCTATAGACGGGCGCGGCGCCGAAGTCTCGCTCCCGGCCGCCGTCTCACGGCCTCGTTCTCCGGGACCAGGCTCGAACGATCGCCCGCTGAGAAAGGCGAGTCGGTCGCCCGCTCGCCTCGCCGAGCTCGTCCCGGCTTGCTCGGCTGGCGAGCGTCCTCCTCGCACCCACGGAGCCCCGAGTTCGGGCCCGCCAGGCCGGGTCCGAGGGCGAAAGTGACCATTCCGAACCGGTCGATCTCCCCACCGACTCACAGAATCCCTGGTCGGGTCGGAGGGGACACGTCAGGAGGTTCCGGACTGCCGTGTCAGCGTGAGACTCTATCCCTCAATCTCGTTGCAGAAAGGCCTCAGTCCGTGCCGCGGACCTCCTGCCATCGCCTTCTCCTTGCAGGCACGACAGAGGCGCCAGGCCGTCGACCAGCAGATGCCGTCCCTGCTGTACCAGAAGCGCCACTTGGCTGGCTTGTCGCACTCGGAGCCCTCAGGCCAACCCATGCATTGATCCGGTTCCGCTTGTCTCATGGCCCTGCCCCTTTCAGAAAGATGCTTATCCATTCAGCTCAGGAGCCGTCAATTCCTTGTAGGTCGGACCCCTGATGTGGCTGCCGATGCCCAGCACGGTCTGGAAGGCCGCC
>JAKEFM010000229.1 GCA_022616055.1 Planctomycetota bacterium
ATCCTCGTCCTCGCGACGCTCAACACCGGGATCGCGATCCTCGACGCCGCGGGGCTCTCGTTCCTGGGCCTCGGGCCGGCCGAGACCTTCCCCGACTGGGGCGTCATGCTCAGGAAGGCGCGCGTGTATATTCAGCACGACGAGCAATGGATGCTGCTGCCGCCAGGCCTCGCGATCTCGCTGACCGTCCTCGGGTTCAACCTGCTCGGCGACGGGTTGCGCGACGCGTTCGATCCGCGACGGCTTTCCTGATCCTGATCGTCTCGGGGTGCGGGGGCCGCGAGGACTTCCTCGCGCGCTTCCTCGCGATGCGCTGGGACGTCCGGGAGTACCGCGCGGAGGATCTCGTGGACGGGCTACGCCGGTACGTGGACGGGGACCACCCGCTCTACCCGACGAACGACCCGCACATGGTCGCGCTCCACGTCTTCCTCTTCGAGACGGCGCCGGATCCCGCGGGGCTCCTGCCGCTCTTCGCCCCGCACGGGAAGCCCGGCGTGGACGACGCGGTCATGAGGCGCGACGCGATCGCCTCCACGGTCGCGACCTCGTTCATGAGGCGGATCGTGGACCGGCCGGACGACCCGCACCGGCCCGCGCTCTACGACGCGCTGGCGGTCGTCGTCGCGGAGTTCGCGTTCGACCCCGTCTACGAGGACGCGCACACCGAGACGAGCATGGACGTCGGCGACTTCTTCGCGGACGCGGGGTTCCCGCCGTGCGGGGAGTCGCGCGCGGCCGTCCGCCGCCGCCTGCCGGAGATGCTGCGGGCTTGGCGGGCCCGCGTGACCCGGAAGGGCACCTCGACCTTCTTCGGCGTCGTCCTCCGCCACCTCGGCGCGGAGGGGGGCGAGGCGCTCGTCCGGGAGTGGGAGGGGCTCGACGCCGAGGAGAGGAAGGACCTCCTCCTGCGGCTCAAGGACGAGGAGCACCTCCTCGAGGGGGCGCGCCTCGCGCTCGTGGCGGGGCTCCTGGACCCCTCGCTGGACGTCCGCGAGGCCGCCGCCGCGGCCCTCCTGAAGCAGGGCGCCCCGGTCCCCGACCTCGATCCGTCGGCCCCGGACGAGGAGCTGGCCAAGGCCTCGGTCCCCCTCCGGGACTGGGCGCGCAAGACGAAGTCGTGACACAATCGTGCGACACC
>JAKEFM010000024.1 GCA_022616055.1 Planctomycetota bacterium
CTGAGCGGTCGCGGCGTCAGCCTCCGTCCTCGTCCTGCTCCGTCGCCTGGTCCGCGCGGAGGATCCACGCGACATCGGTCGGTCCGGATTCGGCGAGGCGCACCTCGAGCGTCGCGCGGGCAGGGCGCGTCATCCGCAGGCGCCAGATTCCGGGGCTGAGGTGCCCGACGCGCAGCGTCCCGCCGCGGACTCGGGTGCCGGACCGCGAGCCGTCGAGGGAAGGGAGGACGCGGCCCGAGGAATCCTCGACGCGGACGCTCCCCTCCTCGACGGGCCGCCCGTCCTCCCACCGGACGCTCACCGCGAGGGCGACCTCCTTCGGGAGGGGGATGTCCCCGAGGTCCCGGATCTCCCCTCCCGCGAGCTCGATTCGCTCGACGCGGACGCCGCGGCCGTCCGCCCAGAGCGTGAGGACGTAGGAGCCGGGGGGGAGTCCCCGGAAGGCGAACTTGCCGCTCGCGCTCTCCCCCTTCCGGCTCGAGCCCGGGGCCCGGTTGTCCGGGTCCCCCTCCCAGGACAGGCGCGCGTGCGGGTTCGCCATCGGCGCGCCGTCGTCCGCCGCCACCTGGCCCCGGATCTCGCCGGAGACGAGGTCGAAGGAGACCTCGAGGTCCACGCCGGAGGTGACCTCGACGGTCCGGCTCGCGCCGGGCGCGGGCGCGCCCGATTCCCTTGCCTGGACCTCGAAGGAGCCCTCGACGGCGAGCCACAGCTCGAAGGATCCCTCGGCGTCCGTCCTCGCGCTCTTCTGGAATCCCGCGGAGGTCCCTCCCTTCCCCTTCGCCCGGATCTCGACGCCCGGGGCGGGGAGCCCCCCTCGGCGGACGGTCCCGAAGAGCCGCGGGAGAGAGGCGGCGTCCGCGTCGAGGAGGACCTCCGCCATCCCCCCGTCGGGAACCGTCACCTCGGAGGCCCTGGCGCCCGGCTTCGGCGGGAAGAGGCCGGTCGCGTGGGCCTGCCAGGAGGAGGAGGAGGTCTTCTCGAGCGGGAGCGTGCGCGCCTCGACCCTGTAGGTCCCGGGAGGGAGGGGGAGGATCTCGAACCGGCCGTCGGCGCCGGCGAAGGCCAACCCCTTCGTGGAGCCGCTCGTCGCCCGAGCGAGGACGGCGAGGGTTCCGGGACGGCCGCCCCCGCCGGCGAGGACCTTCCCGGCGATTCCCGAGGCGGGGCGCAGGGAGATCTCGACCGGGCCGACCTCCCCCGTCTCCGGGACGAGGTGGTCCCGGCGCGCCTGCTCGAACCCCGGTGCCCACGCCGTGAGGCGGTAGGTGCCCGGTCGGAGGCCGGAGATCTCGAAGCGTCCCCCCTCCGCCTCGACCTGCTCCGTGGAGCCCTCCGATCCGGCGGGTCCCCTCGCGGAGACCTCCGCCCTCGGAACCGGCGAGCCGCCGGGCCCGACCACGCGGCCCGCGATCGCGCGTCCCGGGTGGACGCGGAGGATCGCCTCGCCGGAGGGCGCTCCCTCCTCCGCGAGGATCCAATCGGAACGGGCCGGCGCGAAGCCCTCGGCCCGGGCGAGGACCCGGAACCACCCGTTGGACGGGAGGAGGATCGAGAAGGCGCCCGACGCGTCCGAGGTCGAGGAGGTCCCGGCCACGGATTGCCAGGGCTGGTTCGCGCGGGGCGCCGGCGACCCGCCTCGAGGGAGGTCGCGGGGTCTCTCCAGGTTCAGGATCGCGCCGGGTACCGGCCGGTCGTCCGCGGCGAGAACGCGACCGGCCACGCGGAGGCGTCGGGTCATGCGCACGGCGTGTTCCCCCGGTCCGGCCGTCGCCGCGACCTCGGGGGAGGCGAGGCTCCCGGTCCAGGCCGTGAGGGTTCCCGTTTCCCCCGAGGGGCGCGGACCGAGACGGAATCGCCCGGATTCGTCCGTCTCGCCTCGGACGGGCTCCCCGCCCCCCGCCCCCTCGTAGCGGACCTCCGCCCCGGGGACCGGCCGATCCGAGGGGTCGAGGACGGTGCCTGCGACCAAGGAGCCCTTCCGGAAGCGCAGCTCGATGCCCTCGGAGGTCTTTCCCTCCCCGACGAGGAGGCCCTCCCTCGACACGGGGGAGAGCCCGTTGCGGGAGGCGGTGATGCGCAGGTTGCCGGGAGGAATCCCCTCGAGGCGGAAGGCGCCGTTCGAATCGGCCTGCGCCGCCGTCCCGCCCCAACCGAGGAGCGGGGCGAGCCTCGACCAGGCTCCCGGGGGAATCGCGCGGACGTCGGCCCCCGTCGCGGGCTCGCCGTCGGGAAGGAGGACCGTCCCCTCGACGATCCCCGGTCGCAGGAGCGCGATCCGTCCCGCCTGGACCGGACGGTTCCAGGAGGGGCGCATCCCGTGGACGAGCGTCGGCGCGAAGCCGGTCGCGGAGGCGAGGACGCCGACCTCCGCCGTCGGGCCGCGAGGCGCCTCTCTCGCGGGAAGGGGGAGGCGGAAGGAGCCCTCCTCGCTGGTCCGGGCCTCCGCGACCGTCGCCGCGTCCGACCCGATCGCGCCGGCGACCCGCGCCCCCGCGATCGGGCGACCCGCCGAGTCGCACACGCTCCCCTGCACCTCGACGAAGAACGCCGCGCTCCGCTCCGGCGGACGGCGCTCGGGTTCCTCCCCCCTTCCGGAGGGGACGCGCACCGGGTCGGGGCTCCTCGCGGGAGGCGGACCCGGCTCCGCCGCCGGCGGGACGACGACCTCGCCCCCTCCGACCGCCGTCGGGGGAGCACCCGGCGGGTCGCTCCGGAGCAGGAGGGCCGCCGCGAGGATGCCGAGGAGGAGGAGGGTGACGGGGGCCGCGTACCGCCGCATGGGGACCCGAGGGAGATTCTAATTCGACCCGCGGCGGCCGGTTCTCGCGCGCGGCTCACCGCCGCGATCGAGCGGGGGGTGCCTTACCGGGCGCCGTCCCATCCCGGGCCCCGAAGCGCGCGGCCCGGGAGCGCCCCCGTGTGCCGGTCGCCCTCGACGACGACCTCGCCGTTGACGATCACGGCCCGGAAGCCCCGCGGCGAGAGACGCGGGCTCTCGAACGTCGCGCGGTCCTCGAGTTTCCCGAGGTCGAACACCGCGACGTCGGCGGCGAGGCCCCGGGCGAGGATCCCGCGGTCGCGGATCCCGAGCTTCCTCGCGGGGCGGGAGGTCATCTTCGCGATCGCCTCCTCCAGGGGGAGGACCTTCTCGTCGCGGACGTAGCGGGCGAGGATCCGCGAGAAGGTCCCGGACCGCCTGGGATGGCCGGTCCCGGACGGCGACTCGGGGCCGGCGCCCGCGTCGGAGCCGACGTGGATCCAGGGGACCCGCATCGCGGTGCGGACGTCCTCCTCCGACATCTTGAAGTAGAGGGCGCCGACGTCGAGGTTCTCCTCGACGAGGAGGTCGATCACCGCGTCGCGCGGATCCTTCCCGAGGGTGGCGGCCGCCTCGGCGACCGTCTTCCCGAGGAAGCGGCGGTTCGCCGCGGTCGCGACGGAGGAGATCCGCACCTGCTCCCAGGTGTCGAGCGACCGGGTGAAGGAGTGGTCGCCCGACGCTCCCGCGTCCATCTGCGCCTTGACCTTCGCCCTCGTCTCCGGATCGCGGAGCCTCCGGAGGAACGCCTCCTCCCCCCCCTCGTGCGCCCAGTCGGGGACGGTCGCCGTGAGGGAGGTCGAGCTCGCCGTGTAGGGGTACTGGTCGGCCGTCACGTCGAGCCCGCGGCCGCGCGCCGCCTCGATCCGGGCGATCACCTCGGGCATCCGCTTCCAATTCGCCTTCCCCGAGCACTTCAGGTGGAAGATCTCGACGGGGAGGCCCGCCCGCTCCCCGATCGCGACCGCCTCGTCGACCGCGTCGAGGACCTCGTCCCCTTCCCCCCGGATATGGCTCGCGTAGATCCCGCCGTGGCGCGCGGCGACGGAGGCGAGCGCGACGAGCTCCTCCGTCGTCGCGTAGCTCGCCGGCGGGTAGATGAGGGCGCTCGTCAGGCCGAGGGCCCCCGCGCGCATCGCGCGCTCGACGAGCCCCCGCATCTGGGCGAGCTCCGCCGCGGTCGGCGCGCGGTTCGCCTTCCCGAGGACGAGACGGCGCACCTGGCCGGAGCCGACGAACGTCCCGTAGTTGATCGCGATCCCGGCGCTCTCGAGCCGTGCGAGGTACTCCCCGATCTCGTCGATCGGGCAGGGGGTCCCCGACTCCCCCGTGATCGCCGTCGTGCACCCCATCCGGACCTTGCTCTCGGCCTGGCCGTCCCGGGGGAGGTCCCCGCCGGAGTGGTCGAGGACGTCGAGGAACCCGGGCGCGACGATGCACCCGGTCGCGTCGATCGTGCGCGCCGCCCGCACGTTCGCCGGGACCTTCCCGACCGCGACGATCCGCCCGGCGCGGATCGCGAGGTCGCCCGGCGCCGCGGGAGCGCCCGTCCCGTCGACGATCGTGCCGCCGCGGATCCAGAGGTCGGCGGCGAGCCCCTCCTCCGCGGATTCCCCGCCGTCGACGGCGAGGTGGGCCGGGACCCGGACGCCGAGACCCGAGAAGGCGATCTCGGCCGCCGCCGCCCCGAAGTGGTCCCAGACGATCCGGGCGACCTCGGTGATCGCGGCCTCTCCGCGGCCGGAGGCGGAGCCCGCCGTCATGACGGCGAGGGCGAAGGGCCGTCGCGGCCGGTAGACGATCCCGACGTCGCAGGCGACGCCCGGGATCGACCCGGTCTTGTTCGCGACGACGGTCCCCGGCGGGAGGGCCGCCGCGATCGGGCCGGGCTTCTTCCGCTTGAGGGTGGCGAGGACGTCGAGGGAGGTCGAGCGGGGGAGGAACTCGTCGCGGAAGAGCCCCTCGAGGAGGCGGGCCGCCTCGCGCGGGGTCGAGACGTTCTCCTCGCCCCGGGCCTGGGCCGCCGTGTCCATCATCCGGCGCCGCACCCGCGTCTTCTCGAATCCCCATCCCTCGAGCGTGCGATTGACGCTCTCGAGCCCGACGCGGTCGAGGAGCACGTTCGTCGCCGTGTTGTCGCTCTCGAGGATCATCAGCGTCGCGAGGTCGCGCAGGCTGAACCGGCTCGACTCGGCCCGGAGGCGGCCGAGGACGCCGCTCCCCCCGACCTGCTCGTCGTCGTGGATCACGCGGAGGTCGTCGAGGTCGAGCTTCCCCTCCCTCGCCTGCCGGTGGACCTCGACGAGGATCGGGATCTTGATGCTCGAGGCCTGGGGGAAGACCTCGTCCGCGCGGAGGGAGAGTTCCTCCCCGGTGGCGAGGTCCTTGGCGTACAGGCCGAGGCGCCCGTCGAAGGCCGCCGCGACGCGCTCGATCTCGGCCTTGGCGCGTGAACCCTCGCTGGGCGGGGACGCCGGAGGGAAGGAGAGTCGCAATGCCGCCGCCGCGACCAGGGGCACGAGGGAGACATTCATGCTGTGGGTCACTCCCCGGATGGGAACAGGTCGACGCGATCGGATGAACGGGTCACTCGTCCGGAGGGGGCGGGCATCCCCGGGAGTCAGGTTCCTGGCGGCCGGCCGGGGCGGATCCGGATCCGAGTACGGCCGATGATGACGAGGGCTCCCCGAAGATCCTCTTCCTTCGCCTCCGAGAAGAGGCGGGCGAGGGCGGACTGGACCTCCTCGACTGTCGTCGGCCAGACGCGGAGCCGGATCACTCCCCAGTGGCTGCCGACGGGAAAGGTGCGCCGGTCCGCGAAATCCTCGTCGAAGGTGAGGAGGACGGCGCGGTGCTCCTGCGCCCACGCGAAGAGGTCCTCGTCCGGTTTCCCTCCGAGGCCCTCCTCGACCGCGTGCCAGACGGTCCAGGATTCCCTCTCGCTTCGGACCCACGCCGCCACCGCCCGAGGGACATTCTGATCAAGGAAGAGGCGGAAGCCCTCAGGCACGCCGGAGGACTCTCTCCTCGTCGATGACCTGGGACGCGTACTCGAGCGCGGCCGCGACGTCCTCCCGGGTCAGTTCCGGATAGGCGCCGAGGACCCTCTCGATGGAGTACCCGCCCGCGATCATCCCGAGGATGTTCGTGACGAGGATGCGCGTTCCCCTGATGCAAGGCTTGCCGGCGCATATCCTCGGATCGACGCTGATCCGGTCGTCGCTCATTCCGAAACCTCTGGAGGCCATCGTACCGCGTGCCGGACCCCGGGGAGGCGAGGGGAGTCGGGCCTCGCCGCCGAAGTCGAGTCCCGCTCGCGCCGATTGATCCGGGTTGGCACGCGGTTTACAGTCTCTCCCCCTTTCGCGATCCCGACTCCCCTGATCCTCGTCCTTCAGGCGGGTGCGGACCGCGCCGCCCGGGACCGGATCGTCCGCCGGGTGGAGGAGCTCGGTTTCCGCGCCTCCCCCGTCGAGGGGGCATCCCCTCCCGTCCTCTGCGTCCTCGGCGCGGACGGGCGGACCGATCCTTCCCTCTTCCGGGCGCTCCCCGGCGTCGAGAGGGTGATCCCCCTCGGCAAGCCCTACCCCCTCGTCTCGCGGGAGTCGCGGAGGGGGGACGCCGCGGTCGCCGTCCGCGATCTCCGGATCGGAGCCGGATCCTTCGTCACGATCGCGGGACCCTGCGCGGTCGAGGACCGCGAGACGACCTTCGCGATCGCGCGCGCGGTCCGGGACGCGGGAGCGGCGGTCCTCCGCGGAGGGGCGTTCAAGCCGCGCTCCTCCCCCTACGCCTTCCGCGGCCTCGGAGAGGAGGGGCTCCGGATCCTCGCGGAGGCGGGGGGCGAATTCGGCCTCGCCGTCGTGACGGAGGTGATGGAGGCGCGCGACGTCGGGCTCGTCTCGAGGTACGCCGACCTCCTCCAGGTCGGCTCGCGGAACATGCAGAACTACGCCCTCCTCGCCGAGGTCGGGCGCTCGGGGAAGCCCGTGCTCCTCAAGCGGGGCATGGCCGCGACGATCGAAGACCTCCTCCTCTCGGCCGAGCACGTGGCGGAAGCGGGCGGCCGGGACGTGATCCTGTGCGAGCGCGGCGTGCGGGGCTTCGACGACGCGACGCGCAACCTCCTCGACCTCGCCGCGGTCCCGGCGCTGAAGCGCCTCACCCCGCTCCCCGTGATCGTCGACCCCTCCCACGCGACGGGGCGGGCCGAGCTCGTCGCGCCGATGGCGAAGGCCGCCGTCTGCGCGGGGGCCGACGGGGTGATGATCGAGGTCCACCCCGCCCCGGACCGCGCGAAGAGCGACGGCCGGCAGGCGCTCCTCCCCGAGGCCTTCGCCGCGCTCCTGCGGGACCTCGGCCCTCTCGTCGCGCTCGAGGGGAAGACCCTCGCCGAGCCCTCGCGGGTCCGCGCATGAGCCGGCGCCGCTCCTTCGTCGCGGGGAACTGGAAGATGAACCTCAACCGCGCGGGGGCGGTCACCCTCGCGCGCGCGGTCCGGGAGCACGCGGCGAGCTGCGCCGGGGTCGACTGCGCCGTCTTCCCGCCGTTCGTCTACCTCGCCGAGGTCGCCGCGGCACTCTCCGGCTCGAGGGTGCGCGCCGGCGCCCAGGACGTCTGGACGGAGAAGAAGGGCGCCTTCACGGGGGAGGTCTCCGCCGAGATGATCCGCGACTGCGGGGCGAGCCTCGTCCTCGTCGGCCACTCCGAGCGGCGGCACGTCCTCGGGGAGGGGGACGACCTCGTCGCGAGGAAGCTCCGCGCGGCCCTCGACGGGGGCCTCGAGGCGATCCTCTGCATCGGGGAGAAGCTCAAGGAGCGGGAGGGAGGCTCGACGGAGGCCGTCCTCGGCAGGCAGTTCCGCACGGCGTTCAAGGACCTCGCCCCGGCCGAGTTCCCTCGCGTCTCGATCGCCTACGAGCCGGTCTGGGCGATCGGGACGGGGAGGAACGCGACCCCCGCCCAGGCGCAGGAAGTGCACGCGTTCGTCCGGAAGCTCGTCGCGGAGCGGTTCGGCCCCGCCTCCGCCGAGGGCTCCCGGATCCTGTACGGGGGCTCCGTCACCCCGGAGAATGCCGGCGAGCTCCTGGCCGGGCCGGACGTCGACGGAGTCCTCGTCGGCGGGGCGAGCCTCGACGCCGCGAAGTTCGCCGGGATCCTCGATTCGGACCGACGGTAGCATGCGTCGCGCCGGCCGCCCTCCGGCCGGCCGCGGGAGTTGACCCCTTGGGATTCCTCACGAACCTCCTCTACGTCGTCTTCTTCCTCTCCGCCCTCCTCCTGATCATCGTGATCCTCCTCCAGGAGCCGAAGGGAGGGGGGCTCGCCGAGGCGTTCGGCGGCTTCGGGGCGGAGACGTTCGGCGTCCGCGAGCGCGGCATCAACAAGTTCACGGCCACCGTTGCGGGGGTTTTCCTGGCGTCCGCGGTGTTCATCCACATGACCGCCGGACACGGCAAGGAGCCGAGCGCGTTCAAGGAGGAACCCCCCCCTCCGCTGCCCAGGGCCGCGACCGAAGCGCCCCCGCCGGAAGCCGGAGGCACGACCACGAAGCCCGGGTAGCCGGCGCAGCCATCCGCGCGAATGGTTCGGAGCATGACCGGCTTCGGCTCCGCGCGGGGGGGCGCGCGGGGGCTCGCCGTCGACGTCGAGGTCCGGTCCGTCAACCACCGCTTCCTCCAGGTCAAGAGCCGCCTCCCCTCCCCCTGGACCGGGTTCGAGCCCGAGGTCGAGGAGGAGGTCCGCAAGCGCCTCGAGCGGGGATCGGTCTACGTGACCATCGGGGCGCGGCAGACCGCGCCCGAGCGGCATCTGCGGCTGAACCTCCCGCTCGCGCGCCGGTACGCCGACCTCCTCCGCTCGCTCGGCCGGAGCCTCCGGCTCGACGGAGGCCTCGAGATCGAGGACCTCGCCGCGCTCCCCGGCGTCCTCGGCGCCCCGGAGCCCGACCTACGGGAGACGGAGCGGGAGTTCGCCGCCGCGCGCGGAGCGCTGGCCGGGGCGCTCGACCGGCTCGTCGCGATGCGCGACCGGGAGGGGAAGGCCCTCGCCCGGGACCTCGACCGGCGCTGCGCCTCGCTCGAGCGGGGGATCGCGCGCGTCGCGAAGCGCGCTCCCGCCGTCGTCGCGGAGTACCGGGAGAAGCTCAGGCGGCGGCTGGCGGACCTCCTCGAGGGCGCCGGGTCGGGCCCGCGCGAGGAGGACCTCGCGCGCGAGGCCGCGCTCTTCGCCGACCGGTGCGACGTCACGGAGGAGATCACGCGCCTGCGCGCCCACCTGTCGGAGTTCCGCCGGACGCTGCGGCGTCCGGGGGCCGTCGGCCGGACCCTCGACTTCCTCGTCCAGGAGATCTTCCGGGAGACGAACACGATCGGCTCGAAGGCGGCCGACGCCGCGATCGCGACCGAGGTCGTCTCCTTGAAGGCGGAGCTTGAGAAGATCCGCGAGCAGGTCCAGAACGTCGAATGAAGGCCGCCCGCCGCGGCCGGCTCGTCGTGATCTCGGGCCCCTCGGGGTCGGGGAAGTCCTCGATCTGCCGGGCGATCTGCCGCTTCCCCGGCGTCGAGTTCTCGGTCTCGGCGACGACCCGGCGGCCCCGCCCGGGCGAGCGGGACGGCGTCGAGTACCGTTTCCGATCCCGGCGGGAGTTCGAGCGCCTCGTCGCGCAGGACGCCCTCCTCGAATGGGCCCGGGTCCACGACAACCTCTACGGGACGCTCCGCGCCCCGCTCGAGCGCGCGTTGCGCCGCGGCAAGACCTTCGTCCTCGAGATCGACGTGCAGGGGGCGCAGACGCTCCGCGCGAAGGGGGTCGAGGGGATCTTCGTCTTCATCGCCCCCCCCTCGATGCGGGACCTGCGCCGCCGCCTCGTCGCACGCGGGACCGATACGCCGGCCGTCGTCGAGCGGCGGATGCGCAACGCCCGCCGCGAGATGCGCCACGCGAAGCGGTACGATCGCGTCGTCGTGAACGACGATCTTTCCCGCGCCATCGCCGAAGTCCGCTCGATCCTCGGCCTGCGCGCCTCGCGCAGGACCGGTCGGGGCGCCTCCTCCAGGGCCCGGAGCCGGAGGAGGGTCGCGTGAGCGCCGAGCGCCGCTGCGTCGTCCTCGCCGTCTCGGGCTCGGTCGCCGTCTACAAGGCGTGCGAGGTCGCCTCGACGCTCGTCCAGAAGGGCTACCGGGTCCCGGTCGCCCTCACGCCCAGCGCCGCGCGCCTGGTCACCCCCGTCCTCTTCCGCGCGATCACGGGAGAGGCGGCCGTCGTCGACGAGTTCGCCCCCGACGCGCCGGCCGCGATGACCCACATCGCGCTCGCCGACGCGGCCGACGCCTTCCTCGTCGCGCCCGCCTCCGCCGACATCCTCGCCCGCCTCGCGCTCGGCCTGGCGAACGACCTCGTCACGACGACCGCCCTCGCGCTCCGCCCCGAGGCGAAGCGCCTCTTTGCCCCGGCCATGAACGCCCGGATGCTCGCCAACGCCGTCGTGAAGAGAAACCTCGAGGGCCTTCGCTCGCTCGGGTGGCAGGCGATCGATCCCGAGAGCGGCCACCTCGCCTGCGGCGTCGAGGGGCCCGGCCGCCTCGCCGACCCGGCGAAGATCGTCGCCGCGGTCGAGCGCGCGCTCGCGCGGTAGTTCCGAGTAAGACGGCCCGGTCGCGGCCCGTCTCCGAGGGCGCTGACACCTGAAAGGAGAGCGCCCATGAAGCCCGTCCGACTCGCGACGTTCGCAGCCCTGCTCGCCTTCGCCCCTGCGGCGACGGGACAGGTCTGCGCCCCGCTCCTCCCGTCCGGCCAGCCCGGGCTCGTGATCGCCGCGCCGCTCTGCGGCCCAGCCCTCCTTCCGCCTCCCGTCGTCTGGGCGGCCGGAAACCCCGCCTTCTCGGTGGTGGTCCCCCCCCTCCCGATGGCCCCCTTCTCCCCCGTCATCCTCGTCCTCGGGCTCGCAGCTCCCCCCGTCGCGATCCCGGCGCCCCCCCTCGATCCCGCGTTCGGCCTTCCGGGTCTCGTCACCTCGGCGTTGGCCACGTCGTTCGTCCTCTCCGTCGTGCCTCCGGGCCCCGGCCCGGTCCTGTTCGCGTTGCCAATTCCGCCCACCGGAGGCCCGGTCCCCGCGATCAGCGTGCAGGCGGCCTTCCTCTCCCCCGCCCTCCTCATCGGGGTCACCGGCTCGACCGCGATTTCGATCTGATCCGACCAGAGCGGACCCCCGGATCGCCAGACGCCACCCGGGGGTCCCCCTGTTGCGGGGGGCTCGATCGGCTAGACCTCTCCCTGAGAGGGTCCGGGTGCTCGTCACGGCGGGTCCAACGCGCGGGCCGAGAGACGAGGCGCGGGCCCACCGGAATCGGCCGGGCGAGCGGTTGGGGTACGACCTCGCCGGGGCCGCGCGCCCGCGGGATCGGATCGGGGCGATTGGATGGGGAAGCGACCTCCGCTAGGGAACCGAGGCCGGTCCGTCCCTGTCGTCCCTCGCGATCGACGAGCGCTGGACGGGTGTCCCGGCGGTTCCGGCCGACACGGCGGCCGTTATCCTCCGGTGTCGATGGGCGCGGCGCTCGTGGCTTGGCTGTTGGCCTGCCCTCCGACGGGGGGCGGCCTTCCCCAGGAGAGCGACCCGGCGTGGGAGCGGGTCGAGCGCGGTCCGCCCGCCGCGCGACTCGAGATCCGGGAGTCCGATGGGGCGACGCTCTCCGCCGCGGGGGAGAACCTGCTCCGACGGACAGGGAGGGGGACGATCGTACTCCGATGCACCAGCCCGGGAGGGCCCGGCCCGATCCGGGATCTCGCCTCCGAACCCGCGGGTACGACGTTTGTGGCGGCGGATCGGGGACTGTTCGCCGTCAGTCCGGAGGTCGAGTGGCTCGACGCGGTCCAGCCCGTCGGCGGGGGAATCCAGGGGAAGCCGACCTCGGTGCACGTCGACGGGCGGCGCCGGGTCTGGGTGGCGACGGACGAGGCGATCGCGGTCTTCCACTCCACCTTCTCCTACGGACATGTCTTCGGCCGGGAGGATGGCCTGCGGTCTCCCGGGCCCTACCGCGTCGGGCCCGGGGTGAAGGGGGAGGTCCTCGTCGAGTGTCGGGAGGGCGCCCTGCGCTATCGACCGGACCTCGCCGGGCCGGTGGCCTCGCCTCGACTCCTGGTCGACGGGAAGTCCTGGCCGTCGGGGGCTCTCCGGACGCTGTCGTACGGCGACCCCCTCCGCATCGCCGTCGATCCCCGGGACGCCGGGGAAGGGGGGGTCCTCTACCGGATAGACGGCCACCACGTGTGGCGCCCGCTCCCCCGGTCCCTCGACCTCGGGCCCCTGCATCCCGGGCGCCACACGATCGAGTCGGTCTCGTCCGACCGCGATCTCAACCTCTCGGAGCCCTGCGTCGTCCACCTCGACGTCTCCTACCCCCCCCGCTACTCGCGGGGTTTCCTGCTCGCCGTCGGGGCGCTCGCCGGGGGAGGTGCCTTCCTCGGATTCCTCCTCCACGCGAGACGGTCGGCGCGGCCCCTCGCCGCGTGGGGACAGGCCTCGGTCTCGGCCCTCCTCCTCCTCGCCGTCGGCCTGCAGATCGTGGCGGGGATCGTGCCCCACGCCAGGGCGTGGCCCTTCGTCGGGTTCTCGATGTACTCGCATGTCTACCGGGAGGGGGACGTCATCTACCGGACCGGGATCGTCGCCCGGGGGGAGGATGTCGCCAGGCGCGGAGTCGCGCCCTGGGAGGCGGGCATCACGTACGACGACCCCTGGCAGGTCTATCGGCCGCTGATCGTCGGCGGGGACGCGCCCAATCTCGCCTTCCTCTCCGCCCTCAACGCGCGCCATCCCGGGGACCCGTTCGACACCCTCCAGGTGGAGGCCGAGCGATTCCGTCTCACGCCGCGCGGGCCGATCCGCGTGGCGCCCCTCGTCCTGAGCCGCTTCCGGAAGGAGGGGCCGAATGCCGGCCGCTGACCCCGAACGGGGGCGCACGCCTCCGATCCGCGGGTCGCTCGCCGCCTGGGACCGGTTCTGGTTCGGGGAGGCGCCGCTCCTCCGGCTCGCCCTCTTCCGGATCGTCGTGCTCGCCACCGCGCTCTGGGGGCTCCGCTACTACGGCGCCGCCGTGGAGCAGCACGCGCGGGGGGAGGCGGCGGCGTTCCTCCACCGGCCCTGGAGACCGATCTACCTGTTCGAGGCGCTCGGGATCGGCCCGATCGGGCCGGACGCCTTCGGGATCGTGTCGACGATCCTCTTCGTCGCCCTGGGGCTGGGGATCCTCGGCCTCTTCACCCGGCTCTCCTGCCTCGCCGCCGCCCTCCTCACCTTCTACTGGGTCGGCACCTTCTACTCGTACGGGAAGCCCCATCACGACTTCGTGGCCCTCGCGTTCGCCCTTTTCGCCCTCCCCTTCGCGCCGGTCGGCGCGCGCCTGTCCCTCGGCTCCGCCCTCGCGCGGTGGCGCCGGGCGGGACGCGGAGGCGTCCCCGAGGGGAAGCCCGAGGTCGGGCCCTGGGCGGGGCTCCCCCTGCGCGTCACGCAGGTCACCCTCGCCGTCGGGTATTTCTTCTCCGGCGCGACGAAGCTCGTCCAGGCCGGCGGGGAGTGGATCAACGGCTACACGCTCCAGGGGATGATGCTCGAGTTCGACGCTCCCTGGACCCCCTTCTTCGCGCAGCACCGCGTCCCCCTCGTTCTCATCTCGGCGGGGATCCTCCTCCTCCAGACGACGTTCCCCCTCGTCCTCGCCTTCCCGCGACTGCGCTGGGTCTACCTCCCCTCGGCCGCGCTCTTCCACGTGGTCGCCTGGAAGACGATGTCGACGGGACCCTTCGTCACGCTCTGGTTCACCTTCGCCTGCTTCCTCGAGCTCGAGCGCGTCCCGGGATTCCTCGGCCGCCTCCTCCGGACCGGGCCGTGGGCGCTGCGTCTGCTGCGAGCCGTCCCGATCGCGGCCGCGGGGCTCGGGATCCTGTCCCTCTACTTCCTCCAGGTCCCGGAGTGGCTCGGCCTCGGGCTGATCCCGGTCGCCATCGCCGGGATCTTCTCCGTCCTCCCGTCCCTGCGCGTCGAGGTTCGCCACGACGGCGCCTGTCCGGCCTGCCGTCGAGGGATGGCCGTCCTGAGCTCGCTCGATTGGGCGAGGCGGCTCCGGGTCGGGGAGAGCGGGAGCCTCCTCCTCGCGGCGGGTTCCCGCGGGCACCGGCTCGAGGTTCTGGACACGCGGGGACGGGCCCGGACCGGCTTCGAGGCGTTCCGCGCCCTCGCGATGCGCCTTCCCCTCCTCTTCCCCTTGGCGCCGCTCCTCGTCCTCCCCTCGATTCCGCGGTTGGGCCGGCGCCTGGTCCACAAGCTCGGGGCTCCCTGACGGGATCGCGACGGGAGACCGGCGGGCTCCCCCCCTTCCCCGGAGGTCGCCCTTCTACCGGGCCGGCGGATCGGCTAAACCTCGACCCGGAATGGTCAGGGTGCTCGTGACGGCGGGACCGACCCGCGAGCCGATCGACGAGGTCCGGTACCTCTCGAACCGGTCGAGCGGCCGGATGGGGTACGCGCTGGCCGAGGCCGCCAGGCGAGCCGGGCATCGCGTAACCCTAGTTTCGGGGCCAACATGCATCAGTCCTCCGGCCGGGGTACGGTTCGTGCCCGTGACGACGGCCGAGGAGATGCGAAGGGCCGTCCGGAGGGTTGTCCGGGTCGCGGATGCCGTGCTAATGTGCGCGGCCGTCGCCGACTGGCGACCCCGGACAAGGCACCGCGGGAAGCTCCGGAGGGAGACGAGGCCGAAGCCGCTGCTCCGGCTCGTTCCGAACCCGGACATCCTCGCGGAGCTCGGGCGGCGCAAGGGAAGTCGCACGCTCGTGGGGTTCGCGCTCGAGCCGGGGGCGACGTTCGGAGCCCGGGGACCGTTGGCGGGGCGGTTGGGCCCCGCCGAGAGGAACGCACGGCGGAAACTCCGCCGGAAGAATCTCGACTGGATCGTGCTGAACGGTCCCGAGGCCCTCGAGGGCGACCGCACCTCCGCCGCCGCGATCGCGCGCGACGGGCGGGTCCTCGTCTTCAGAAACCTGCGGAAGGCGGCGCTCGCCCGCGCCCTCGTCGGCCTCGTCGTCGGGAAGTAGGGGACCCCTGACCGCGACCACCGGACGCGTCCGGGCGGCGCTCCGCCGGGCCGACGGCGCCGCCGCACGCCTGGAGCACAAGCTCCGCGAGATCGGGGGGCTCGGCCTCGTCGCGCTCGGGCTCTTCCTCCTCGTCGCCGTCGCGACCTTCCGGTACGACTACGACGGCGCCGGATCGGGGCCCGGGGTGGCGAACCTCTGCGGCTTCGTCGGGCACCGGGTCGCGCGCGGGTCGGTCTACCTCTTCGGGTCGGCGGCCTTCGTCCTCTACTCGTGCATCTCCGTGTGGGGGATCTTCGTCCTCCTGCGCAGGAGCGTCGTCGGCTGGGTCTCGAAGTCGGTCGGGCTCCTCGTGCTCACCGTCGCCCTCTCGGTCCTCCTCGGCCACCTGCGCACCCTCGAGGAGTCGATCGGCCCGAGCCGGCCGATGGGATGGGCAGGCCTGGTCGGCCACTCGGTGGCGCCCCTCCTCGGCCAGGCGCTCGGGAACTTCGGGACCTATCTCGCGATCGCCCTGATCCTCGCGATCTCCGCGCTCCTCGCGACCGACTTCGCCTTCTACCCGATCCTCGCGGCGCTCCTGCGGAAGGAGCGCCCCGGTCCGGCGGCGCGGTGGCGAAGGACCCTCCTCGGCTCGGCCTTCGCCGGGATCCGGGCGGTCGCCGAATGGGTCGCGCGTCGCAGGCCCGGGGTCGCGGCGGGGGAGGTCGCGCGAGGATCCCTCGCGCCGGCGCGCCCGGCCGCCGAGCGGCCGATCGTGCTCCAGCCCGCGAGCGCCCGGACCGGGGAGGCGAAGGTCGAGAAGGGGGCGGATCCGAAGCCCGAGCCCCCGGCGGCCTCCCGCCTCGCCGTGGAGAACGGCGGCGCGAAGAAGGCGCCGACTCCCGAGAAGCGCGAGGCGGCGAAGGGGGGATCGACCTCCGCTGCCCCCCGGCCGCGCAAGCCCGATCCGGCGACGCTCCCCTTCCCCTTCAAGAGCCGGTTCGTCCTCCCCTCCCTCGACCTCCTCGACGCGCCCGCGCGCGCGCGGGCCTCCCTCGACGCGGAGATCGCGGCGAACGCGGGGACGATCGAGCAGGCGCTCACCTCCTTCCGGATCGAGGCGCGGGTCGTCGCGGCGGAGGAGGGGCCGGTCGTCACCTTCTACGAGCTGGAGCTCGCCTCGGGCGTGAAGGTCTCGAGCCTCGCCGCGCTGGCCGACGACCTCGCGATCAAGCTCAAGGCCGGCTCCGTGCGCGTCGTCGCCCCGATCCCGGGGAAGTCGACCGTCGGCCTGGAGGTGCCGAACTCCGTGAGGCGGATCGTGCGGCTGCGGGAGCTGATCGAGTTCGACCCCGACCGCGTCCGCAGCGCGGCCCTCCCCCTCTTCCTCGCCCGGGACATCAGCGGCCGGACGGTCGTCGACGACCTCGCCGGGATGCCCCACCTCCTCGTCGCGGGAGCCACGGGGTCGGGGAAGTCGGTCTGCGTGAACGGGATCATCCTCTCCCTCCTCCTCACGCGGACGCCAGAGGAGTGCCGCTTCATCCTGATCGACCCGAAGATGGTCGAGCTGCAGGCGTTCCGGGGCATTCCCCACCTCCTCTGCCCGGTCGTCACGAACATGCGCAAGGCCCCCGGCATCCTCGACTGGGCCTGCGTGCAGATGGACGAGCGCTACGACCTGCTGTCGAGGACGGGGGTGAAGCACATCACGGACTACAACGCGCTGGGGGAGAAGGAGCTCCGCGGGCGCCTGGGGGACGGGTTCGACCCGGAGCAGACCCCGGCGCGCCTCCCCTACGTCGTCATCGTGGTCGACGAGCTCGCCGACCTGATGCTCATCGCGGCGAAGGAGGTCGAGACCTCGATCACCCGCCTCGCCCAGAAGTCGCGCGCGGTCGGGATCCACCTCGTGCTCGCGACGCAGCGCCCCTCCACGAACGTCATCACGGGCCTCATCAAGGCGAACCTCCCGACGCGGGTCGCCTTCCAGGTCGCCGCGAAGGTCGACTCGCGCGTGGTGCTGGACGGCAACGGGGCGGAGAAGCTCCTCGGCCAGGGGGACATGCTCTACTCCCCGCCGCGCGCCTCGATCCTCGTCCGCGCGCAGGGGGCGTTCGTCACCGACGGCGAGGTCCGGCGGATCACGGCGTTCCTCGCGGACCAGGGGGGCCCGGAGTTCTCCCCCGAGCTCGTCCAGGTCCCCGCGGGCGGCGGACCCCCGCAGGCGGGGCTCGAGGACGAGGAGGAGTTCGAGGGGCCCGACCCCCTCTACGACGACGCGGTCCGGGTCGTGATCGACAGCCAGCGCGGGTCGGCCTCGCTCCTCCAGCGCGCGCTCGCGATCGGCTACACGCGCGCCTCCCGCCTGATCGACCGCATGGGGGAGGACGGGGTCGTCGGGAAGTTCGTCGGGAGCAAGGCGCGCGAGGTCCTCGTGACCGTCGAGGAATGGGAGGCGCGTCGCCGGGACGGGGGAGCCGCCCCCGCGCCCGCCCCCGTCACGGAAGGGGAGGCCCCGAAGTGAGGGCGCCGCGGAGGGATCCCTGAACCTCCTCGCGGAGGCTCCCGCGCGACGCTCGGGCGGCGCCCTCGCGGCCGCGGCGCTCGGCGCGGTCGGGCTCTCCGGCTTCCAGGGGGTCGGGCTCGCCTACCACCGCCTCTTCCGCCCCGGGACCGAATTCGACCGGAACTTCCTCACGCTCTCCCTCGTCCGAGTCGAGGAGGCCCTGGGGTTCTTCCCCTCCCTCCTGCTCGCGGGGCTCGTGCTCCAGTGGGGGGTCTCGACCTTCGTCCGCGGCGCCCTCAAAGGACCGGTCGCGAGGGGTGCGGGGATCGCCGGCGCCGTGCTGTTCGCCGCCTCGTTCCTCGCGATCACCGAGGGCCCCGCGCACGCGGGGTGGATCGGCGCCCGGGCCGCCGGGGGGATCTCCGCCCTGATCGGTACGTGGGGCGCGGCGGCGCTCTTCGTCTCGGCGGGTCTGCTCGCGCTCCACCTCGCGACCGATGGATTCTTCGCGCCCTCCGGCGCGGGCCGTTCCCCGGCTCCGGCGATCGAGGGCTTCGGCGAGATCGTGACGAGGATGCAGCCCGGCCGTCCGCTGCCGGCGCCCGCGCCCCTCTCCCCCGAGGCGGCGCAGGGGGGGGGCGGCGGGGGAACGGAGCGCGAGGACGGTCCGTCCAACGCTCCGATCCGGCCCAAGTCCGACGCGGCCGACGGCCGATACGGGCCGGCCGACCCGACGGCGGGTGAAACCGGGACCGGAGTCCCGGCTACGGAAGAAGGGGTCGAGGCACAAGCCGATGCAGGAATCGAAGCACGGGCGGAACGAGGAGATCCGGAGCAGGGCTCGGCGCCCGGGGCCGGAGGCGCCGACCGATCCGTCCCCGACGGGAGCCCGCCTGATCGATCTCCTCCGGCGGATCCCGACGATGGGGATGCCGGAGGATCAGGTCCTCTGGTCGATGTGGCTCGGGGAGGAGCTTCCTCCCGCGAGGCCGCCGGCTCCGATCCGGACCCGCCGGCCGCACCGTCCGGGGCCGGCCCGCCCGTAGAGCCGGACCCGGCTCCGGAAGGCGATCCGCGCGAGGAAGGGCCCGCGATCCTCCGACCCGCCGCGCTCCGCCGAGGAGGGGGATCCCCCCCCTCCTCCGACGAGGGGGGGATCCTCATCGAGGCGGCCGAGGCGATCTTCGAGGCGGAGCGGGCGTCGGTGAGCGTGCTCCAGGGCCGGCTCGGCGTCCCCTTCGTCCGCGCCTCCCGCCTCCTCGAGCGCCTCGAGCGCGAGGGCCTCGTGGGTCCCTACCGGGGGGGGAGCGCGCGGGATATATTGCTCACCCGTTCGGAGTGGGAGAAGCGGCCTCGGGGAGGCTGAACGGTTCCCGACCCGAGCCTCTCGGAGGTGAGGTCGGGGCCGTTCCCTCCCTCCGTTCGCCCGAGCCCCGCGCCCCGGGGGCCGGCGCGGGACTCCCCACGGGGAAGCGATCGCACGTGCGGCGCCCCTCCATCCAGCCCACTCGGGTCTCCCTCGTTCACCTCGGGTGCGCGAGGAACCAGGTCGACTCCGAGGTCATCCTCGGGAGGCTGGCGGAGGGGGGGTGCGTCGTCAGCGCCGACCTCGGGCAGGCCGAGGTCGCGATCGTGAACACCTGCGCGTTCATCGGCCCCGCGCGGGAGGAGTCGCGCGCGGCGATCCGAGACCTCCTCGAGCGCAAGCGCCGGGGCGACCTGCGCGCCGTCGTCGTCGCCGGCTGCCTCGCGCAGCGCTACGGCGAGACGCTCGCCGAGGAGTTCCCGGAGGTCGACGTCGTCGTCCCGCTCTCCGACTACGCCGAGATCGCGGGGCTCGCGCGCCGCCTCGCCGCCGGCCGGCCCGGCCCGCGGTTCGCCTCCGCCGGGGGACCGAAGGGGGCGGGCTCCGATCGCGTGCGCTGGCTGACGACGCCCCCCTCCTACGCGTACCTGCGCCTCTCGGAGGGGTGCGACCACACCTGCGCCTTCTGCGCCATCCCCGGGATGCGGGGAAAGATGCGGAGCAAGCCGATCGAGACGATCGCGGAGGAGGCGCGCGACCTCGCCTCGCTCGGGGCGCGCGAGATCGTCCTCGTGGCGGAGGACTCGACCGGCTACGGGCGCGACCTCTACGGGCGCGCGCGTCTCGCGGAGGCGATCGAGGCGGTCGCGGCCTCGCCGGGGATCGCCTGGGTGCGGGTGCTCTACGCCTACCCGAACGCGTTCCCCTGGGACGTGGCCCGGACGATCCGGGAGAACCCCCGCGTGGTCGAGTACCTCGACATCCCGATCCAGCATGTCGCGGACGGCGTGCTGCGCCGGATGCGGCGGGCCTCCTCGGGCGCGAAGGTCCGGGAGATCCTCGGACGACTGCGGGAGGAGGTCCCGGGGATCGCCCTGCGGACGACGCTCCTCCTCGGGTTCCCGGGCGAGACGGAGGAGGAGTACGAGGAGCTCCACGCGTTCGTCCGGGAGTTCCGGTTCGAGCGCCTGGGAGCCTTCGTCTACTCGCACGAGGAGGGGACGCCCGCCTTCGACCTCGCGGACGACGTCCCCGCGGAGACGGCGCGGCGCCGCCGGGACGGGATCCTGCAGGCGCAGCGCGAGATCCACGCGGAGCGCAACCGCGCGCTCGTGGGCTCGGTGGTCGAGGTCCTCGTGGACGGGAAGGGGCCCTCGGGCGGCTGGGTCGGCCGGACGCGGGCGGACGCGCCGGAGGTGGACGGGACGGTGCGCCTGCCGGCGGGGGGCTCCTGGGCGGGGGAGGTCCTCCGGTCGGGAGCGCTCCTCCGCGCGCGCGTCACCGGCGTCGAGGGGGACGGGTACGACCTCGTCGCGGAGGTCGCGGCGACGTGACCTCGGCGGGGGAGCGCGCGGGCGCCGTCCTCCCGCGGACCCGGGGGGGGCTCGACACCCTCGCGAACCGCGTCACCGCCGGACGCTTCCTCCTCGCCTGCGTCCTGTTCTACTTCCTCGAGCGCCTGTGCGCGCTCGAGCCCGGGCAGGCGGCGGGGACGGCCGGCGTCGCGTGGATCCTGTTCGTCGTCGCCGCGGTCACGGACATCCTCGACGGGTGGCTCGCGCGCCGGCGCGGCGAGGCGAGCGTGTTCGGGCGCATCGCCGACCCGGTCGTCGACAAGGTCCTCGTGTGCGGCTCCTTCGCCTTCCTGGCGGTCGCCCCGGCGACGAAGGAGTTCGTCCCCCCCTGGATCGTCGTCGTCGTGCTCGCGCGGGAGTTCCTCGTCACGACCCTGCGAGGGTTCGTGGAGTCGAAGGGGACCCCCTTCCCGGCCGACCGGGCGGGGAAGCTGAAGATGGGCGTCCAGTGCTTCGCGATCGGCTCGGTCCTCTTCCGTCCCTTCACCCCGGAGCCCTTCGTCTCCCCCGTCACCTGGATCGCGGAGGCGGCGGTCGTCGTCGCCGTGGCCCTGACGCTCTACTCGGCGGCCACCTACGTCTGGAAGGCCCGGTCCTGCTTCGCCGGTGAGGGACCGACTTAGGGTCCTCGCGGTCTCCTGCCTGGGTCTCGGCCTCTCCCCCGTCGCCTCGGGGACGGTGGGGACGCTCGGAGGCGTCGGGATCGCCCTCCTTCTCCCGGACGGGCACTTCCTCCTCTGCGCGCTCGCCGCGATCCTCGTCGTGTCGCTCCTGACGGTCGCCCTCGGCCCCTGGGCGGAGCGGCACTTCGGCCTCAAGGATCCCCCCGCGGTCGTCCTCGACGAGGTCGCCGGATTCCTGATCACCGTCCTCCCGCTTCACGCCGACGGGGGCGCGCCGACGGCGGGCCGGCTCGCGCTCGGCTTCGTCCTCTTCCGCGTCCTCGACGTCGTCAAGCCCCCGCCGGCCCGGCGCCTGGAGGCCCTCCCCGCCGGCTGGGGGGTGCTGCTCGACGACGCGGCCTGCGGCGCCTACGGGCTCCTCCTCCTCTCCGGGGCGCGGGCCGCGGGAGTCCCCTTCGCATGAACGCGGAGAGGCGGACGGGCCGCGAGATGCACGGGAGGGAGGGGGACCGCCGGCGGCCCCGCGCGGAGGTCGCCACGGACACGGGGAAGAGCCTCGCGACGCGCTTCGCCCTGACCGTGAGCGTCGCCGTGGGGGTCGTGATGATCCTCGGCGCGCTCCTCCTCTACTCCCTCGTGAAGCAGGCGACGATCCGCGAGTTCGAGTCCGCGGGCCTCACGGCGGCGAGGCCCGTCCCGCGCTCGAACGTCAGCTTCAAGGAGATCGGGGCGGCCTACCAGAACGGGGAGACGATCGTGCAGCCCGCGGAGTACGTCACGGACGGGCGCACCTACCGGGGCCAGATCTTCCGCCATCCGAAGCTGCGCAACACGCGGGGGGAGGTGATCGAGTGGACGGAGGTCTTCCTCTCCGACCAGCACACGAGCAACCTCCAGACGATACTCCTCTCCCTCTTCGTCGGGGTCACCCTCGTCCTCGTCTTCGTCGCGGTCGTCGTCGCCTTCCAGGCGGCGCAGCGCGGCGTCGCCCCGCTGAAGGGGCTGATCGAGGACATCGGGATCATCTCGCACGGGAGGCTCGACCATCCGATCCACGTCCGGGGAGGAGGGGAGGTGGGCCTCCTCACCCGCGCGGTCGACCGGATGATCAAGGGGCTGCGCGAGGCGCGGGAGGCGGAGCGGAACCTCGAGCGGCGCGAGCACGACCTCAAGATCGCCGCGGAGGTCCGGGAGAGCCTCCTCGCGAAGGGGCTCCCGCCGGTCCCGGGCTACGAGGTCGCCGGCGCCTACCGGGCCGCCGAGGAGACGGGGGGGGACCTCTACGACCTGCTCGAGCTGCCGGGCGGCCGCATCGGTCTCCTCGTCGCCGAGGTCTCGGGGAAGGGCGTGACCGCGGCTCTCCTGATGACGATGACGCGGACCTGCCTGCGCGCCGAGGCCCCGCGGGCCGAGGGTCCGAAGGCCGCCCTGATCGCCGCGAACCGCTCGCTCGCCCCGGACATGCGCCGCGGGCTCTTCGTCTCCGTCCTCTACGCCGTCCTCGATCCGGCGGAGGGCGCCCTCCACGTCGCGAGCGCGGGCCACAAGGTCCCTCTCCTCCGCTACGCGGCGGCGGGCGGGGCTCTGCGCGCCGTGCACTCGGAGGGGATCGCCCTCGGCTTCGATCCGGGGCCGGTGTTCGAGCGGACGATCGCCCAGGTCGAGGTCCCCCTCTCCCCCGGCGACCGGGTCCTCCTCCTCACGAGCGGGGCGTTCCTCGTGCGCAACGCGGAGGGGGCGGAGATCGGGGAGAAGGGGGTCTACTCGGCCGTGAAGCGGGAGGCGGCGCACCCGACCGATGCTTTCCTCCCCGTGGTGCTCCAGACCCTCGAGGCCCACGCCGGGGGGACCCCCTTCCCCGCCGACATCGTCCTCGCGACCGCGAGGCGGCTCCCCTCATGAACGTCCGCGACTTCCAGAAGAGGATCGAGTCGATCTACCTCGCGCGGGACTCCGCCCGGGGGTGGGCGGGGACCTTCGCCTGGTTCGCGGAGGAGGTCGGGGAGCTCGCCCGCGCGCGCCGCAAGGGGACCCGAGAGGAGCTCGCGGCCGAGTTCGCCGACTGCCTCGCCTGGCTCTCGACGCTCGCCTCGCTCGAGGGGGTCGACCTCGAGGGGGCGGCGGTCGCGAAGTACGGGAAGGGCTGCCCGCGGTGCGGGGGAACGCCCTGCACGTGCGCGGGGGGATGAGGAGGAGCGGCGGGGCTCAGCGCCCCTCGACGAGCCTGCGGGTCCGGATCGCGCTCGCGAGCAGCTGGACCTCGCTGAGGGAGTGGAGCGAATCGAGGAACCTCGCCTCCCCGGACCCGCTCTCGAAGGCGCGCTCCGCATCGGCGAGGGCGCGCTCCATCGCGGCCGGCCAATCGGGAGAGTCGGGGTCGACCCCGAGGAGAGGGGCGATCGCCTTCTCGTCAAACTCCCGGAGCAACAGGGTGCCCCACCCGTCTTCGCCCAGCTCGCGCAGGCGGGCGAGCCCGGCGCGACCCGCCTCGACGAGTCGAGGGAGGAGGACCTCGACGACTCCCTTGTCCCCGACCCGCACCGCCCTCCCGAGGGCTCCCGCGAGCTCCCCGATCGCCTCCGGTCCGGCCCGGTCGGACGGAGAGCCTCCCCACCGGTCCGCGATCCTCCGCATCAGCTCGAGACCGCTCGGCTTCGTGGCGGGGGTCACGCGTCCCCACAGAAGTGCGCGCGCGACGCTCGCGGCGCGGGAGCGGGGAGCGACCTCCAGGAGCCCGAGGAGGGTGTCGGTCGGGATCCCGCCAAGCCGGAGGGCCGGCACGGGGTCGGGGAGCCTCGCCCCCAGGTACTCGAGCGCCTTCGCCTCTTCGCCGTCGGGAGCCCGGACGTCGAAGCGCGTCCAGGACGACTCGAAGGGGACGTCGGCGCGATGCGGTCCGGCGGGGATCTCGAGGCGCCCGCTCGCCTTCACCTCGTAGGTTCCGGAGGGAAGGCACAGCTCGAGGAGGGCCCGGTTCCTCTCATCGAACGCCTCGGTCGCGAGCCCGATCCAGCCTCCGCGGTCCCCGTGGACCTCGTAGCCGCGGGAAGTCTCGATGGTGCAGGGGCCGCCGGGGTTGGGTCGCCACCTGGCTTCGACCCTCTCCTTCCCCTCGTGGCGGATCGTCCACTCGAGGCTCTTCGGATCGAAGAGACCCCGGAGTCCGGGCAACACGGGGAATCGCAGGACGAGGATCCGGGGCTCGTCGCAGGCGAACGAGGGGGAGCCCGCGCGCAGCTCGACGCGAAGCGCGGGGATCGCCGGCGGGGGATCGGATCTGGATCGGGTGGGATGAGGGAGGTGGATCCGCTCGAATCCATCGAGCCGGTGATTGTTGTGCCGGTTGGGGTTGACTCCGGGGGGAAAGGCGCGGGCGATCGCCGCGAGGGAGCGCGGCTCGAACGCGGCGAGGAAGTAGTAGGAGTGGTAGAGGAGGCCCTCGAACCCGATCTCCGCCGAGACCTCGAATCCGGTCGACGTCTCCGTCGGAACTCCCGGGAGGCGCGTCGCGCGCAGGGGGGCGAAGGGGATCGGGACGTCCTCCACCTCCTCCACGGACGCGCCGGGATACCGCCGCTGCGCCGGATCGTCCGAGAGCGCGAGAAAGTAGACCCGGGAGATGGGCGAATCCTCCTCGGTCAGGGCGGGGTCCGCGGGGTGGACGTTCACGCGCAGACGGAAGATCCTCCTCGTCTCCTTCGCGATCGGCTCCCACTCCCGCAAGATCTCGAGGATCCGGGCCGCGGAGGAGCCCGCGCTCGCCTCGGGGGGCGCCTCCCGCGCCGGGACCGGGGAAGAAGGGGCGGGAGGCCTGCGGATCTCCGGGATCTGGACATCGGAGAGGACTGCGACCGTCCCGCGCAGCCGATCCGCCGCAGCCGGCGGCGCCACCTGCTCCCATGCCCTCTCGCCCGGTCGCCCTCCCGCGATCACCCGGATCTCGCAGTCCCGGACGAAGAGGCTTCCCTGGCTCGGCCTAGCCTCGACGGAGATCGTCCTCCGGACTAGCCCCTCCTCGTCCGGCGGATCGGACGGATCGAGGGGTACCGAGATCGGCTCGAAGTCCGGCTGTCGCGCGTGGATCGGGAAGTCGACGGTTCCGTGCCCCTGCCACCCCCGCGGCCCCCCGGGCCGGGGGAGCTGCCGGCTCCCGAGGAAGACGTTCGAGAGGATCCCGCCGGGAGGGCCGGTGACGTCGAGGTCCATCGATTCCGACCCCCTTTGACTCCAGTTGATGTGGAACCAGAGGCCGTCGCCCTCGGCGGACCGACGGAACGCCACGCGGAACTGGTGGACCTTCGCGAACGAGGAGCGGGTGGAATCCGGGTGAGCGTCGCAGGTCTGCCGGAGGCCGAGGAAGAAGGCGCCGGGCCGGGCGGGCCGGTACCTCGTCGCGATCGAGGCATCGGAGGCGAGCGGGATCGTGACCTCGGGCGTGGAGAAGACTCCCGCGGAGGGATCCTCCTCCGCCGGAGTCTCGCCCGACGGCGCCGGGCGTCGGACCTCCCATCGGATCCGGGCGACCTTCTCCCCGCAGCACGGCCCGCCCGCGAGCGCGCGGAGCCGGTAGGGCTCCTCCCCCGCCGGAGAGTCCTCGGGAAGGACCGCGTAGGACCAGACGGGGCTCCCCGGAGTCGGCGCGAGGAGCGCCGGGTCCCCCGCCCCGGCCTTCCCCTCGGCGAACGCCGCGGCGAGGAGGAGGAGGGTCGATCCGGCGGCCGCGCGACGGGCCGGAGAGGGAGGACGAAGGCCGCGCATGCTCGGCATTCCGGTCCCAGGATAGGCGTGGGGAGGGCGGAGGTCTCACCCCGCGCCCGTATCGACGCGGGATCCGGCGACCGGTTCGCCCCGACCGCTCCTCTTCTCGCTCCCGCGATCCGCGATATACCCCTCCCACCCCCGCGCCTCCAGCTCCGGGAGGGAACTCCGTGGTCTCCGAGAGAGCGTACGCCGCCGTCGCGCTGAACCGGCCCATCCGGACGGAGTTCACCTACGCGGTGCCGCAGCCGCTCCGGTCCTCGATCGCTCCCGGCGCGCGCGTCGTCGTCCCCTTCGCGACGAGGCGGGAGGTGGGGGTCTGCGTGCGGGTCCTGGGCGAGCCCGGGATGGATCCGCGGAGGATCCGGCCGCTCGAGCGCCTCCTCGACGAGGAGCCGATCCTCCCCGGCGACCTCCTCGAGCTCGCGCTCTGGATCGCGGATGAGACGGTCTGTTCGTGGGGCCAGGCGATCGCGGCGCTCCTCCCCGCCTCGCTGAAGCGGGAGGTCGCCCGCCGGAGCATCGTCCAGATCGAGGCGACCCCCGGCGCGGAGGGCGCCCTCGCCTCCCTCGAGACCGACTGGCCGAAGCAGTTCCGGGTCCTGCGCACGCTCCTCGAGGCCGGAGGACCGGTCGAGAGGGTCGAGCTCCTCGGTCGGACGAAGCTCTCCTGGTCGCCGGTCCTCCGGCTGCGGAAGAAGGGGTGGGTCCGCATCCGCCGCGTTCCCGTCACCTCGGATCCCCTCCTCGAGGGGGAGATCGAGCGAGGGCCGCCTCCTCGCCTCACCCCGGAGCAGGAGGCCGCCCGCGACGCGGTTACCGCCATCGTGCGCGAGCGCAAGTTCGGGGGGTTCCTCCTCTTCGGCATCACGGGGAGCGGGAAGACGGAGGTCTACCTCCGGGCGCTCGAGGCGACGCTCGCCGCGCGCCGCTCGGCCATCGTCCTGGTGCCCGAGATCTCCCTCACGCCGCAGACGGTCGCGCGGTTCCGGGGGCGCTTCGGGGAGGTCGCGGTCCTCCACAGCCGCCTGACGGACGCGCAACGGTTCGACCAGTGGCGGGCGATCCGGGAGGGGAAGGCCCGCGTGGTCGTCGGCGCCCGCTCGGCCGTGTTCGCCCCCGTCCGGGACCTCGGCCTCGTCGTCGTCGACGAGGAGCACGAGCCCTCCTTCAAGCAGCAGCAGGTGCCCCGCTACCACGCCCGCGACGTCGCCCGGCGCCGCGCCGAGATCGCCGAGGCGGCCCTCCTCCTCGGGAGCGCGACGCCGAGCCTCGAGGCGTGGCGGGACGCGCAGGAGGGACGGTCCCGGCTGCTGCGCCTGCCCCATCGCGTCGGCGGAGGCTCCCTCCCGGAGATCCGCGTCGTCGACCTGCGCCGGGAGACCGGGCCCGGGAGGGCCCCGACGCTCCTCTCCCGCCCCCTCCTCTCGGCGGTGCGCGACGCCGTCCGGAGGCGGGAGCAGGCGATCCTCTTCCTGAACCGGCGTGGATTCGCCCCCGTCCTCTACTGCCCGACTTGCGCGGCGACCGTGCGCTGCGACCGGTGCGACGCCTCCCTCACCTACCACCGCCGCCACCGGCGGGCCGTCTGCCACCTCTGCGGGGAGGAGGAGGTCCCGCCGACCAAGTGTCCCGACTGCACGGCGGGGGGCCTCCTGTTCCTCGGGGCGGGCTCGGAGCGCGTCGAGGACCTCGTGCGGAGGGAGATCCCCGGCATCCGGGTCGCGCGGATGGACTCGGACACGATGGTGGCGCGCGGCGCCCACGAGGGGGTCCTCGGCCCCTTCCGCCGGGGGGAGATCGACGCCCTCGTCGGGACCCAGATGATCGCGAAGGGGCTCGACTTCCCGAACGTGACCGTGGTGGGCGTCGTCTCCGCGGACACGGCCCTCCACCTCCCTGACTTCCGGTCCACGGAGCGCACCTTCCAGCTGATCTCCCAGGTCGCGGGGCGGGCCGGGAGGGGACCGAAGGGAGGGGTGGTCTTCGTCCAGACCCACCAGCCCGAGCAGGACGCGATCGGGTTCGCGGTCCGGCACGATTACGAGGCGTTCGCGAGGGAGGAGATCGAGGGCCGCCGGAGCGCGGGCTTCCCTCCCTTCGCCCGCGCCGTGCGCATCCTCGTCGAGGGAAAGGACGAGGATCGCGCCCGGGCGACGGCGGTCCGGATCCGGGACCGCCTGCTCGGCTCATCTCCGGCGCCCGAGCCAGGGAAGTCCCCGGCCCTCCCGTTCGAGGTGGAAGAGCGTCCGTTGGGAGGACTTGCACCGGGCGTCCAGATCCTCGGCCCCGCGCCCGCGCCGATCGCGCGGATCCGCGGAAGGGCCCGGTGGCATCTCCTCGCGAAGGTCGCCCCACCGTCGACCCTGGCCGCGATCCGCGCGGTCCTTCACGACGTCGCGGAGGGCTCCTGGCCGGGGTGCGAGGTGACGGTCGACGTCGATCCGGTCTCGGTGCTCTAGAGGCTCAGACGCGGGCCCGCCACTCGCCGCTGGCGAGCTCCCGGGCCTGCTTGACGGGCTTGTTGTAGAAGTAGGCCCACGCGTCGAGCGTCTTCCCGCCGTCGAGCGTGACCGTGACGACCCGCCGCGCGAAGAGCGACTTCGAGACGCGGGCATGGTCGTAACCTTCCACGCGGTCGAGCTTCGCGAGCCCGGCGGTCGAGTCGGGGAGGACGTAGACCTCCCCCCGGATCCGACTCTTGCGATCGGTCGCCTTCACGGCCGCCGGGTACCGTCCGAGGTCGAACAGCCGGCCTGCGATCGTCCCGTCGGCGATCGGCCGCCCGCCCGCCTGCAGGAGCAGGACGTGCTTCGCCCCACCCCGGCGAAGGGATCCGTAGACGAAAACGAAGGGGTTAGGGTGAGCCAAAACCTTCCACCGACGCAACGAGTAGAACAATCGTAGGCCACGTTTGGCCCGGTTGCGAACCGCCTCTGCCGGATTCGGAGAGAACCCCCGCCGGATCCGTTGGCCACCGCATCGACCGACCCACGGGATCGATTACATAAGCGGCCAAGAGATAGGCGTTTGCAGGAGAGCCTCTGGGTCAGAACCCCGCAGCATCGGAGGCGAGGAAGGCCCGGACCGCGAGTCCCAGAGATGTGCCCCCGAGAATCCCCGGTCCGAGGATGTGGATGAGAGTCCGCTGCCACATCGACAGGCTCCGCCCCCGTTCGAGGCCCTCCGTGCAGGCCGTGGCAATGGGGCAAAGAGCTATCAAGAGAGCACTTGCGACCGAGACCCTGGCGTAGAAATGGCCTGTGATCAGGACGGAGGCGAGGAGAATCGAGGAGAAGCGCGCCATGGCGGGTGAAGCCGGTGCGCCGCCGCGGGTCAGGGAAATCACGAATCCGGCCCCGAGTCCCGAGGCGACCGCGCCGGCGAGCTGGGCGTGGAGCGCCGTCCCGGAAAGCCCGAGCACTCCCGCCGCGGATCCCAGCGGGATCAGGAGGACGACGTAGGACAGAGGTCCCGGGAGCCGGGCGGCGGTCCCGGCCGCCCCGCCGACCGCCAGCAGGGAGGACCCGAGCGCGCCTACGACGAGGAGGGACTCGCCCGCGCTCCAGCGCTGGACGATCCTCGAGCGGAGGAGGAGGACCGGAACGCCGAAGGCGAGGACGGCCGTCGCGATCCAGCGAAGGGGGGCCCGGATCCCGCGGGCCGTCGCGAGCGGCGAGAGGAGGGCCGCCGCGATGGCGATGTAGAAGAGGCCGTGCGTCGATTCGCGGGGCGGGAAGGCGGGCCACCCGACGAGCGCGACCTGGGTGGAGGCATACCCCGCCGCGAGGGGGATCGCGCCGAGCCAGTTCCTGGCCCCCCTCCCGCCCTCGCGTCCGGGAAGGCGATCGATCAGGATCAGCAGGACTCCCGCGACGAGGGCCGGGACGAGCACCCCTCGCAGGAGCGCGTCGAGGATCACTTCGGCTCGCGGGGGGACGCCGGCGTCCGGCGGAGCGGACGCCGGATGGGGTCACTGGATCTCCCCCTCGAGGGAGATGGTGACCTGCACCTCGTCGCCGAGCGGCCCGACCATGTAGTTCATGCCGAAGTCCGTCCTCTTGATCGTGAAGACGGTCTCGAAGCCGGCGACCTCGCCGCGCTGCCCCTTGCCGGTCCCGGTGTGGGCGACTTTCGCCGTGAGCGGCTTCGTCACGCCGTGGATCGTCAAGTCCCCCGCGACCTCGAGCTCCTCCTTCGCGCTGCCCTTCTTCACCCCCTTGCTCTTGAAGGAGAGGACGGGGAACTCCGCCGCGTTGAAGAAGTCGGGGCTCTTCAGGTGATCGTCGCGCTTGCCGTTGCCCGTCGAGACGCTGTCGGCCTTGATCGTGACCTCGACGGAGGAGCCGGCGGGGTTCGCCTCGTCGTGGACGATCGTCCCCGAGATGTCGTGGAAGCCGCCGTGGAAGTAGCTCGCGTTGTTGTGCTTGATCCGGAAGAGGGCGCTCGAGTGGACGGAGTCGATCTTGTAGGTCTTGGCGGCGGGAGAAGGGGCCGGGACGGCGGAGGGGGCGAGGAGCGGGAGGAGGAGCGCCGCGGGGGCGGTCCAGGCGAGGCGGGACATCGGGGTTCCTTTCTCGGTCGGGCCGGTGGTCCGGGGACGGGATAGTACGCGGCCGGGCCCGCCGCGTTCCCGCGCCTCCGGTTTGCCTTGACACGTCTCGGAGGTTCTCCGAGATTGCCGCCCCCCTTGGGCCCGGAATCTCCCCGGGCCCGCCGGCGCGCGCTCCCGCGAACCGCCGAAATCCCTCGACGCACCGACGTCCCATGACCCCCAGGCGCCCGCCGGCCCGGCTCGTCCTCGGCGCGCTCGCGGTCTGTCTCCTTGCGCCCCGGGCCGCCGCGGCGGGGGCGACGGCCGCGGAGGCGGGGTCCGTCCCCCTCTGGCTCGTCGGGCCCTTCGTCGGCCTCCTGGCGGCGATCGCCCTTCTCCCCCTCCTCGTCCCGAGGTGGTGGGGCAAGAAGTACCCGCTCGTCTCCCTCGCCTTCGGCGCCTTCGTCGTCGCCTGGTACCTCCTCGTCCGCGGAGAAGCGGATCCCCTCGCGCACCGCGGCCTCGAGTACGTCTCCTTCATCTCCCTCATCGGCTCCCTCTACGTCGCGAGCGGGGGGATCCTGATCCGCGTGACCCGACGGGGGACGCCGGTCGTCAACACGATCCTCCTCCTCCTCGGCGCGTTCCTGGCGAACGTCTTCGGGACGACCGGGGCCTCGGCCCTCCTGATCCGACCCTTCCTCCGCATCAACCGGGGGCACGTCCGCCCCTATCACGTCGTCTTCTTCATCTTCCTCGTCAGCAACTGCGGCGGGGCCCTCACCCCGATCGGGGACCCGCCCCTCTTCATGGGGTTCATCAAGGGGATCGACTTCTGGTGGGTCGCGGAGCACGCCTACGGGGTCTGGGCGACGGTCGTCCTCGGGCTGCTGGCGACCTTCTTCTCGATCGACGCCTACCACGCCTGGAAGCGGCCCGGTCCGGAGCCTCCGGTCGGCCGCACCGGGATCGAGTTCATCGGGATCGGGAACTTCTTCTGGATCTTCGTGATCCTCGGCGCCGTGTTCCTGATCGTTCCGCTCGGCTTCGGGATCCCGGAGCTGATCATGGTGATCGCCGCGGCGGTCGCGCACCGGACCTCGGCCCCCTCGGTCCTCGAGGAGAACGAGTTCGACTTCCACCCGATCCGGGAGGTCGCGATCCTCTTCGCCGGGATCTTCGCGACGATGGTCCCCGCGCTCCAGTACCTCGAGGCGCACGCGCGGGACTTCGGGCTCGATTCGCCGGCGTCCTACTACTTCAAGACGGGCGTCCTCTCCGCGTTCCTCGACAACACCCCGACCTACCTCTCCTTCCTCACCGTGGCCGCCGGCCAGCAGGGGCTCTCCCTCGACCGCGCCGCGGACGTCGCGGCCTTCGTCGCCGCGCGGCCCCGGATCCTCCTCGCGATCTCGATGGGGGCGGTCTTCTTCGGGGCCGCCACCTACATCGGGAACGGTCCGAACTTCATGGTGAAGTCGATGGCGGAGCGCGCGGGGGTCGCCTGCCCCTCCTTCCTCGGCTACATGGCGAAGTACGCCGTCCCCTTCCTCCTCCCGTGGCTCGCGCTCGCCTGGGCCCTCTTCTTCCGCGGCGCCTGACGGCCCCCGCGATCCCGGCATGAAGGAAGGAAGGCGGCTCGCCCCGGCGGAGGCCTACCTCCTCCACTCCCTCGCGGCGATCGCGATCGCGGCGGCCTTCTACGCGCGGGTCAACCACGACGACCCGGCGCTGCGGCTCGCCTCCATCTGCGGCGTGACGGTCGTCGCGTCCGCCCTCCTCATCGCCTGGGCGGCGGAGGCCACGCAGTTCTACCTCTCCCAGGGCTTCGTCGTCGCCGTCGTCGCGCTCCTGCAGGTCCTCCCCGAGTTCGCCGTCGAGGCGTACATCTCCTGGTCGGGGAAGGTCGACCTGATGATGGCGAACGCGACCGGCTCGGTCCGGCTCCTGATCGGGCTCGGCTGGTCCCTCATCCTCTTCACGGCCGCCGCCTCCCACCGGATCCGGCACCACGAGGGGAGATTCGTCCTGCGTCTGCGACCCGAAGCCCTCGTCGAGACGGCGGGCTTCCTCGCCGCGATGGCCTGGTTCCTCGTCATCCTCGCGAAGCGGAGCCTCTCCCTCCTCGACACGGGCGTCCTCGGAGGGGTCTACGCGCTCTACATGCTCGCCCTCTACCGCCTCCCCCCGGAGGAGAAGGAGGGGATCGAGGACCTCGTCGCGCCCGCCCGATTCCTCGCGGTCGCGCCGAGCGGCCGCCCGCGCACGAAGCTCGTCGTCTTCTACTTCGTCGTCGGGGGGGCGACGATCTTCGCGGTCGCGGAGCCCTTCGTCGAGTCGCTCAAGCACAGCGCGCTCGAGCTCGGGCTGCCGACCTTCTTCGTCATCCAGTGGATCGCCCCCTTCCTCTCCGAGTTCCCGGAGAAGGTGACCGCCTTCTACTGGGCGCAGAAGGTGAAGCTCGCGCCGATGGCCCTCCTGAACATGGTCTCCTCGACCGTGAACCAGTGGACCCTCCTCTTCGCGATGATCCCCCTCGTCTACCGGATCTCGCCGAACGGTGGAGGCGTCGTGCCGATCGACGCCCACCACGCGGAGGAGCTCCTCCTCTCGATGGCGATGACCATCTACGGAGCCGTCGTCCTCCTCTCCCGGCGCGTCTCGTTCCGCAACGGCCTCACCCTCTTCGTCCTCTGGCTGGCGGGCCTCCTCTTCCCGAACCGGTACCCGGGCCTCCCGGACGTCTCGAGCCACCTCCTCACGGCCGGGCTCTTCGGCGCCCTGACGCTCCTCGAGATCGGGAGGCGGTGGAAGGAGATGGCCCTCCGCGCCGACCTGGCCCACACCTGGGCGCTCCTCCGCGGCCGGGCGCCCGCGTAGGTCCTCCGCGCCTCGTTGACCGCGCGGCGGCCGCCGCTACCTTAGCGCCCCGCTCCGAGCCATGAACGCGGGCCTGCGACCTCTCGAAGTCGCTCTCGTCGCGGCCTTCGGCCGCGAGCGGGTCCGTGCCGCCGCCCCGCTGCGCGACCTCTGCTCCTGGGGGGCCGGGGGCGACGCCGACCTCCTCTTCACCGCGCGGTCGGCGGAGGAGCTCCTCGGGGCCGCCCGCCTCGCCCGGGAGCACGGGATCCCCCTCACCGTCCTCGGGGGGGGCGCGAACGTCCTCGTCTCCGACCGCGGGATCCGCGGCCTCGTCGTCCGCAACCGCGCCGACCGCATCGAGCCCTCCGGCGAGGAGGGCTTCGAGGCCGAGTCGGGCGCGCTCCTGACCGCGCTCGCGCACTTGGCGTCGGAGGCGGGGATCGCGGGCTTCGAGTTCCTCGTCGGGATCCCCGGGACCGTCGGGGGGGCCGTCGTCGGCAATGCGGGGACGAAGGCCTCCTGGGTCTCGGGGGTCCTCGAGAGCGTCCTCCTCCTCGGCCCGGACGGGATCGTCCGTCGCGAGGTCCCGGTCGCCCTCGGGTTCGACTACCGGAAGAGCCGGCTCCAGTCGAGCGGCGAGACGGTCCTCTCGGCCCTCCTCCGCGGCCGCCGCGCGGAACGCTCGGAGATCCTCCGGAGGACCGCGGAGTTCCTCGAAGCCCGCCGCCACCAGCCCTCCGGCCCGAGCGCGGGTTCCGTGTTCCGCAATCCCCGCGGCGACCACGCCGGCCGGCTGATCGAGGCGTGCGGCCTCAAGGGACGCCGCGTGGGGGGGGCCGAGATCTCGCGCCAGCACGCGAACTTCATCCTGAACACGGGGGGGGCGAGCGCCCGGGACATCCGCTCCCTCGTCGAGATCGCGAAGGCGGAGGTCGCCCGCCGCGCGGGGGTCGCGCTCGAGGAAGAGGTCCGCTACCTCGGGGAGTGGCCCTGAAGTCCTGGCTCGTCGAGGGGGGGCGGCCGCTGCGCGGCGCGGTCGCGGTGGGCGGCGCGAAGAACGCCGCCTTCAAGGCGATGATCGCCGCGCTCCTCGGCCGGGAGGAGACCCTCCTCGAGAACGTCCCGGAGGTCGGCGACGTCGAGCGCACCGCCGAGATGATCCGGATCCTCGGGGCCTCCGTCCGCCGGGTGGGCCCGAACGCCCTTCAGGTCGACCCTCGCGGGCTCCGTTCCGCGACGCTCCCCGCCGACCTCGCCCGGAGATCCCGGGCCTCTCTCCTCTTCGCCGGACCGCTCCTCGCCCGCTCGCGCGAGGTCGAGCTTCCGCTCCCGGGCGGGGACCGCATCGGCCGCCGACCTCTCGACCGCGCCCTCGCGGGGCTGCGGGCGATGGGGGCGGAGGTCGAGCCGTCGGAGGGAGGCGTGCGCCTGCGCGCCGACGGGCTGCGCGGCGCGCGCTTCCGGTTCCCGAAGAGCACCCACACGGGGACCGAGGCCCTCGTTCTCGCGGGGCTCGTCGCGCGCGGCCGCACGGTCCTCGAGAACGCCGCGCAGGAGCCCGAGGTCGACGACCTCCTCCGGATGCTCGCGGGGATGGGCGCGCGCGCGCGGCGAGTCGCCCCGCGGAGGATCGAGATCGAGGGAGGTCGCGCGCTGCGAGGGACCCGTCATCGCATCCTCCCCGACCGCAACGAGGCCGTCTCCTTCGCCTGCATGGCCCTCGCGACCATCGGCGAGATCCGGATCTCCCCCGTCGACCGGCGGGCCCTCGACTCCTTCCTCCGCCTCCTCACCCGGCTCGGCGCCGGCTGGGAGGTGCTCGGGAAGGTCCTCCACGTGGGCTGGACGAGGCCCCTGCGGCCGATCGAGGTCGAGACCCGGCCCCACCCGGGCGTGATGACCGACTGGCAGCCGCTCCTCGTCACCCTCCTCACGCAGGCCTGGGGGACGAGCGTCGTCCACGAGACCGTCTTCGAGAACCGGTTCGGCTACGTCCCCGACCTCCTGCGGATGGGGGCGCGGATCGAGCTCTTCAGTCCTCCCGTCGCCCACCCCGCGAAGCTCTACGGCTTCAACCCCGAGGACGACCGCCCCGGGCTCCGTCACGCGGCGCGTATCGAGGGGCCGACGGCCCTGCGGGCGACCGAGGCGGCGGTGTCCGACGTACGCGCCGGAGCCACCCTCCTGATGGCGGCCCTCGCCGCGCGCGGGGAGACCGCGATCGCGGGGATCGAGCATGTCGAGCGGGGCTACGAGCGCTTCGCCGATCGGCTGCGTTCCCTCGGCGCCTCGGTCCGCGAGCGCGAGGCGGAGCCCGCCCCGAGGACGGTCGTTCCCGCTCGACGCTGGAGCGCCGGGACTACCCGTCCCGCAGGACGGTGAAGGAGCAGCCGGCGGGCAGGTAGACCTCGGCGCGGGGCGGGTCCGAGGACTCCCGTCCCCAGCGGAACTGCCGGGCGGGGAGGGGGAGGCGGGCGAGGTCGACGCCGTCGACCGCGTCGAACTGGACGCCTCGGCCGAGCGACTCGCGCGCGTGCGCCTGCACGGCGGCTCGCAGGACGAGGGGTTCTCCGGGGCGGAGGGCTCTCGAATCGACCACTCCGGCCGCCACCCCCTCGAACCCCCCCCGATACCCGAACAGGTAGAGTCCCGGCGGGACGACCACCTCCCGCTCGCTGCGGCCCGCTCGCGTCTCGACCAGGACGTGCGTGACGCTCGGGTCCGGTCCCTCCAGGCGGTAGAGCGAGAGGAGCCCCTCGCCCCCCGCGGGCGCCCCGGTGATTTCGACGGCGATCGGTCGCGCCTCCGTTCCGCGGAGGTCGATCTCGACCTCGCTCGTCTTGGCAGGATCGACGTGAACGCGCCGGCGCACGCCCGCCTCCGAGGAGGCGTCTCCCCGGCCGCAGACGAGGAAGATCCAGCGCGGCCCGTCGAGACGGAGCCGGTGAAGCGTCGTCTCCTCCAGCAGCCGGATCGGGGGGGAGGGGTGGCCGGTCTCCGCCCCCTCGACGAAGACACGCGCCGTCTCCCCGACCGGGCAGTGGGTCAGGCGCAGCGCGACGTTTTCGCTCGGGAGGGGCGGAAGGTCGATCGGACCTGTGTCCCCCCCGGCGACCTCGACTCGGACGACCCTCGAGATCGGTGCCGCCCCCCGTTCAATCCACACCTCGTACTTCGATTCGGTCTCGGCGGAGAACTCCCAGCGTCCGTCGGGGCGCAGCGTCGCGTGGTCTCGGACGTCCCCTCGTCGATCTTCCCGGACTGCCGCGTAGATGACCTGGAGGGGGGCCCCGAGGGCGTCCGTTCCCAGGAATTCGCCGGGGAGGCTCCCGAAGACGGTCGCCCGCGTCACCTCGGCGCGCAGTCGAACGGTCCGCTCGAGATGCGCCGGCATGTCCGCCGTGAGTTCGAGAGTCCAGATCGGGTCCGAGAGCGCGCGCGACTTCAGCGTCCGGCCGTCGACGAGTCTGTACTCGACCTCCCGCGTGGAGGCGTCGCGATGCAAGTCCAGCCTTCCTTCGAGCGGGAGGCCGCGCAGGAGGCACTCCCCTCGCTCGTTGGTCGTGACATGGAGGTAGTGGGTTCTCCACATGTGCTGGCGAAGGGTCCGGTCGGTGACGAGGGAGACGCCGCGGTAGAACTCCCGGCCGGCGAGCGGGACTCCCGTCCGGTCGTCCAGGACGGTCAGGCGCAGGGTGCGCCCGCTGTTCAATTCGAGGTCGAGGGTCCGGTCCCCCTCGGGAGCGGGGAAGGCGATCTTCCGGGGGACGGTCTCCTCGCTCGTGACCCAGAGGGTGTCCTGGGTCGGCTGGAGCGGACCCACCGCGTATTGCGAGTCGATCGAATGGATCCGCGCGAACTGACGATGGGGGGGACCCTCGTATCGGACGACGAGCCCAAGGGGGATGCGAGGGACCCCGTCGACGAGGACGCGGCCCGAGAGCGTGGGCCCCTGCGCGGGCAGCCCGACGTGGACCTCGACGTCCCGGGTCACCACGCCGGCCGTGGGGAGAGCGGGGTTCCGGCCTCGAAGGTCGGAGACGCGCACGGGCTCCGCGGGAGGAAAGCCCTCGACCGAGGCGGCGATCTGCGCCTCGACGGCTCGCGCTGGCAGCTCGATCTCGGTCACGGCTCCCCGCACGGGCTCCCCGAGGAACCGCGCGGAGTCCCGCCCTTCGAGCCGGGGCTCCTCGTCCCACCGGCAGGTGAGGTGACCGGCCTCGAGGACCCTCCCCGAAGGATCGACGACCCTCACGCGAAGGATCGTTCCCTCGCCATCGGGGGCGGGGCGGGCGGAGTCCAGCGTCCCGGCGGCGACCGTGCGAGGGACGACCCGAGTCGGGGGAGAGCTCCCGGTCTCCTGCGTTTCGGCTGCCCGGGCAACCGCCGGGGTCGTCGATCGCGCGAGGCCGTCCCCCGAAGGATCGACGGCCGAGGTCCCGGCTCCGCGCCAGACCGCGACCGTGACGGCGAGGGCGGCAACCGCTCCCGCGGCGAGGATCGTCTTCGCTCCCATGGTCAGGGCTCCCGTGATGGGCAAGGCGCCGGCCGTGGCGACTCCCGCCTCCGCCGGTCTCTGCAGTGCGGGCGCGAGGAGCGCGACGGCCCAGATGCGGGTCTTCGACCCAAACTCACGGTCGAGCTCCTCGCGCAGCCGGGCGAGACCCCGCGATAGCCGTTGCCGAACCGCCTCCTCGGAGACGCCCATCCGCTGCGCGACCTCTCGTGTTGTGAGCTCGTCGAGGTACCGGTAGAGGACGGTCGAGCGGTAGGGCTCGGGGAGCGCCCGGACCGCCGCGGCGACGCGTTCCTGCCGGGCGCTGCGCTCGACGACTTCGAAAGCGTCGGGGGAGCCCTCCGGTCGAGCGACCGACTGCTCGCGACGGCGACGGCTTCGCTCCGAGCGGAAGAGGTCGAAGGCGACCTTGCGCGTCACCGACTTGAGCCAGGCGCGGAGAGCCCCCGCCGAGCCGACCCGCCCGGGAGGCTGAGCGAGCGTGACCCGAAACGCTTCCTGAGCCACGTCCTCAGCGCTCGCGGCGTCCTCGACGAGGCCCCGCGCGAGCCGCTGGACCCATCCGAGGTGGGCGAGAAGCTCCGCGGGGTCTTCGGACCGTCTCCCGGTCGGCTCCATGTTCATCCCGGAGAATGGAGTCCGGCCCCGGAGTGTGACAGGGGGTCCGGGTAGCCGGCCGGAGCGCGGACGACCCTAGGGGAAGGCGACCGACTCTCCGAGCCCGCGTTCGACGGCCCGGTCGAAGGCGAAGCGCGCGGAGGCCAGGTCCTCCACGGCGAGCCCGAGGGACTTGAAGATCGTGATCTCCTCGCCGCTGCCGCGGCCGGGAGCGCCGCCGGCCAGGACCGAGCCGATCTCGGCGACGATGTGGGAGTCCGCGATCGCCCCCTCCCGGATCGGGAGGAGGACGTCGCCCGACTCCGCGAGGGCGGCGGCGCGCGCGTCGACGTAGAGCCGCGCGCGCGCCACGGCGGCGGTGTCGAGCTCCCGCCAGTCGGGACGGCAGGCGCCGACGGCGTTCACGTGGGTCCCGGCGGGGAGCCATGCCCCATGGAGGACGGGCTCCCTTGCGGACGTCGCCGTGACGACGAGGTCGGCCCCCTCGACCGCGGCGCGCGCCGTCGCGACGGCCTCGACCGGGAGCCGGAGCCGCGCGGCCCAGTCCTCGGCGAAGCGCCTCGCGTTCTCGGGAGTCCGGGACCAGACACGGACGTCCCGGATCGGGCGGACGAGAGTCATCGCCTCGAGGTGGCTCC
>JAKEFM010000230.1 GCA_022616055.1 Planctomycetota bacterium
CCGGTCCCGCGGCGGGCGAGCGGGGACATGAACGAGTTCGCTCCCGTCAGGCTGGGGGCGCTGTGCCGCGCGACGAGCCGGGGCTTGCCGAGGACGCCCGAGAGGCGGCGGACGGCGGGGGTGATCCTCGACCTCACGACCGAGGTCTCGAGGAGGGCGTAGGAGAGCTCGGTGCCGCGGCAGTCCCAGACTCCCGCCACCCTCCCGTCGACGAGGAGGACGTTCGTCGTGTTCCCGTGGGGATCGACGACGCAGTCCTTCCACGCCGGCTCGAGGAACCGGGACCGGTCCTCGTGAGCCATCAGCAGGGCGTCCCAGTGCGGGAGGAGGAGGAGGGACTTCCAGCGCTTCGGGGCCTTTTCGATCTCCTCCAGCGCGGCGGGGACGACGTAGTGCGGCTCGCCGGGCCCCGGCATCGCGAGGAACCCGCCCGTCTCGAGCGCCCGCGCGGCGGCGGTACGGTGCACCCCGGACCACCACGCGAAGTCCGCGGCGGAGGCCGGCCCGTGCGCCTGGAGGTACCAGGGGGCCATCCGGGCGAGGGCGGCATTCTTGTCGAGGATCAGGGGGATGCGCCCGAGCCACTCCTTCGTCGCCGCGTACTCGAACTTCTGACTGAGAGGCCCACCCCGCGCCCCGACCCGGAGGATCCGCCCCTCGTGGCTCATCGCCCGGAGCACGAGGGTCCACGCCGCGGTCGCCGGCGGGGCGGGGCCGCCGGCCGCCGCGAGCGCCTTGCGGATCTCGGGCCCCGTCAGGCGCCGCCCGGCGAGCGTCGCCTCGACCGCGCCCGCCAGCTCCTGGTACCTCGCACCGTCCAGGCCGCCCCGGTCGAGGGTCGCCAGGACCGGTCCCGGGTCGGCGAGGGCGAGGCCGTCCCCCGCGCGCTCGGCCGGGAGGAGGTAGATCGCCCCGCGCATCGCGGGGACCCGCACGAGCCGCTTCTCCTCGATCGCCCGGACGAGGGCCTCCGGGGTGAACCCGCGGACCCGGGCGGCGAGGGAGAGGAGGCAGGAGGGGACCGCCCCCGAGAGCCCGGCGCAGTGGTCGACCGCCTCCTCGACGCTCCGCGCCTGCGTGAGGAGGCACTGCTGCTTCAGGCCCCGCCAGAGGATCGCGCGCCGCAGCGTGTCGGGACCGGTCATGCTCCGAGGAGGAAGTCGAGCCGGTCCCCCGGCGAGAACTCCCGCGGGTCCGCCCCCTTGAGGAAGACGCGCGCTCCCGCGTTCCCCTCGAGGAGGAGGGAGGTCCCCTCGACGCGGAGCATCGCACCCTCCCGGAGGCCGACGACCGGGAGGGGGTTCTCCTCGTGGTACTCGCGGATCCGCTGCTCGCGCGTCTCCGCCATGAGGGTGGAGGAGGGATCGGGGTCGACGTAGTGGGGGTTCACCTGGAAGGGGACGAGGCCGAGGGCCTCGAACGAGGGGGGCTGCACGATCGGCATGTCGTTCGTCGTCATGATCGTCGGGCACGCGAGGTTCGCCCCCGCGCTCGAGCCGAGGTAGGGCGCGCCTGCGAGGACCCGGTCGCGGATCGCGCCGAGGAGGCTCCGCTCGTGGAGCGCCGCGAGGAGCCGGAAGGTGTTCCCCCCGCCGACGAAGACCGCCTCGGCGCGCTCGAGAGCCTCTCGCGCCGCCTTCGTCTGGACGAACTCGTGGATCGAGAGGAGCTCGAATCCCATCGCCCGGAACCGCTCCCGCGCCTTCGCCGCGTAGCCGTCGCGGTTCTTCAGGGCGAAGGGGACGAACAGGACGGTGCGGGCGGCTCCGCCGAGGAAGTCGACGATCTCCTCCGCGCAGTAGTCGAGGTAGCCGCTGCCGTGGACCGTCGAGGTGCTGAGGAGGAGGACGCGCTTCATCCGGCCGCCCCCTTGCCCGCGCGCGTCGCGCGGAGGAGGACCGCCGCGGCGAGGCCGAGCACCCCGAGCGCGAGGAAGTTCTCGAGAGTCGTCGCGGGGGGAGCGTCGTATCGGCCGAGATTCATGGCGAAGGCATACCCGGCGACGAGGACCCCCGCGAGCCCCTCTCCGGCGACGTACCCGGAGGCGCAGAGGATCCCGGTCTGGACTCCTCCCCCTCCTCCCTTCCCCTCCGCGATCCGGCGCACGAGGCCCCCCGCGAAGACGGCCGCCATCGTCGAGAGGGGGAGGTAGATCCCGAGCGCGAACGGGAGGGCGGGGAGACCCGCGAGGGCGCCCACGAGGGCCAGCGCTCCCCCCATCCCGAGGAGGTCCCACGGAAGCGTCGCCCCGAGCACGGCCTCGACCACGGTCTTCATGAGCCGAGCCTGCGGGGCGGGCATCCCTCCCTCGCCGAATCCCTCCGGCCCATGTCCGATCGCGACGACCACGGCCGCGACCGCCCAGCAGGCGACCGCCGCCGCGATCAGCTGGCCGAACTGCTGGCGCGCCGGAGTCGCCCCCACCATCCATCCCGTCTTCAGGTCCTGGCTGATGTCCCCGGCCTTCGAGGCCGCGACGCAGACGACCGTCCCCACCGTCAAGACGGCCGCCCGCGCGTCGAGCCCGGTCCAGCGGAACGCCAGGAACGCGGCCGACGTCCCCGCCATCGTGATCAGCGCCATGGCCGACGTCGGATTCGACGAGACGCCGATCAGTCCGACGAGCCGGGAGGATACGGGGACGAAGACGAAGCCGAAGGCGGCCACGCCGAGCGCGGCGAGGACCCGCGCGCCGAGCGAGAGGTTCCCCCCGAACAGGCCCGGCACCGCCGCGAGGGCGAGGACGAGGAGCCCGACGCCGGTGAGGAGGGCCCCCGCGGGAAGGTCGCGGTCCGTCCGCTCCCCCCCCGGCCCGCCCGCTCCCTGCCGGAGCCCGCGCACGATCGCGGCGAGGGACCGGACCATCGTCGGGGCCGTCCGCGCGATCGTCACGAGGGCCGCCGCCGCGACGGCTCCCGCCCCCATGTACACGACGAACCCGGACCGGACGGCCCCGGCGGACAGCACCTGGGCTCCGGCCGAGGACTGGACCTTCGTCACCAGGGGGATGAGGACGACGGCCGAAATGAGTCCTCCCGCGACCATCACGGAGGCCGCCCGGAACCCGACGATGAACCCCACCGCCAGGAGCGCGGGCGCGACCTTGATCGCGAGGCTCGCGTTCGGGAGGGAGTCGATCCCAGTGCCGACCTCCTCGGGGAGGAGGTGGGCCGCGGTCAGGGCGAGCTTCACGACCGCCCCGAGACCGAGCCCGAGGAAGATCCAGCGGCCCCCCGCCGCTCCTCCCTCCGTCGCGCGCAGGACCTCGGCGCACGCCCTTCCCTCCGGGTAGGGGAGCTCCGCGTCCGCCTGCACGATCAGCAGCCGGCGCAGCGGCACCATCGCGAGGATGCCGAGCACCCCCCCGAAGAGAGCCAGCAGCGCGACCTGGGTGACGGGGGGCGCGAGTCCCCACATGAAGAGGGCCGGGATCGTGAAGATCGTCCCCGAGGCGAGCGACGAGGACGCGCTCCCGACCGTCTGCGCGAGGTTGGCCTCGAGGATCGTCCCGCCGCCGAGGCTCCGGAAGAGCGCCGCGGAGAGGACCGCGATCGGGATCGAGGTCGAGACGGTGAGCCCCGCCTTCAGGCCGAGGTAGGCGTTCGCCGCGCCGAAGAGGACGCCGAAGAGGAGTCCCGCGACGACGGCCTTGGCGGTGAACTCGGCGACGGAATGGACGGCTTCGCGACGATCGGCCACGCACGCCCCGCCCGGATCACGATCGGGCCGGAGGCGCGGGGATCTTCTTGCGCCTGCTCCTCCGTCGCAACGGAGCGCTCCTCGTGACCCGGAATGCGCCCCCTTCGACCCTACCCCCCTCCGGCGGGCTCCGTGCCCTCGCCGAGGATCGCGACATATTCCGTGTAACCGAACACCCGATTGCGCTTCTTCCCCGTGATCTCGCGGGCGATCCCGAGGTCGACGAGCAGGGACATCGCCGACGACGCCGCGGGGAAGGAGAGGCCGGCGCGCCGGCGGATCTCCTGGAGCGCGGTCAGGGGCCGCTGCTTGAGGACATCGTGCACCCGGAGCGCCGAGCCGGCCGCGCGCCCCCGCTTCCCGATGCGGCGGCGATCCTCCTCGAAGAGGAGGAGCAGGCGTTTCGCCGTCGAGACCGCCCCCTCGGCCGTCTCGCGGACTCCCTCCAGGAAGAACCCGACCCACGCCTCCCAGTTCCCGTCCGTCCGCACGCGGTCGAGGAGACGGTAGTACTCCTCCCGGTTCCGCTTCAGGTAGAGACTCAGGTAGAGGAGCGGCTCCCGGAGCATCCCCGCGTGGCAGAGGAGGAACGTGACCAGGAGCCGCCCGAGGCGGCCGTTCCCGTCGAGAAAAGGGTGGATCGTCTCGAACTGGGCGTGGGCGAGCGCCGCGCGGACGAGGACCGGCATCCCTTCCTCCCGGTGGAGGAATCGCTCGAGGTCGGACATCGCTCCCGCTACCGCGTGCGGAGGCGCCGGCACGAACGCCGCGTTTCCGGGCCGAGTGCCGCCGATCCAGTTCTGGCTCCGGCGGAACGCGCCCGGCTCCTTCTCGCTCCCCCGCCCTCGGGCGAGGAGCACCCCGTGGATTTCGCGCAGGAGCCGGCCGCTCAGGGGAAGCCCTTCCCGGAGCCTCCGGAGGCCGTGCTCCAGCGCGGCCACGTAGTTCGACACCTCGACCACGTCGCCGAGGGGCACGCCCGGGACCTCCTCGAGTTCGTGGAGGAGCAGGTCCGAAAGGGAGGACCGCGTCCCCTCGATCTGGGAGGAGAGCACGGCTTCCTTGCGAACGTAGCCGTAGAGGAAGAGTTCGGTGTCCGGGAGCAGCATCGAGAGTCCGTCGAGGCGCCCGAGCGAAGCGACGCCTTGCTCGAGGAGGAGCGGTAGGGAGCCGTCGAGGGAGAGAGGGGGGGCGGGAGGGAGGGGATCGGGGATGAAGGCGCGGACGCTCTCGCCTCTGACCTTCGTGACTTCGTACCGGCCCGTCGGTCCTCTTCGCGGGACTCGCATGTTCAAGGAAACTTCACGACTTCGAACGCTATTAAGAATCAGCCGCTGAAGTCTTAACAACTTCGCCTGCCCCTGGGAAGGGTCGCCGTCAGGGGACCGGCCATCAGGAGTCGCGGGGAGGTCCTCGCGACCGTCCCTCCGTCGCAACGAGGCGTCCGGTAGGGGCGTCCCCGGGAGATTCGCTACCCCAACTTCCGCAGTTCCGGGGGTCGAGGTGAGCCCTACCAAGGGCTCAGGTCTCGGAGTTGGCACTTCATTCCGAGGGTCGATCGGGGCGGCGATCAAGGCGCTCGTCCCTGACGGCTCCCGGCCGGGAGGTCTCCTCCGTGTTCCCTGGCCCGACGGCTCAGACCGGAGGCTTCCGATTCCTTCGGCCTCGGCGGGAGAGACTCGAGGCGACCTCGAGGAGCGCCCGAAGAGCCCGGTTGACCGCGCCCTCGGTGCGGAAGGCTCTTGCGACATCCTCGTCGAGGAGCACGAGGTTCGAGCCCTCCCGGTAGCGCTTGACGTACTTTCCCCGAACCCTCCCCTTCAAGGTCGAGAAGTCGTACTCCGCGCGAAGCCCGTTCGACCTTCGGCGGCTAGCCTTCCTCATAGAACCTCCGCTCGCGCGGGGTTGCGCGGCGCGCGCTGATGATGTGGACGCCCTCGACTTCCGACGCACAGGGGATCAGCCCGAGGAATCGAGATCCCCGAACAGCGTCCCCTGCGACTCCCCGGGACGGCGGAACGCCGCGGTCGAGAGGTCGGGGCCCTCCTCGGAGAAGCCCGCCTTCCGGCGGGCCTTCTCGAAGAGGGACTCGATCAGGTCGGCGTAGGGTCCCTCGCCCCGCATGCGGGAGCCGAAGCGCGGATCGTTCAGGCGGCCGTCGCGGACGCTCCGGATCCGGTTCAGGACCTTCTCCTTCATGTTCGGTCGCCGGCTCGCGAGCCACCCCTCGAAGACGCCCGAAACCGCGCCGGGGAGCCGGAGCATGATGTAGCCCGCGAACCTCGCCCCCGCGCGCGCGGCCGCCTCGAGGATCGAGGGGATCTCGTGGTCGGTGAGGCCCGGGATCACGGGCGCGACCATGACGCCGACGGGAACGCCCGCCTTCGCCGCCGCCTCGACCGCCTCGAGGCGGGAGGCGGGGCTCGCCGCGCGCGGCTCGAGGTCGCGGGCGAGAGCGCGGTCGAGGGTCGTGACGGAGACGTGGACCGCCGCCGCGCGGTGGCGGGCAAGGGTGGCGAGGAGGTCGAGGTCGCGCGTGACGAGGGCGCTCTTCGTGACGATCCCGACGGGGTTGCGGAACTCGGCGAGGACCTCGAGGCACCGCCGGGTGATCCCGAGCCGGCGCTCGACGGGCTGGTAGGGATCGGTCACCCCGCTCATCGAGAGGACCTGCGGCTTCCAGCGGGGGGAGGAGAGCTCCTTGCGTAGGAGATCGGGGGCGTCCTCCTTGACGAGGATCCGCGTCTCGAAGTCGAGGCCGGCGGAGAGGCCGAAGTACTCGTGGGTCGGCCGCGCGTAGCAGTAGGCGCAGCCATGCTCGCAGCCGCGGTAGGGGTTGACGCTCGCCTCGAAGCCGACGTCGGGGCTGTCGTTCCGGGCGATCGCCGAGCGCGTGTCGTCCCGGAGGTAGAGGGTCTTCGGGAGGGGCGCCCCCTCCTCCTCGGGCCCGACCTGCGGGTCGGGATCCTCGGCGTAGGCGAGCCGGACGAACCGGCTCGCGGGATTCGAGGCGGCGCCGCGGCCGCGGACGCCCGGGGGGCCCGATTCCATGGGTGGCTGGAAGGAAGCGGAGGTCGGGTTTAACTCCGCGCCCCCGTCGCGCAACCCCTCCCGGGACTCGACCGGGGCGCGGCTCCTCGCTTAACCTGTGAGGCTCGGCCGCCTCCGACGATCGTCGCGCGGCGGCCGGCGAAGCCCATGGACACCTCTCCCATCCTCGGTTCCGACGCCGCGGAGGCGCGGGACTGGCTCGAGTCCCTCGACGACCTCCTCCACCTCCACGGCCCCGACCGGGTCCGGCGCGTGCTGCGCGACCTCCAGATCCACGCCCAGCGGGGAGGGGTCGTCCTGCCGGTCACCTCGGAGACCCCCTACGTCAACACGATCCCGAGGGACCGGCAGCCCCCCTACCCCGGCGACCGGGCCCTCGAGCAGCGGATCAAGAGCCTGATCCGGTGGAACGCGATGGCGATGGTCGTGCGGGCGAACCGGCTCGAGCCGGGGATCGGGGGACACATCTCGACCTACGCCTCGGCCGCGACCCTGTACGAGGTCGGGTTCAACCACTTCTTCCGCGGGCGCGACCACGAGTGCGGGGGGGACTTCGTCTACTTCCAGGGGCACGCCTCTCCCGGGATCTACGCCCGGGCCTACCTCGAGGGGAGGCTGACGGAGGCGCAGCTCGAGAACTTCCGGAGGGAGCTGGCGCCCGGGGGGGGGCTGCCGTCGTACCCCCACCCGTGGGGAATGCCCGACTTCTGGGAGTTCCCGACCGTGTCGATGGGGCTCGGTCCCCTGATGGCGATCTACCGGGCCCGTTACATGCGCTACCTCGAGGACCGGGGGCTGCAGCCCTCGAGGGGGGCCCGGGTCTGGGCGTTCGTCGGGGACGGGGAGTGCGACGAGCCCGAGGCGCTCGGCGCGATCACGCTGGCCTCGCGGGAGCGGCTCGACAACCTGACCTTCGTCGTCAACTGCAACCTCCAGCGCCTCGACGGCCCCGTCCGCGGCAACGGGAAGATCATCCAGGAGCTCGAGGCCGCCTTCCGGGGCGCCGGCTGGAACGTGATCAAGGCGATCTGGGGGAACGACTGGGACCCCCTCTTCGAGAAGGACGACGAGGGGCTCCTCGTCCGCCGGCTCGGCGAGATCGTCGACGGGGAGTCGCAGCGCTGCACCGTCGAGGGGGGGGCGGTCCTCCGGAAGATCGTCTTCGGGGGGGACGCGCGGCTCGAGGCGATGGCGACCGACCTCACCGACGACCAGCTGTGGAGGCTGCGCCTCGGCGGGCACGACCCCGAGAAGGTCCACGCGGCCTACCGGGCGGCCTGCGACCACCAGGGGGCGCCGAGCGTCATCCTCGCCCAGACGATCAAGGGGTACGGGCTCGGCGAGGCGGGGGAGGGGAAGAACGTCACGCACCAGCAGAAGAAGCTGAACGAGCAGGAGCTGGCCCGGTTCCGGGACCGGTTCGGCATCCCGATCTCGGCCCGGTCGGTGGGGTCCGCCCCCTTCTACCGGCCCGGCCCCGACAGCCCCGAGATCCGCTACCTCCTCGAGCGGCGCGCCGCCCTCGGCGGGTTCGTCCCGAGGCGGACGGTCGTGCCGGCGGGCCTGAAGGTCCCCTCCGACGCGCTGGCCGAGGAGTTCGCGAAGGGCTCCGGGGAGAAGGAGGTCTCGACGACGATGGCCCTCGTCCGGCTCCTCTCGAAGCTCCTCAAGGACGAGCGGATCGGCCCGCGGATCGTCCCGATCGTCCCCGACGAGGCGCGCACCTTCGGGATGGAGGCGCTCTTCCGGGAGTTCGGGATCTACTCCTCGGTCGGCCAGCTCTACGAACCGGTCGACCGGAAGTCCCTCCTCTTCTACCGGGAGGCGAAGGACGGCCAGATCCTCGAGGAGGGGATCACGGAGGCGGGCTCGATGGCCTCCTTCCTCGCCGCCGGGACCGCGCACGCGGGACACGGGATCGCGACGATCCCGATCTTCCTCTTCTATTCGATGTTCGGGCTCCAGCGGATCGGGGACCTCGTCTGGGCCGCCGGCGACAGCCGCTGTCGCGGGATCCTGGTCGGGGCGACCTCCGGGCGGACGACCCTCGCCGGGGAGGGGCTCCAGCACCAGGACGGGAACAGCCACATCCTCGCCTACCCCGTCCCGAACCTGGTCGCCTACGACCCGGCCTACGCCTACGAGATCGGGGTGATCCTCCTCGAGGCGCTGCGCCGGATGGTGGAGAAGGAGGAGGACGTCTTCTTCTACCTCACGGTCGGCAACGAGACCTACCGGCAGCCCGCGATGCCGCCGGGGGCGAGGGAGGGGATCCTCCGGGGGATCTACCGCGTGCGCGAGGCGCAGGCGCCGGTGGCGCACCTCCTCGGGAGCGGCGCGATCTTGAACGAGGCGGTCCGCGCGCAGGACCTCCTCCGGGAGCGCTTCGGGATCTCGGCCGACGTGTATTCGGTGACGAGCTACAAGGAGCTGCACCGGGATGCACTCGAGGCGGAGCGGTGGAACCGCCTGCATCCGGCGGAGGCTCCCCGCGTCCCCTACCTCGGCAGAGTCCTCGAGGGGGCGAAGGGGGTCTTCGTCGCCGCCTCCGACTACGGGAAGGCGCTTCCCGACTCGGTCGCCCGGTGGATCCCCGGCCGCCTGATCTCCCTCGGGACCGACGGATACGGCCGGAGCGACGGCCGCGCGCGGCTGCGCCGGTTCTTCGAGGTCGACGCCCCCTCGATCGCCCTCGCCGCGCTCCAGGGGCTCGTCGAGGCGGGCGCGGCGCCCCGCGAGACGGTCGCGAAGGCCCTCGCCGAGCTCGAGATCGACCCCGGGAAGGCCGACCCGGTGCGGGCGTAGGGCTCCGCGCGGAGTCCGGCCTCGTCCGACGGGCCGCGGTTGGCGCAACCGCCGGACCGGGGATACTTTTATTGAGGTCCGTCCGCGCGGGAAGACGAGAAGGGATCGCCGCGTCGGAGCTCCCGGCCCGCATCGCGGCCGACCGGGGATGTTCGGATTGCGGTACCGCCGCGACGGCCCGCCGCGCGCCGGCCTCGCGCGCGGCTCCTCGAAGGAGGGGAGCGCAGGAGAAACCCGCCCATGCACGCCAGACCGCGGACGCATTCTGCCCGCCTCGAATCCAGGAACCGCGGCAACCACATCGTGACGGATCGGCGAGGCGCCTCCGTCAAGCCCTAGGACTCCCCAAGGGACCCCGCGCCGGGATCTGCGCGGCCGGTCCCCTCCTCCCCGTGAGCCGCCGCAGGGTTTCCTGTGGCGGCTCTTTTCACACCGGGGGAGCGCCTAGCCGTTCTTCGGCTTGCGCGCCGCGACGGCGTAGAGGAGGAACGCGAGCGCCCCGTAGACGAGCATCGCCCACCCGTTCGGCCCGAGGCCGAAGAGCCCGTGCTCCTCGAGGGAGAGGCCGACCCCGAGGCCGAGGTGCTCGTCGAGGGGCCGCGTGCGCTCCACCCCCTCCGGGCCGGTGTAGCCGACCGGCGTCCCCTTCATCGCGGCCACGACGAGCCCCGCGATCGCCCCCCCGGCGATGAGGCCCGAGGAGAAGAGGACGCCCGGGGAGTGCTCCGCCTCCTCCGCCGTCACCTTCGAGCGCTTGTCCGCGAAGTGGCGGGCAAGCCCTCCGAGGAAGATCGACGCCGAGGTGGAGAAGGGGAGGTAGACGCCGACCGCGAAGGGGAGGATCGAGACGCCGAGGAGGTCGGTCATCAGGGCGAGGAAGACCCCGACGAGGACGAGCCCCCAGGGGAGCTTCTGCTCGAGGACCCCGTCGATGACGAGCCGGAAGAGTTGCGCCTTCGGGGCGTCGTACTTGCGGACCTCCTTCTCGACCTTGCCGTCGGGCCCGATCTGCTTGTCCTCGACCCCGCAGACGCCGGGGTCGACGAGGAAGGCGATCTTCCCGTCGTCCCCGACGAGGTACTTCCCGCGCGGGACCCCCTCCGTGTCGTTGCGGACGTAGAGGACGCGGTACTCCCGCCCCCGGAACTCCTCCCGCTCCTCGGCGAAGGCGAGGAGGTCGGGCGGCCCCTCCCGGAGCTTCTCCTCCGTCGCCGTGAATCCCGGATAGCTCCGCTCCGCGTAGGTCGTCGCGGCCCGGTTGAGGTAGAGGAGCGTCCACCCGATCACGAGGGCGCTCGTCACGACCCCGACCATGATCGCGGCCTGCTGACGCCGCGGGGTCGCCCCGACGAGGTGGCCGGTCTTGAGCGACTGGGAGATCGTCCCGCCGTTGCTCGCGGCGACGCAGACGAGGGCGGCCGTCGTCAGCGCCATCTCCTTGTAGGACACCCCCGTCCACTTGACGGCGAGGAAGAGGAGGCAGGTGATGAGGAGGGTCGCGACCGTCATCCCGGAGATCGGGTTCGAGGAGGACCCGATCTCGCCCGTGATCCGGCTCGAGACGGTGACGAAGAAGAAGCCGAAGAGGACGATCAGGACCGAGGAGACGAAGTCGATCCCGAGCGCGGGGATGAGCCAGATCGCCAGGACGAGGGCGAGCGAGCCCCCGACGACGATCGTCATCGGGAGGTCGTTCTCCGTGCGCAGCGGGGCGGCCTCCCCGGCCGCCCGCAGGCTCCCGAAGCCGCGCTTGAACGCGGCGAGGATGGTCGGCATCGACCGGAGGAGGGAGAGGATCCCCCCCGTCGCGACGGCTCCCGCCCCGATGTAGAGGACGAAGGCGTTGCGGACCTGGCCGGGGGACATCTCCGCGAGCGGGAGGGTCCCTCCCCCGATGAGCGGCGAGGTCATCCCCGGCCCGAAGGCGTGCATGAGGGGGATCAGCACGAGGAACGCGAGCACGCCCCCGGCCATCATGATCATCGAGGTCTTCGTCCCGATGATGTAGCCGACGCCGAGGAGGGCCGGGCTCGCCTCGAAGGAGAGGGAGCCCCCCTTGAACCAGCGGTCGAACCGCCAGGAGGGGTACTCCGTCCAAAACCTCCCGAGACTTCCGAGGAGGCCGAAGAGTCCCCCGATCCCGAAGCCCTGGAAGACCGTCTTCGCGCTCGTCCCCCCCTTGTCCCCGACGATCAGGACCTGCGCGCAGGCGGTCCCCTCGGGGAACGGGAGCTTGCCGTGCTCCTTGACGATGAGCCCCTGGCGCAGCGGGATCATCATGAGGACGCCGAGCGCGCCGCCGAGGAGGGCGATCAGGGTCGTCCGGACGAGGTCGAGGTCGAACCCCATCAGGAGGAGCGAGGGGAGCGTGAAGGCGACGCCCGCCGCGATCGACTCCCCGGCCGAGCCGGTCGTCTGGACGATGTTGTTCTGGAGGATCGTCGCGCGTCCGAAGGCGCGGAAGATCGTGATCGAGAGGACCGCGATCGGGATCGAGGCCGAGACGGTGAGCCCGACCTTGAGGCCGAGGTAGACGGACGAGGCGGCGAAGACGATCCCGAGGATCGACCCGACGACGAGGCCGCTCAGCGTCGTCTCGGTCGGCGACTGCTCCGGCGGGACGTAGGGCCGGAACCCGCCGGCCGTCGAGCCCTCCCGGACCTCCATCCTTGGGGAGATACGGGGAGGCGGGGCTCAAGTCAACGGGGGTTGCGGCAGGAGATTCCCGACTCCCGGGTCTCACGGGTCTTGAACCCGGAAGGCAGTCGCGAGGTCCTCGAGCGGCTGAGCGATCCCGCACGGCCGTTCTCGCCCTCGAGCGACGGGCCGGTCTTCGGCCAGCGAGTCCGCGCGATCGGGACCCGTTCGATGGATAGCCGGAGGGGGCGGAGCTGGTCTCCTCGTCTCGATTTCGATTCGTCCGCTTCTTCCCATCGAGCGGTCGGGCCAATGAGTGCGTCCGGGTCAGGCCCCGGACGCTCCTCAGGGCGCGATGGAGAACGAACGCTCCCCCGAGAGCCTCACGCCCGTGCGCTCGAAGGCGATTTGGCCGTCGACCGAGCAGGGCGTGGGCGTGCCCCTCGACGGTCCCCCGATCCCGACCGATCCCGGCTCGGTCATTGACATGGCAGCGGTCCGACGATAGGCCTATGTCTCATCGTGTTGAGGGGGTCCCGGGGGCCGGCCCCCTGTCGATTCAGCCTCGCGGGTGCCGGAGTTCGGATCCAGCCCCGCCCTATCCGAAGGTAGGTGGAGAGGTCATGAGGGTGGTGGAGAGTGTCTCCGGGCTCGGGGCGCCGAGCCCACCCGGCCTGACGGCGAGCGCAGCCGTTCGCCGCGGGGCGGGGTCCGCGGCGGTCGAGTCCCATGCGCTCGGCTCTCGAGCCGAGGCAGGAGATCGGCCGCGGCGACGTTTCCGGGGAACGCACGCCCCTCCTCGGATCCCCCGCCTCGCCCGGAGGGATCCTCCTTGGCCGCGGCCGTGACCCCTGACCGCCGCGCGCTCGACCTCCCCTCGCTCTTCGGGCTCGGCGGCATCGGGGTCCTCCTGGCGGGGATTGGCGTCCTCGCGCGGGACTCGCGCCGCACCATCGATCGCTCGTCCCGCGCAGTGCTCGCGGAGAACGTCGCGAGCCTCCGGGCCGTGGCGGACTTGGAGCTCGCCCTCCTCGACCAGAAGGGGATCCTCGCCGATTTCCTCCTCGACCCGGACCCGAAGTCGGTCCGGCTTCTCGAGGAGAGGTGGGCCGGGTTCGAGCGGTGGTTCGACGCGGCGCGCGGCGCCTCGTTCGCCGAACCGGAACGGAGGATCGTCGACCGGATCGACGCCCTCTTCACGGACTACGACCGCCTCCGGGTCTGGGTCCTCGCGCTCTCCTGCGAGAACCGGGCCGCCGAAGCGGCCCTCCTCTACACGGAGGAGATCGGGCCTCGGGTGGAGGAGCTTCAGGGGGCCTGCGGGGAGTTGCGCGTGCTGAACGAGCGTCTCCTCGCGGAAGCCCAGTCCCGGAACGCCGCCAAGCTCGCGCGCCTCGAGGCGGGGATCTGGGCCGCGATCGGCGCCGCGCTCCTCCTCGGGGGGCTCCTCGCTTCCCTCCACTACCGCAGGGCAACGAGGAGGATCCTCGAGGCCGAGAAGTTCGCGACCCTCGGGCAGATGGCGGGGCTCTTCGCGCACGAGATCCGCACGCCCCTCACGGCGCTGCGCCTCCGCCTCCACTCCCTCCTCCAGGGGACCGTCAATCCCGCCGACATCGAGGCCGCCCGTCGGGAGACCGAGCGCGTCGACCGGGTCGTCCGGAGCCTCCTCGACTCCGCCCGAGCCACGGAGCCCCGCCGGGAACCGCGCGCGGTCGCCGACCTCCTCTCGGACGCGCTCGCGACGATGAGGCCCGCGCTCGAGCGACAAGGCGTCCTCGTCGAGGAGAGGATCGAGGAGGCGCTCCCGGCGGTCCGCGCGGACGCGGAGCTCCTCCGGCACGCTCTCGTGAACCTCCTCCGCAACGCCGCGGAGGCGATGCCCTCCGGGGGAGGCCTCTCGATCGTCGCGCGACGCGTCCCGGGCCGTCGCGGGAGCCCCGAGCAGGTCGAGATCGCCCTCCGCGACACGGGCTCGGGAATCCCGGCCGACCGCCGCCGGCAGGTGTTCGAGCCCTTCTTCACGACGAAGGAGAAGGGCACGGGCCTGGGCCTCGCCCTGGTGCGCCGGATCCTCGAGAGCCACGGCGGAACGATCGCGGTCGAGGGGGAGGAGGGGGCGGGAGCGACCTTCGTCCTGCGCCTCCCCGCCTTTCGCGTCGGAGCGTCCGTCGCATGAGCCGGATCCTCATCGCCGACGACGACGAGGGGATCCGCTCCGCTCTCGCGTCGACTTTCGAGAAGCAGGGGCACGAGACGCTCGTCGCGGCGAGCGGGGAGGAGGCGCTCGGATTCCTCCGGGGGGGCTGCCCGGACCTGCTCCTCATCGACCTGCGGATGCCCGGCCTCTCCGGGCTCGAGACCCTCGAGCGGGTGAGGGCTGCCTGCCCCGAGGTCCCGGTCATCCTGATGACGGCGTACGGCTCGACGGAGGCCGTCATCGAGGCGATGAAGCTCGGTGCCTCCGACTACGTCGCGAAGCCCTTCGACCCCGCCGACCTCCTCGCCCGGGCCGAGAGGGCTCTCCTCGCCGCGCGGCTCGCGCGGAGCGTCCCCCTTCCCGGGCCACGCACCGGCCCCGAGCCTATCGACGGCATCGTCGCCAACTGTCCGATGATGCTCGACGTCCTCATGAAGATCGGCCGGGTCGCCCCGTCCGACACGACGGTCCTCGTCCGTGGAGAGAGCGGGACGGGGAAGGAGCTGGTCGCCCGCGCGATCCACCGCCACGGGCGGCGGGCCCGGCACCCCTTCATCGTCGTCCACTGCGCGGCGATCCCGGACACCCTCCTCGAGAGCGAGCTGTTCGGGCACGAGAAGGGGGCCTTCACGGGGGCCTCCGCGAGGAAGATCGGGCGCTTCGAGCAGGCGCACGGGGGGACGGTCTTCCTCGACGAGATCGGGGACATGTCCCCCGCGATCCAGGCGAGGATCCTGCGCGTCGTCCAGCACGGCACGCTCGAGCGCCTCGGCGGCGGGGAGACGATCCGGGTCGACGCCCGCGTCATCTCGGCGACCCACCGTCCGCTCGAGGCGTTCGTCCGCGAGGGGAGGTTCCGGGAGGACCTCTACTACCGCCTGAGCGTCTTCACGATCTCGCTCCCGCCGCTCCGGGAGCGCGGGGACATCCCCCTCCTCGCCGAGCACTTCCTCCGGCTCCAGCGCGCGCGTCTGGGCAAGCCGCAGCTCCGGCTCTCGCCCGGCGCCCTCGAGCGCCTCCTCGCGTACCCCTGGCCCGGGAACGTCCGGGAGCTCGAGCACGCCCTCCAGCAGGCCGCCATCCTCAGCGCTGGCGGGGCGATCCAGCCCGAGCACCTTCGCCTGGAGGAGCACGCCGGGCCCCCGCGGACGGACGTGGTCGCCGCCATCCGCCATCTCGCGAACGAGAGCCTCTCCCGGCAGCCGGGGTCCGCCCACGGGAGCATGGTCGACCTCGTCGAGAGGCACGCGATCGTCGAGGCCCTGCGCCGGACGTGCGACAACCTCGCGCGGTCCGCGAGGCTCCTCGGCATCAGCCGTCCCACCCTGCGGTCCAAGATCCGGGCCCTCGGGATCGAGCGGCGGGAGCGCCCGGAGACGAACGGGACGAACGGCTCGAACGGGAGCGCCTGACCCCCTCCTGTTCCTGCGCGGGCCCCGACCCAGGCTCCCGGGCGCGCCCCGAAGGCCGACCCGACCCTCATCCATCCCCGTCCGCCGCTCCTGAAGCTCCCGCTCGCGACGCCCGGGACCCGCGAGGGTGACCGCGGCCTGCCCGAGATTCCGGCAGCCGGCATCGGAATCCCCGAACCCCTCGCTCCGAGACTCTCGCATCGATGCCGGATCCGGGGACCGACTTCGAGGCTCTGGAAAAGTGCCTTTCAGCAAGGAAGGGAGTTTGACACTTCCGCCCTCCCGTTCCGCGCCGGAGATCCACGGGGCGATTCCTGCATTCCGAGAAGGATCCGTGGCTTAGATCCTCGGCCCGCCGAGGAAAGGCTGTCGGCACGAGTTGTGCCCTCGAACCCGCGGCTCAGCGTCTGGAGGGTCCGTGGGGTCGAAGATCCTCGGTCCATCCGGAGGAGCCGAGCAAGGAAAGAGCCCGAAGGAATGCCTGGAGGAGGGATCCCCCGGTCCGGCGGTCACCGTTTGGCTGCCGCTGGCCGTCTTGGAGTCCCTGCCCTCCCTCCTTCTTCCCGATCGACCCGAATCGCAGGCCACGGCGGGCCGTCCCTCGTTCCCGGACGCTCCGCCCGTGCCCCTGCGCCATCGCCATCTCCCGAGAGATTCCCCAGGTAAGGAGAGAGAAGATGATGCGATCGTCCAGGAAGAGTGGTTCCACGCGGTGGGCTCGCCTCGGCGTCGCCCTCTTCTCCGCGCTCGTCCTCGTCGGAATGGCGAGGGCGCAGGGGAGCGCGACCCTCACGAGCGACCAGCTCGACTACCCGCCGGGCGCGACGGCGACCCTCACCGGCGCCGGGTTCTGGGCCGGCGAGACCGTCACCGTGCAGGTCGTCCACGCGGACGGCGACCCCCCGAGCGGCGCGCAACACGACCCCTGGGACGTCGTCGCCGGCCCGGGCGGCGGCTTCGTCACGACGTGGACGGTCTGCGAGGACGACTGCGTCGGAGAGCTGCTCCTCGCGACCGCCGACGGCGAGACCAGCGGCCTCCATGCCCAGACGACGTTTTGGGACAACGCTCAGGCGAACCTCGACCAGGCCCGCAACGGCTCCTCCTCGGGCGTCGTCAGTCCGGTGGATTTCCAGAACGGAAACCTCGGAGCCCAGCAATCGCACTACGTCGAAGGCCAGTCCGCCGCCTATCGCGCGGTCATGGAAGACCTGCCGACGGGGTGCCCCATCACGATCACCCTCGGCTACGACATCAAGCACAGCGGCAGGCACGCGATCGACTACCTGACGCACTACGACCGTCTGCAGCCGCACACCTACGCGACTCACACGACCCAGGAGACGGTGAATCCCCTCCTCGGCGTCACCCCCTCGAGCGGGACGACGACCACCATCGCCATCCCGGCTCCGAATTCGCTCAACTCCCCGGTTCCGGGCCAGCCGACGACCAGCTTCAACGCCCTTCCTGCCGGGGAGCGCGTCATGACGCTCTTCGGCGGGACCATCACCGGCATCGCGTACGTGACCGAGGGAGACCTGACGGCCTCCCAGTCGGAGACGCGGATCGCCGTCACGTTCACGGTTCCCGTGGCGAGCGCGACTGCGGTGCTCGCCTGGGGAGGGCACATCGCGAGCCGCGCGGACTGGGGTTTCGACGGGGGCGGCGTCCCCCGCTCGGCCGGCGGCATCAGCGGATCCCCGTACCACATGCGGATCATCGGGTGGAGCGCCCCTCCTCCCTGCAACAACGACCTCGGCAATCTGGGGAACCAGGACCGCTCCATGTCGGCCGGCGCGGTCGTTCCGCCCCCGACTTGCTCGATCGGCGGCCCCGGGTCGGTCTGCGCCGGTTCGACGAACGTCTACACGGCGACCACCGACGCGACGACCCCGACGTACCTCTGGAGCCTGATCAACAACACCTCCGGCGCGACGATCGTCGGTAGCGCCACGGGCTCCTTCGTGTCGGTGAGCTCCGGCGGGACGGGCGGCTACGAGGTTCAGGTCGCGATCACGGCCAGCGGCTTCACCAGCACCTGTACCTATCCGGTCACGGTGAATCTCGTCGGAGGGTGCTCCATCACCGGGCCTTCCCCCGTCTGCCCGAACTCGCAGAACGTCTACTCCGGACCGGGAGGGATGGCGTCCTACCTCTGGTCCATCACGGGGGACGGAACGATCTTCGGATCGAATGCCGGCTCCTCGGTGACCGTCGACGCGGGGAGCACTTGCTCTGGCTCCTACACGCTCACCCTCACGGTCACGACCTTCGCCGGATGCGTGAGCACCTGCTCTTCTCCGTTCGTGGTCGAGGACGTCGCGGCGCCGGCGATCTCGGCGCTGCCCGGGCCCACGAAGATCGTGTGCCCGGCGACGCCCTCCTTCGCCACCCCGACGGCGACCGACGCCTGCGACCCGAACCCGGC
>JAKEFM010000231.1 GCA_022616055.1 Planctomycetota bacterium
CTGGTCCTCGCCGAGGGAGATGGGGGGTGCCGGAGTGAACATGCCGGCACTCTATGAAGGGCGAGGGCTATTGTCAATATATATCTGTTACACTACACTAGTCGAGGAGGGCGCGGAACGGGCCGGGGAGCGCCTTCCCGTTCAGGCGGCAGGGGTCGCAGTACGGGTCGCCGAGGGGAGGGAGGAGCGGGCACGAGCCGCACGTGGCCACGTGCTTCAGGGCCGACTCGATGTCCCTCAGCTGCCCGCCGATGCGCGCCATCTGCTCGCCGAGGAGCTTCCGCTGCATCTCGAGGGACTTCGAGGCCCGCCGGAGCATCCCCGAGCGGTCCCGCGCCCCGCGCTTCGGGAGGTCGAGGATCTCCCGGATCTTGGAGAGCGCGAGGCCCATCCCCTGGAGCCGGCGGACCGTCTCGAGCCGCCGCAGCTCGGCCTCCGCGTAGTACCGGAACCCTCCCCGGCTGCGCTTCGCGCAGCGCAGGAGCCCGAGCTCCTCGTAGTAGCGGAGCGTCCGGAGGTTCGTTCCCGCGAGGCGTGCGAACGCGCCGATCCGGACGAGCGGTTCCCCGTGCGCCGCCATGGAAGGAGCGCTTATAGGTAGGTCCCCGGCCTCCCTCAAGGCGCGCCCTTGCGGAGGCGTGGCCCGCGCCACTATTCCACCGATCCCTTGCCCCCTCCCTACCGGAAGCCGGGCCCCTCCTCCCTCGCCGAGGTCGCCGCCCGATTCGGCCTGCGGGGGGACGAGCTCGAGTTCCACGGCGGCCGGATGGCGAAGGTCTCCCTCGAGACCCTCGAGCGCGTCGCGGAGCGGCCGCCGGGGAAGTACGTCGTCGTCACCTCGATCACCCCCACCCCCTTCGGCGAGGGGAAGACGGTCCACACGATCGGGCTCGCGATGGCGCTCTGCGCCCTCGGGCGCCGGGCGATCCCGACCGTGCGGCAGCCCTCGACGGGCGTCGCGTTGGGCCTCAAGGGAGGGGGGGCCGGCGGAGGCCGCGCGCGGCTCTTCCCGGCGGAGGAGCTGAACCTCCACGCCACGGGGGACGCCCACGCCGTCGCGGCTGCGACGAACCTCCTCGCGGCGGCGATCGACGCCTCCCTCTTCCACGGCAATCCGCTCGGGATCGATCCGGAGGCGATCCTCTGGCGCCGGTGCCTCGACGTGAACGATCGGGCGCTGCGCCGCGTCCGGATCGGCCTCGGGATCGGCGGGGTCGTCCGCGAGACCGGCTTCGAGGCGACGGCGGCCTCGGAGACGATGGGGGTCCTCGCCCAGACGAGTTCCCGAGCCGACCTGCGCGCCCGGCTCGGTCGCCTGGTCGTCGCGGAGACCCCCGCCGGGGCGCCGGTCACCGCGGAGGACCTGAAGGCGGCCGGCGCCATGGCCGCGCTCCTCAAGGACGCGATCCGCCCCACGGCGGTGCAGACGAGCGAGGGGACCCTCGCCCTGGTCCACGCGGGGCCGTTCGCGAACGTCGGGACGGGGAACTCCTCCGTCCTCGCCGACCGGCTCGCGCTGCGCTGCGCCGAGTTCGTCGTCACGGAGGCGGGCTTCGGCGCGGACATGGGGGCGGAGAAGTGCTTCAACCTGAAGTGCCGCGCGGGGGGGTTCCGGCCCGACGCGGCGCTCCTCGTCGCGACGGTCCGCGCGCTCAAGGTCCACGCGGGGAAGATCCGCGTCGTCGCCGGCCGCCCGCTCGACCCCTCCCTCGCGCTCCCCGACCCCGCCGCCGTCGAGGCGGGGTGCTGCAACCTCGAGAAGCAGATCGAGAACGTCCGCCTCCACGGCCTCCCCGTCGTCGTCGCGATCAACCGCTTCCCGACCGACACGGAGGAGGAGATCGCGATCGTCCGGGCCCGCGCGCTCGCGGCGGGGGCCGCGGCGGCGGAGATCTCCGAGGTCTTCTCGCGGGGCTCGGAGGGGGGGCGCGCCCTCGCCGAGGCGGTCGTGCGCGCCGCCGAGGCCCCGCCGGGGTTCCGCCACCTCTATCCCCTCGACCTCCCGCTCCGGGAGAAGATCGTCCTCCTCGCGCGCCGCGTCTACGGCGCCGGGCGCGTCGTCTTCGGGGCCGGGGTCGAGGAGACCCTCGCCCGCTACGAGGCGAGGGGGTGGGGGCGGCTCCCGGTCTGCATCGCGAAGACCCAGTGGTCCCTCTCCCACGACCCGAACCTCAAGGGGAGGCCGGAGGGGTTCGACTTCCCGGTCGTCGGGGTCCGCCCGTTCGTCGGGGCGGGCTACGTCACCGCCTTCGCCGGGGAGATCCTCACGATGCCCGGCCTCGGCTCGGATCCCGCCTTCCGCCGCATCGACGTCGGGCCGGACGGCGAGGTCACGGGCCTCTCCTGAAGGCTCTCCCCCGCGCGTTCCGATAGGGGGGGGTCCCTCCCATGGAAGGCGCCTTCCCCTTCGACGCCCGGGAGTTCGTCCGGGTGAGCGCCCGGGTTCCTGTCTCCTTCCGCCTCCTCGAGGACGGCCAGGCCTCCGGCCCCACCCGTGAAGGGGTGACGGAGAACCTCTCGGCGGGGGGGCTCCTGATCCACGCCCGCTTCCCGGAGGAGGAGGTCCTCGCCCGGGCCGTCCAGGGGCGCTCCGCGCTCGCCTTTCAGTTCTCCCTCCCGGAGGACGAGAGCGAGGCGATCCGCGGGGTCGGCCGGCTCGTCTGGGTCGAGGCGGTCCCGGGGGAGGCGGGCTCCTGCCGGATGGGCGTGCGGTTCCGCGAACTCCTCGCGCGCGACCGGGATCGGATCATCGCCTTCGTCGTCCGGGCGATCGTCTAGCCGGTATTCCTTTATTTCCGCTCCCGGGGCGCTAGAAGGAGACCCGCGCCGCCGGGCGCAGCGATCCGAAGGCCCTTCTGGAGGTCGGCCCGCACCATGTTCTTCCATCCGTACCAGCTCCTCTTCGCGATCCCCGCCCTCCTCCTCGCATTCTGGGCGCAGGCGAGGGTGAAGCGCGCCTTCCACAAGTACTCCGAGGTCACGCTGCGCCGCCCGATCTCCGGCGCCGACGTCGCCTGGGCGATCGTGCGCTCGAGCGGACTCGAGGGGGTGAAGGTCGAGCCGATCCACGGCCATCTCACCGATCACTACGACCCGCGCACCCGGACCCTGCGACTCTCGGAGCCGGTCCACGATAGCCGCTCGATTGCCGCGGTCGGCGTCGCCGCCCACGAGGCGGGGCACTCTCTCCAGCACGCGGCGGCCTACCTCCCGCTCCAGGTCCGCTCGGCGTGGGTCCCCCTCGCCGGCTTCGGCTCGCAGTTCTCGATCCTCGTGATCCTGCTCGGCGCCTTCCTCGGACCCGCGATCGCGAGTTGGGTGAAGTTCCCCGGCGCGACCCAGGCGCTCGTCTGGGCCGGGATCGGCCTCTACTCCCTCGTCGTCGCCTTCACCCTGATCACGCTTCCTGTCGAGTTCGACGCCTCCCGGCGGGCGGTCGCCCTCCTCTCACAGAAGGGGATCGTGACGCGCGAGGAGGAGGCCGGCGTGCGGGAGGTCCTGAACGCGGCGGCGCTCACGTACGTGGCCGCGGCCGTGGGATCGATTCTCCAGCTCATCTACCTCATCCTCCGGTTCGGCGGCGCCGGCCGGAGCCGGGACGAGTAGCGGGCTCGTCGATCGTTGACCGGGGCCTGCGCGCTCCGGACCATCCCGGCACCGACATCGCCCCGCGTGGACGCGCGCCTTCGCTTCGACTTCAGCGGCTTCTCCGCCTCCCGGGTGGGGGAGGAGGGGCTGATGCCCAAGGAAGTCTCGGCCTTCGAGAAGCGCGCCCTCGCGGAGCTCGACCGGCTCGCCGAGGAGCGGCGGGGCGGTCTCCACCCCTACCTCGATCTCCCGTACCAGGAACGCTCCGTCGCCGAGGTCCTCGACGTCGCGGAGAGGGTTCGCGGGCGTTTCCGCAACTTCGTCCTCCTCGGGATCGGCGGATCCGCCCTCGGGAACCGGATGCTCCACACGGCGCTGCGCGGGCCGCACTGGAACCTCGCCCCTCCGCCCGGGCACCCCCGCCTCTTCGTCCTCGACAACGTCGATCCCGTCCACGTGGGGGAGATCCTCGACCTCTGCGACCCGGGCGAGACCTTCTACAACGTCGTCTCGAAGTCGGGCGGGACCGCCGAGACCCTCGCCCAGTTCCTCCTCGTGCGCGACCTCCTCGAGAAGAAGGTCGGTCCCCGCTACGGCGAGCACCTCCTCGTCACGACCGACCCCGAGTCGGGGCCGCTGCGGGAGATCGCGAAGCGCGAGGGGTACGCGACCCTCCCCGTTCCGCCGGGGGTCGGGGGCCGGTTCAGCGTCTTCTCCCCCGTCGGGCTCCTCTCGGCGGCGGCGACGGGGATCGACGTGCGGGCGTGCCTGCGCGGAGCGAGCGCGATGGACGCGCGATGCCGCGCGGAGGACCTCGCGGGGAACGCGGCCCTCCTCCACGCGACCCTCCACTTCCTCCTCCTCACCGCGCGGCGGAAGACGATCTTCGTCTCCTACCTCTACTCCGAGCGCCTGCGAGACCTCGGCGAGTGGACGCGCCAGCTGATCGGCGAGTCGGTCGGCAAGCCCGCCGCGGGCGGGTTCGCCGGGGCGACGCCGGTCGTCTCGATCGGCGTCACGGACCAGCACAGCCAGCAGCAGCTCTACGTCGAGGGGCCGAACGACAAGGCCTTCACCGTGATCCAGGTCGAGCGCTTCCCGCGCGACCTCCCGATCCCGGCGCGCTGGTCCGACCTCGCCGAGGCGGAGTACCTGGGAGGGAAGACCTTCGCGCGCCTCTTCGAGGCGGAGCGGGCGGGGGCGGAGTTCGCGCTGATCGAGGCGCGGCGCCCGACCTGCCGGATCACCTTCCCGGAGGTCTCGCCGGAGGCGATCGGGGAGTACGTCCACTTCATGGAGGTCTCCGTCGTCCTCCTGTGCCGCTACCTCGGGGTCGATCCCTTCAACCAGCCCGGCGTCGAGTCGTCGAAGGACGCGACGCGGGCGCTGCTGGGTCGCAAGGGGACCGAGAAGCGCCGGGCGGAGATCGAGGCCCGCGCGAAGAGCGACGCGGGCTGGCGGATCTAGGGCCGCCTCCCCCCGGGGGGGGCGCTTCCGGAATCTTCCCCCTGGACGGCCGTATATCGGAGTGATATCAGTCTACTAGCACCCCGAGGCCGACCATGATCCGAGAGACCGAACGCCGGGCCCCGAACGGGCTTGCCCTCCTCCTCGTCCCCTTCGCGCTCCTCGGCCTGGAGGTCTGGGCCTTCGTCCGGGAGGTCCAGGCGCTCGAGGGGGGCGGGGGCTCCGTCGTCCTCCTGATCGCGATCTGCCTCGCGATGCTCGGGACGCTCCTCTCCTTCCGCGGGTTCTTCGTCGTGAACCCGAACCAGGCGCGCGTCCTCCAGCTCTTCGGGGACTACCGGGGGACGGTCCGCGCGCCGGGGCTGCGGTTCGCGAATCCCCTCTACCTCCGGCGGGCCGTGTCGCTGCGCGTGCGCAACTTCGAGAGCGAGAAGCTCAAGGTGAACGACCACGTCGGCAACCCGATCGAGATCGCGACGATCGTCGTCTGGAGGGTGGTCGACACGGCCGAGGCCCTCTTCCAGGTCGACGACTACGTGCAGTTCGTCCGCGTCCAGAGCGAGGCGGCGCTCCGCAACCTCTCGACGCGCTACGCCTACGACTCCTACGTCGAGGGGGAGCACTCGCTGCGCAGCCACACCGCCGAGATCGCGGAGGAGCTGAAGAAGGAGGTCCAGGGGCGCCTCGCGGAGGCCGGCGTCGAGATCCAGGAAGCCCGGATCAGCCACCTGGCGTACGCGCCCGAGATCGCGAGCGAGATGCTCCGCCGCCAGCAGGCGAGCGCGATCGTCGCGGCGCGCCAGAAGATCGTCGAGGGCGCCGTGGGGATGGTCGAGATGGCCCTCGACCTCCTCTCGAAAAAGAAGGTGATCGACCTCGACGAGGAGCGCAAGGCGGCGATGGTCTCGAACCTCCTCGTCGTGCTCTGCGGCGACCGCCCGGCCCACCCGGTCGTGAACGCGGGGACCCTCTACTCCTGAGGGAGGCCGGAGCGGCCGCGCCCCGAAGCCCCAGTGGCCGAGCGAAAGCCGTTCCTCCTGAGGCTCGACCCGAAGATCTACGAGGGCCTGCAGAGGTGGGCCGCCGAGGAGTTCCGGAGCGTGAACGGCCAGATCGAGTACCTGCTCCGCCAGCTCCTCGAACGGGAGGGGCGACTCTCGAGGCGCGACCGATCCCGCGGCGAGCGACCGGAGGGCCGGGAGTAGCGCGGGGAAGGCGGCTCCCGGCCCCGAGCCTCGGCGCGCTACGGATCCTCCTCGACGGTCACTTCGTCGAGCCAGGCGGCACCTCGGGACAGATCGAGGACGATCCAGCCCTCGAGGGCCTCCTCGGCGCCGAGCGGTCCGGGAGCGAGGGAGAGATCGACCGTCTCCCACTCCCCGGCGCGCGCGTTCAAGAAGGCGCCGAGCTCGTGGCCGGGCGTCTCCGAGAATCGCCCCGCGAGCCACCGCAGGCGGAGAGCCCCGGCGTCCGTGCAGCGGACCTTCGCCCGCAGCCGGAGAGGGAGCGTCGTGCGGATCGGGTCGGCGACGCGCGCGTAGCCCCTCGCTTCGCCCCGCTCCGCGAGGAGCCGCAGCGAGCGGCGTCCGCGGGAGAAGACCGAGGCGTCGAGGGAGAGGGCCTCGCGGGGAAGGGCGACCCAGTTCGGAGGCGTGCGAGTCCAGTCGGCGCCGGAGGCCGCCTCCTGCGGAGAGGGGAGCATCTCGAAGTCGCCGTTGCCGAAGAGGTCCTCCCCGAGGACTTCCTCGATCGGCCGCAGGCGCACGGAGCGGACGGAGAGGTCGCCTCCGGACTCCACCTGGATCGAGAGCCGGAGCTCCCGAGCGCCGGCCGCGGCTCCGATCTCGACCTCGCGCTGGACGGCCCGCCACTCGCCGGTCGCCTCGACTTCGGCCCGGAGGAGGGGCGTGTCGGGCCCGGGCGGGCCGAGGGCGACGGTGGCGGTCGTCCCCTTCCCGCGCAGCCAGGCCGAGAGCAGGAAGCGACCCGGGGCGAGTGGACGGAGGGTCTGCTCGACGGCCGTCTCGGCCCTCGCCGCGTCGATCCGGAACGCGCGGGGATCCGTGGGGTCGCGTTCGACGGACCCGGCGCCGACCGTTCGCCACGGGTCCGGGCCCGATCCCGCGGGGTTCTCGACGAGCGGCGGGGACGGGGGGGAGGCCACCCGCAGCGGCAGGAGTGCCAGGTCGCGCGCGTGGACGAGACCCTCCGCGGCCTCGAGGATGAAGCGGACCGGAACGCTCGAGCCGGGGCGGCGGTTCTCGGCGAGGACCTGAAACCAGGTCGGGTCGCGCGCATCGATGCGGGTCGTGCCGATGAGCGTCCACCCTTCGGCGGCCTCGGCCCGAACCTCCGCGGATCCGCGCTCCACCCAGGCCTCCCCGCTCAACAGGTAGACGTTCCCGCCTTCGACGACTCCGCCGACCTCGACTCTGGGGCCCGACCCCCTGCGCACGCCTCCGACTGCCTCCCGGGAGCGTCCGCTCGAGTCGAGGAGTTCGAGGCGGTCCAGGGTCACGCGGACCCCTCCGGGGACCGACACCTCGAGGGAGAGGGAACCCTCCGCCGGAGAGACATCGCCGAAGGCCCACCGGCAGGAGTCCTTCTCCACCGGGATGGGGGAGGAGACGAGGGTCCTCCCGCTCCCCGACTCCCGGACGCTCACCTCGGCGCCGGGGGCGGTGGCCGAGCCTGTGAATCCGAGGTAGAGCCTCGGGCCCGCGACCGCCTCGATCCCCTGGACGAGCCGGGCGCCTTCGCCGGTCGGCACCTCGAGGGCGGTGCGACCGGCGAGCCCCGGCTCCGGGCACGGGCGAACGGTTCCTTCCACCTCGAACCCGACGGGCTTCCCTCCCTCCCAGCGTTCGAAGCCGCCGTTGCGCACAAGGCTTCGCCGCGGTCGCGAGAGCCAGTCGAGGAGGTTGCGAGAGACGCGCGCGATGTCGTCGAGCGTCCTCCCCTCGACGAGCCCGAAGGGATACCGAGGCCACGCCGCGCTCCCGGCGTTCGCGACGGTCCCGACGTCGTCGAACGTGGCGAGCGCGACGAAGCCGAGCATCGCCGGCGCGATCGCGAGGGAGAGGAGGTTCCGGGGCGAGCCGGAGGCGACCGCCCTGCCGGCGACCCACTCGAGATTGGCTCCGTCGACCTCCCCGGAGGCCGAGACGATCGCGAAGCGGCGGCCCTCCACGAGCCGCTCCACCCGGCCGAGGAGGTCGCCGGAGCGCCGGGCCAGACCCTCGAAGGCGGGGTGCCTCGGCTCGAGGACGCGGTAGCCGCCGAAGCCCTCCCCGGCGGGAAACGTCGGGAAGAGGCCGCCGAGCGGACCCGGCATGGGGCCGTCGACGACCGGCGAGGTCCACCCCGCGTTGCGGTAGGCGAGTCCGGTCGAGCGTTCGGGTGGGTCGAGGACACGGGGGACGTCCCACGCTGTGGTGACGAGGCGGCGGAGGTCCGGCTCCTCCCGGGGGAACCAGGGGTCCTCGCTCGCACGCTTGTGGCAGCGGATCGAGGTGCCGTCCGCCTCGAACCGGACCTGCATGTAGAGGGTGTTCCCGGCGAGGAGGAGGACGCGCCCGCCGTTCCCGACGAACGCGTCGAGGGCGTCGCGCATCCGCCGCGACCAGTACTCGTGGTGGCCGAAGAGGAGGAGGAGGTCGTAGGGGTCGAGGAGGGATGGATCGCGGTGGAGGTCCGCGTCGCTCGCGAGCTCGAGGGCGATCCCCTCTCCGGCGAGCCAGTCGAGGAAGTTCCGGGGCCACTGGCGCGCCCCGGGTCCGCCCAGATCGATCGGCCGGAGGAAGGAGACGATCGGATTCGCGGGGCCGTAGGCGCTGACGTAGAGGCTCGCGCCGCCCCAGGCGTTGTAGGCCTGCGTCGTGCAGTCCGGGACGAGGGTGAGGATCCGGGAGGCGGCGCCGGGGCTCGCCGCGCGCACGCAGAAGGGGATGTCGCGGGACGGGGCCTCTCCCCTCGGCCGGAGCCGGGCCACGTAGGCGCCCGAGGGCCAGGCCTCCGGGACTCGGAGGGAGGCGGAGGCCTCCCAGCCGCAACCGGACTCGAATGCCCGGGCCGGGACCGGCTGTTCCCTTCCCCGGACCTCCCGCGCCGGCGCCATCGAGGATCCCCTCCCTCCGATACGGAAGACCTCGAGATCCAGTCTGGGGACGGTGGAGGAGATGCAGAGCTCCAGCGTCCCGCCCGCGACGACGCTCGGCCACCGCGGATACCCCTCGACCGCGGCGCGCCGGAAGGGGACGAAGGAAGGGGCGGGGGCGGTCGCGGGAGCGATCGGCGGTTCCTGAGGGAAGGCCGCCGAGGCCGCGGCGAGGAGGAGGGCCGGGGAGAGCGCCTTCAGCGGGCGAGCGGGTAGGGGACCCCGTCCGGGTGGGGGCAGACGGGGCGGGCGCCGCAGTTCGTGCAGATCGTGTTCATTCCCCCGATCCCGAGCTCCCGCCGGACCTCGAGGAGCTTCGAGACCTGCTCGGGGGCGAGCTCCTTCACCTGGCCGAGGGTGCGGGCCGTCCAGGTGATCCGCGCCGTGTGCTCGATCACCTCGAGGCGCGTCAGGGCCTGGGCGAGAGAGGCGCCGAGCGTGATCGACCCGTGCCGTTCGAGGAGGATCGCGTCGGAACAGCGGACCAGTTCGCGGATGGACTCGGGAAGCTCGTCCGTCCCGGGCGTCCCGTAGGAAGCGGTCGGGATCGTCCCGAGGGTCACGACGACCTCCGGGATCGTGCAGAGGGCGAGGGAGAGGCCGGCGAGGGTGAACGCGACGGCGGTCGGGGGATGGGCGTGGACGACGGCGCGGACGTCGGGGCGCTCCCGGTAGGCGCAGAGGTGGAGGGCAAGCTCCGTCGAGGGGCGGCCCGTTCCGCGAGGCGTGCCGTCGGGCGCGAGGCGCAGGATCCGGGCAGGGTCGAGGGAGTCCTTCCCCGGGCCGGTCGGAGTGACGAGGAGGTCGCCGTCGGGGAGGCGGGCGCTCACATTGCCGTCGGCGGAGGTGATCAGCCCCTTCGCCCACATCCTCGCGCAGACGGCGGCGATCTCCCGTCGAAGCCGGTCCTCCTCGGTCGAAGGGGAAGGGTGGGTCGCCCGCGCGCCCGGCGGGGGAGGGAGGAGCTCGCGCGGGTCGAAGGGAGGGGCGCTCACCGGGCGGTCGCGTCGTAGACGATCCGGCGGTCGACCTCGACGAAGTCGACGACGCCGACGACCGCGGTCTTCACGGGCGCGTTCGCCTCGCCCAGGAGGTCTCGGACGCTGGAGCCCTCGTCGACCGCGAGGACGCGGTCGCCTACGCCCGCCTGCGCCCGGTCGATCGCGACGAGGGCGCGACCCCTCGGCGCCCCGTCGGGACGGAGGGGTCGGAGGAGGAGGAGCTTCTGGTCGGCGTAGGAGGGGTGGTGGACGGGCGCGACGACGGTCCCGATCACCTCGGCGAGGATCACGGCCGCGACCTCGGACGGGGAGACGGGACGTCGACCTGCTCGACGTGGCCGACGATCGTCGCGTCGACCGGGACGAACCGCTCCGGGAGCGCGAGGGCCGCCTCCCGCCCGTCGACGAAGTGGACGAGGTCTCCGATCCCCGACTGGACGACGTCGCAGGCGACGAGGGGAGCGCCGAAGGGGTCGAGGGTCTCTCCGAGGGGCTGGAGGAGGAGGAACTTCGCCCCCTCGAGCCCCTCGGCCCGGGCGACGGCGACGACCCTCCCGAGGACGCGCGCGAGGATCACTCCCGCTCCCTGTCCCAGACGACCTCCCCCTCGACGTCCCAGGAATCGACGATCGCCATGATCGTCGCGTCGGTCGGCTTCCCCTCGGTGGTCTTGGTCTGGCGGGCCGAGGAGCCGGCCGCGACCAGGACCATCTCGCGGAGGCCGGCTCCGACCGAGTCGACGGCGACCGTGTAGGCGTCGAGGGGCTTCCCGCGGAGGTCGTGGAGCTGGACGAGGAGGAGCTTGAGCCCCCCCATCTTCTCCTCCTTGTGGGTCGCGACGACGGAACCGATGACGCGGCCGATTTGCATGTCAGTCGAGGTAGGTCGCGGGGGAACCCGGGGGCACGATCTCGCGGTAGATGCGCGTGCGCAGCTCGGCGCGCAGGCGCTCGAGGAGGGCCGCCTCCCCCGCGGGAGCGACCTTCTCGCGCACGAAGAGGAGGGCCGCCCCGTCCTTCAGGCGCACCGGCCCCTCGGTCTTGCCGACGGCGGCGCGGAAGGCCGCCTCGAGGAGCATGGGGTCGAGGTGGGCGTCGCCGCGATGGAGGACCCCGAGGTCCCCTCCAGAGGTCTTGGAAGCCTCGTCCTCCGAGCGCGTCCGCGCCGCCTCGGCGAACGCGGCGAGGTCGGCGCAGCGCCCGGCGAGCGCGCGCAGCTCCGCCTCGGCCCCCTCGAAGGTGCGGGGAACCTGCGGGGTCGGGGAGGCGGCCGCGCGGAGGAAGAGGATCGAGGCCCGCCGCCCTTCGCCGTGGGCCGCGTCGAGCCGCGCCCGCTCGCGCTCGAACTGCTCGGCGAGGCGCTCGGGAGGGAAGGTCCTCTCGACGAGGAGGTCGAGGAGCACCGCCGTCCGGGTGCGCGGATCGCGCCGGAGCGCCTCGACCGAGCGCCCCGTCGCCCGGAGGATGTCCTCGAGGGACGCGCCCATGTACTTCGGGTCCTCCGCGACCCGGGACCGGCGCCGCTCGATCTCCGCGTCGAAGTCCTGCGGGCGCGGCGAGATCCCCGTCGCGCGGGCGCGCTCCTCGACGAGCTGCCAGGTGAGCGCCTCGAGGAGGAGCTCCCTCACGCGCGCGGGACCGAGGAGATGGCGGAGGCTGCGCCCGAACTCCTCGGAGGAGGGGCTCCCGGCCGGCGGCGCCTTCGCGAGCCGCTCCTCGAGCCACTTCTCGAGCGCCTCCTGCGAAACGGGCTCCTTCTCGCCGATCCCTGTCTCGGACCGGACGACCGCCTCGTGGAGGAGGGCGAGGCGCAGGAGCCCGTCGAACTCCGCGGACCCGATCCCGTTCGTGCGGAGGTTCGCCTCGACCCCCTCCTGCCCGGCGGCGCGGAGCTGGGCGTCCAGCTCCGCGCGGCGCGCGCGGATCGCCTCCGCGGGCACGGCGATTCCCCGGGCGCGCGCCTCCGCCTCGACGATCCGGCAGCGCGTCGCCTGCCGCTGCGCGGCCTCCCCTTCCTCCGTCCCCTCGAAGCGCCCGGCGAGGTAGGCGTGGAACCTCTCGAACGTGAGGGCGTGCGGGCCGAGGCGCGCGGCGACGCCGGGAGGGAGCTCCTCTCCGCTCCCCCTTCCCCCGATCGCCGCGAGGGAGGCGAGAAGCCCCGCGAGCGCTGCGCTCCGATGGGCGGCCACGGGGCGGGATTATCCCGGCGCGGTGACCGGGGTGAAGGCTCGGGGTCCGGCGGCGCGGCGCGCAGGCGGTTCGCCTCCTCGTCGAAAAGGGCTCGTCGAAAAGGGTGGGCCGGGGCCCTACACTGCGGAACTTCCCCCGCCCGCTTCCGTCTACGAAGCCCGTGGCTCCCCTACCCGCGGACGTCGAGTTCCTCGCCGCGCTCGTCCACCGCGGCCAGCTCGCCCGGGAGGAGGCGGAGCGCTGCCTCGCGCTGCTGCGCTCCGGAACCTCCCCGCTCGACGAGGTCCTCGTCGAGGAGGGGTGGTTCGCCCCGGAGGAGGTCGCGCGCCTGCGGCGGACCCGGGCCGGGGCGCTCCCCGAGATCCCGGGCTACCGCCTCGAGGAGAGGATCGGGGTGGGCGGGACCTCCGAGGTCTTCCGGGCGAAGGAGAAGGCGGGGGGGCGCGCCGTCGCCCTCAAGATCCTCCATCCCCACCTCGTCCCCGACGCCGTCGCGAAGGACCGGTTCGTCCGCGAGGCGCGCCTCCTCGAGACCCTCCAGCACGAGAACATCGTGAAGGCCTTCCGCGTCGCGCGCGCCCGCGCGGCGACCCCGCGCGTGGCGGCGCTCGCCGGCGCGCCCCCGACCCAGGACCTCTACTTCATCTCCCTCGAGCTGGTGCCGGGGCCGACCGCCCTCGAGCTGCTCGAGAGCCGGGGCCCGCTCCCGGAGGAGGACGCCCTCTTCATCGTGCTCCAGGTCGCCCGGGCGCTCGAGTACCTCCGCTCGAAGGGGGTCGTCCACCGGGACGTGAAGCCGGGCAACGTCCTCGTCGCGCCGGGCAACCGGATCAAGCTGATCGACCTCGGCTTCGCGAGCCGGCCGGGCGCCCCCTCCGGGCTCGACCGGCGCACCTCGACGTCGGGCACCGCCTCCTACCTCTCCCCGGAGCAGGCCCGCGGGGAGGACACCCTCGACGTCCGCAGCGACATCTACTCCCTCGGCGTCACCCTCTACCACCTCATCGTCGGCTCCCTCCCCTTCACCGGAGCGGACGACGAGGAGGTCGTCCGCAAGCAGGTCCAGGAGTCCCTGCGCTCCTCCGCCCTCAAGGGGAGGCGGATCTCCCCGCACGTCCACTACTTCATCGAGAAGATGATGGCGAAGGAGAAGGAGATCCGTTACCAGTCCCCGACGGCGCTGATCGCCGACATCGAGGTGCAGATCGCGGGGCGGAAGTCCCTCGACTTCGAGACCTCGAAGGGGGACGGGGGCGTGCATCCCTCCGGCGACCTCCTCGGCCCCGGCCCCGGGGGGAAGCGGTGATCGCGCCGGTCTCCAAGGGGGAACGGCAGGCGTTCGACGCGCTGCGCGCTCTCTACGGCCGTCTCGACCGGGAGATCGCCGCTCTCGGCCCCGTCTGCCGGACCCGCGGCCTGTGCTGCCGGTTCGAGGAGGCGGGGCACGAGCTCTTCGCGACCGACCTCGAGGTCGACTACGCCGCCTCCCTCCATCCGGCCGCCCCTCCTCCCGAGGCGCCGGGGCGCTGCCCCTATCACCGCGGGGGGCTGTGCCTCGCGCGGGAAGGCCGGCCGCTCGGCTGCCGCGTCTACTTCTGCGACCCCGGGTACGCCGGGAAGATGCCGGAGGTGCACGAGCGGGCGTACGCGGAGATCCGCGCGATCGCCGCGGCCGCCGGCTACGAGCACCGCTACCGCCGGTTCCCCGAGGCGCTCGCCGACCGGCGAGGGATCGGACGGCCGTGATCCTCGTCCACCTCCTCCTCGCGCTCGCCTCCCAGGAGGACGCCCTGGAGTGGAACCGCCGCGGGATCGAGCACCTGAAGAAGGAGGATCACGCAGCCGCCGTCGAGGCCTTCGAGAAGGCGCGGGCGCTGCGTCCGGACGACGCGACGATCCGGAAGAACCTCGCCGTCGCGAGGTTCCGGGTGGGGGAGAAGGCCCTCGCGGCGAAGGAGGCCGAGAAGGCGGTCGCCTCCTTCCGCTCCGCGGCCGACCTCGATCCCGACCACCCCGCCTACCGGGTGAGCCTGGCGGTCGCGGAGCGCGCCGCCGGCCGCGGGGAAGCGGCCCGGGGGATCCTCGAGGAGACCCTCTCGAAGTTCCCGCGCGAGGCCTCGGCGTTCGAGCTCCTCGGCGTCCTCCACCACGAGGAGGGGCGCCTGGAGGAGGCGGCCGCCGCCTTCGAGAAGGCGCTCGCCCTCGAGCCGACGCGCCCGAGGCTGCGCGAGGCCCTCGACCGGGTGAAGCGCGACCTCGAGCTCGAGGCGGGCTACTCCCGCGAGGGCTCGATCCACTTCGACTTCCGCTACGACGTCGAGCGAGCCGACCTCGTGAAGGGGGCGGGCATCCTCGCCGGGATGCTCGACGAGGCCTGGGAGTCCGTCGCCCTCGAGCTGGGGGAGTACCCGACCGAGAGGATGCAGGTCGTCCTCTACGCCGGGCAGACCTTCCGCGAGGTGACGGGGACGGGGGAGTACGTCGGCGGCCTCTTTGACGGCCGCATCCGCGTCCCGGTCGGATCGCTCTTCCGGCAGCGCGAGAGCCTGCCGCCCGTGCTGCGCCACGAGGTGACCCACGCCTTCCTCCACCGGATGGCTCCCGGGCTCCCGACCTGGGCGGGGGAGGGCCTCGCCCAGAGGCTCGAGGGGCGCGACGCGAGGATGGCGGACGGCGCGGTGCGCGCCGCGCGCGAGGCGCTCCTCGAACCGGAGCAGCTCCGGGGCTCCTTCCTCGACCTCAAGGAGCCGGCGCGGATCCGCCTCGCCTACGCGATGGGTCTCTCCTTCCTCGACTGGCTCTACCGCCAGCGTGGGAGGGAGGCGGTGATGCGCTACGTCCGCGGGATCCGGGCCGAGGGGGAGGAGAAGGCCTTCGCCGGGGCCTTCGGGTTCTCGTTCGCCGACGGCCTCGCGCTCTGGCGCGAGGAGCTCGGGCCCTAGCCCGCCGCACCGTCCCCGGCGCGGGCGCCCTTGACCGGTTCTTCGCAGGCCGGATAATGGGTCTCGGTAGGCGGGACGGGAGGCGCAGTGATAGGGCACATGAATCCCCCGTCCGTTGGCCGGGTCCGGCTGGCGCTGGCGGCCTTCGCGGGGGTGACGATCTTCCTCCTCCCTTCCTGTTCCGGCGGCGGCGCCCCGGGAAGCGAGCAGGGAGCCTCCGGCCCCGAGAAGGAGGGGCCCGTGGAGGGGGGAGAGGAGATGCTCGAGCACCTCGAGGCACGCGCCGGGGCCAGGGGAGCTCCGCGGAGCCGGGCGAGCTACAAGGTGAGCCGGGAGAAGGGTCAGGTCGCGAAGGAGTTGAAGATCGAGGTCCGAGACGCCCCGCGGGGCGTGACCCACGCGATCACGCTGGACGGGGTGGAGGTCGGCCGCGTGGTCACCGACCTCGACGGGGAGGCGGAGCTCGAGCTGACAGCGAGAGACGGGAATGCGTTTCCGGCGAGTTTCCCCGAACCGCGGGTCGACTCCACGGTCAAGATCGGCGCCCTCGCGGAGCTGCGCCTCGCGAAGCTCGAGAAGGTGACGCAGCTCGAGGCCCAGGTCTCGGGCGGACGGCTGTCGGGCAAGGTCGGCTACACCGTCGAGAGGCTCGCCGGCGTCGTGACGCGCGAGTTCAAGATCAAGGTCGCCGGCGCGCCGGCGGACAGCGTGCATCCGGTCCGGCTCGACGGCGTCCTCCTCGGGGAGCTCGCGATCGAATCGGACGGCGAGGGGAAGTTCGAATTCAACGAGGCGGAGGGGGAGGCCCTCCCCTCGGGCTTCCCCGAGCCGAAGGCGCGCTCGGTCATCCAGGTGGGCGAGATCTTCAAAGGCGAGTTGCATGACCGGTCCTCGGGACGCGGCGGCTAGAGGCGGGGCGGACGCGGATCGGGGGGGGAAAGGCCCCGCGCCCTCGAGGGGGGCGGGCCTGCCGCTGGCGACGCCGAGCGCGAGGCGGGTCCTCTTCGAGCGCCTGACCGATCCCGAGGGGATGCGGGAGGTCTTCGCTCGCGAGCTTCTGCGGCTCACGGAGGAGCCGATCCGGGTCACGGGGTGCAAGTCGAAGCTGCGCCGGCGCCGGTCGACGTTCGAGGAGGGACGTCTCCAGGTCGTCTACAAGGTCGGCGTCGAGCACCGGGGGGGGAGCGCCCGGGAGTTCGTCCTCCTCGGCACCGCTCCGGAGGACCCGGGCTTCCTCCGCTCCGAGGAGCAGCGCAGCCGGTCCCTGCGCGGCCACCCCGCGATGGCCCCGTTCGTCCGGCCCGCCGCCTACGTCGAGGAGCTCGAGCTCGCGCTGCGGCTCTTCCCCCTCGATCCCGACCTGCCGGCCCTGGCCGATCTCACCGGCGCGGACGGCGCCCTGCTCCTCTCCCCCTACCTCCGCGAGTGCCGCGCCGGGGCGAGGATCGAGGGGCTCGACTGGGACCTGCGCAAGTACAAGCCCTTCAATCGCGCCGTCCTGCGCCTCACGGCCTCCTTCTCCGGGGCGCAGGCCCGCTCGCGGTCCTTCTACGCCAAGCTCTTCTGCGACGACCGCGGGGGGGCCCTCCACGAGGAGCTCACCGCGCTGTGGTCGGCGGCGCGAGGGGCGCAGAGCCTGCGCATGCCCGAGCCCCTCGGTTACGACGAGGGGCGCCGGATGCTCCTCCTGAGCGAGGCCGCGGGTCCGCGCCACCTGATCGACTGGATCAAGTGCCTGGAGAACCGCGAGCCTCTCCCGGCGGGCGTCGACCTCGCCCGGGTGGAGCGCTGCATGGCGGTTGCGGCGGAGACCCTCGAGGAGCTCCAGCGATCGCCCCTGCGCCCGCGGGAGCGGCGCGACTTCGCCGGGGAACTCGCGTGCCTCGAGAAGGAACGCCGGGTGCTGCGCGGACCGCCCCAGCGCCTCCATCCCGAGCTCGTGCGCGCGGCCGAGGCGCTCCTCGACCGGCTGGGGGGGCTCGCCCCCTCGCGCCAGGATCTCCTCCCGGCCCACGGCGGTTTCCGCCACAAGCAGACGGTGGGGGATGAGACCTCCCTCACCGTGATCGACTGGGACGGCCTGTGCGTGGCGGACCCCGCCCTCGACGCCGCGACCTTCCTCACGCGCCTGCGCCAGGAGCCCCTGCGGGAGCCGGGAGGCGCCCCGGAGATGGAGCGGCTGGCGGAGCGTTTCCGCCGGGAGTTCCTGTCCCGTCGGCCCGAGGTCCCGCCGAGCCGGCTCGCCCTGTACGAGGGGTTGGTCCTGACGGAGGGGCTGCTGCGCTCCTTCCGGCGCGCGACCCGCGACGAGGAGATGCCGCGGCGCATCCGCAGCCTCGCGGCGGCCGCCGGCGAGGCGCTCGATCGGGCCCGGGAAGGCGGCGTCGCGTGATCGCGCGGACCGGGACCTCGAAGGGGCTGCCGCCGACCGCCTCCGCGTCCGAGCGCGAGCTCTTCCGTCGGCTCCTCGACCCCGGCCACATGCGGGAAGTCTTCCAGCGCGAGCTCGGGCGCGCGACGCGCGAGCCGATCCGCGTGACGGGCTGCAAGACGAAGATGCGCCGCACGCGCGCGGCCGTCCGCAACGGCAGGCTCGAGGTCGTGTACCGGGTGCGGGTCGAACGGGAGGAGGAGGGGGAGCGCGAGTACGTGCTGTTCGGGAGCGCGCCGGAATCCGCGGGATTCCTGCGCGTCGAGGAGGCGCGCTGCCGCTCGCTCCGCGGCCACCCCTCGATCGTCCCCTTCTCCTCGCCCGCCTCCCACATCAAGGACCTCCGGCTCGCCCTGCGCTTCTTCCCCCTCGATCCGGCCCTCCCGGCCCTGGCCGATCTCACCGGCCGGCGGGGGGCCCGCCTCCTCGCCCCCCACCTCCCCGAGTCCCGGCTCGGCGCGACGGTGGACGGGGTCCGGTGCGAGCTCGTCCGGTACAAGCCCTGCCGGCGCGCGGTGCTGCGGGCGACGGTCTCGTTCTCCGGCGGCCGCACGAACCCCCGGTCGGTCTACGCGAAGGTCTTCGCCGACGACCGGGGCGCGAGGGTCCACGCCGACCTCGAGGGGATGTGGTCGGCGACGAGCTGCGCGCGCTTCCTCCGGATGCCCGAGCCCCTCGGCTACGACCCGGTGCGGCGGATGCTCCTCACGAGCGAGGTCCCGGGCGAGCGGGACCTCGGCGACTGGATCGGGCACCTGGAGAAGGGCCGCACCCTCCCGCCGGGGGTCGACCTCGGACGGGTGGAACGCGCCCTCCTCGTCGCCGCCGAGTCCCTGGCGGAGCTGCAACGCTGCCGCGTCCGTCCGACGCGCACGCACACCTTCCGGTCCGCGCTCGCCGCCCTCGGAAACGACCTCGACGCGCTGCGGGGGAAGCTCCCCGCGACCGCGCTGCGGGGAGCGGAGGCGATGCTCGCCCGACTCGGAAGGAACGCTCCCGCGAGGGAGGCGCTCGTCCCCTCCCACGGCTGCTTCCGCCACAAGCAGATGGTGGGGGACGAGACCGCGCTCTACCTCGTCGACTGGGACGGCCTGTGCCTCGCGGACGCCGCCTTCGACGCGGCGACCTTCCTCGGCCGCCTGCGCCGTGGGCCGCTGCGGGATCCCGGCGCCGCTCCGGAGCTCGAACGCCTGGCGGACGCCTTCCGACGCAGGTTCCTCGCGCGCCGTCCCGAGGTCTCCGCCCGGGCGCTGGCGCTCCAGGAGGGGCTCGTAATCGTCGAGGACCTCCTCCGGTCGTTCCGCCGGCCCTCGGACGGCGAGCGCCTGGAGCAGGAGAACCGCTCCCTCGCGGCGGCCGCGGCCACGAGGCTCGACCTCGCCGAAGGCCGCCGCCCCTGAGGGTCGGGGAGGCCCCCCGCCTGGCCGGCTCGGGGGTTCACCCGATCTGGGGATCGGGTCTCGCCCCTACGAGGATTCCGATTCCGCGTTCGTAAGAACGACAAGAAACTATTGCAAAGTTCCCCAATAGGCTCCAGACTCCGAAACGCACCGCGGGCGCGGGAGGGAAGCCGAAGGAGCTTCCTGTGCGAGCCGCCGATGAACGGCGACTCTTCGTTGTTGCGGCGGGGAGATCGCGCCTCCGAGGCGGCGCCGAGGCGCGGGACGAGGACGGGATGGAGTTCTCCCCCTTCGCGAGCCCGCTCCCCGCGAGGTCCCTCGAGGAGGAGCGGTTCGATCCGAGCCGCTCGCGGGGACGCGCTGGCTGCCCCGAGGTCCGGCTCCCCGTCCTCTCCTCGAGCGACCGCGGCGTGCGCGAGGGTGGGGTCGATGGGCGCTTCTCCTTCGTCCGGCCTTCCCGGACTCTCGAGAGTGGGCGGACCTCCCCCCGACCCTCCGCGGATCGATGCCGCGCGGCGGGGATCGTCGATAGGTCCGGTTTCGAAGCGGCAAGTCAGGCCCCGTCCAGGCTCGTCTCGAGCGACGAGGTCGGGGCGTGAGGTCTCATCAAGTTGTGATCCAGGAGTCTGAGGGCGGTCGGAACGGCTTTCCGAAGATCCTGGGAGGAAGGAGGTCCCGTCGTGGGTGAGATTCGCTTGGCGATCGCTGGCGTCGGAAACTGCGCCAGCTCCCTGCTGCAAGGAATCGAGTACTACCGCCACCGGCCGTCGGATTCCGCCGCCGGCCTGATGCACGCCGACCTGGGCGGTTACGGGGTGGGGGATATCCGGCCGGTCGCCGCCTTCGACATCGATCGGCGGAAGGTCGGCAGACCCCTGCAGGAGGCCGTGTTCGCGCCGCCGAACTGCACGACGGTGTTCGAGAAGGACCTCCCGGACTACGGCGTGCGCGTCCACATGGCGCCCGTGCTCGACGGGGTCTCCGAGCACATGTCCGCCTATCCGGAGGAGCGCGCCTTCCGCGCCGCCGACGTCCCCCCCTGCGACGTCGCGCGCGTCCTGCGCGAGACCGGGGCGCACGTGCTCGTCTGCTACATGCCGGTCGGATCCGACCAGGCCGTGCGTCACTTCGCGACCGCCTGCCTCGACGCCGGCGTCGCGATGGTGAACTGCATCCCCTCGTTCATCGCCTCCGACGCGACCTGGGCCGCCCGCTTCCGCGACCGCTGCATCCCGATCATCGGCGACGACATCAAGAGCCAGTTCGGCGCCACGATCGTCCACCGGGTGCTCGCGCGCCTGCTCCGCGACCGCGGGGTGAGTCTCGAGCGGACCTACCAGCTGAACACGGGCGGGAACACCGACTTCCTCAACATGCTCGAGCGCCATCGCCTCCGCTCGAAGCGCATCTCGAAGACGGAGTCGGTCCAGTCCCAGCTCGAGGTCCCCCTCCCCGCGGACAAGATCCACATCGGGCCCTCCGACTACGTCCCCTGGCAGAACGACAACAAGATCTGCTTCCTGCGCCTGGAGTGGCGCGGGTTCGGCGAGGTCCCGATGAACCTCGAGCTCCGCCTCTCCGTGGAGGACTCGCCCAACAGCGCCGGGATCGTGATCGACGCCATCCGGTGCGGGAAGCTCGCCCTGGACCGGCGGGTCGGCGGCCCGCTCCTCGAGGCCTCCGCCGTGATGATGAAGCGCCCGCCCCGCCAGATGCGCGACGCCGATGCCCACGACCTCCTCGAGCGCTGGATCGCCGACGGGACGAACGGGACCCTCGAGGAGATCAAGGTCAAGGCGGAGGTGACCGTGGAGCGCACGCTCACCCCCGCGCGGCGCCGGACCCCGGACCCGGAGACCGTCGGATCGGCCTCCGTCGAGCTCGCCCCGACGGGCCCCCTCCGCGCGGATCTCCCCCACGCGGTGCACGCCGAAGGCAACGGCGGCAACGGCGCCGGCGGCAACGGCTCCGCCAGCCACCCCCCCCGGATCCCCGCGTGAACCGGAACGGGTCCGGGGACGCGGAGCCGCGCGAGGCTCCGCGCGCGGGGGCGTCGGCCGACCTCGCCCGGGGCGGGGCGCCGATCGGCTACCTCCTCAAGTGCTTCCCGCGCCTCTCGGAGACCTTCATCCTCAACGAGATCCTGGAGCTCGAGCGCCAGGGCCTCCCGCTGCGCATCTACTCGATGAACGAGCCGCAGGAGCCTGTGCGGCACCGGCTCTTCTCGCGGGTGCGCTCGCCGATCTCCTACCTCCCCTTCCCGCTCCTCGCGGAGGCCGCCGCCTACCTCCGCGCCCACCTCCCGCTCCTCCTCCGCCATCCCCTGCGCTACCTCGCCACGCTCGCCTCCGTCCTCGCCTCCTTCGACCGGGACCTCCTCGAGCGCTTCGTCCAGGCGGGGGAGGTCGCGCGCCTGGCGCGGCGCGACGGCGTCCGCCACCTCCACGCGGGCTTCGTCCACTTCCCCGGCTCGGTCGCCTGGCTCGTCCACCGGCTGACGGGGCTCCCCTTCAGCCTTGCCACCCACGCGCGCGACCTCGCCCTCTCGAAACCCTCCCTCCTGCGCCGCAAGGTCGCGGCGGCCCGTCTGGTCCTCACCTGCAACGGCTACAACGTCCCGGCGCTCGAGGCCCTCGCCGGCCCGGGCGGCACGGCCCGGCTGCGGCACATCTACCACGGGGCGGACCTCGAGCGCTTCCGATTCGAGCCCTGCGGGCTCGCGGACCCGCCCCTGGTCCTTGCGGTCGGGCGCCTCGTGGAGAAAAAGGGGATCGACGACCTCGTCTCCGCCTGCGCGCTGCTGCGGGACCGGGGCCGGCGCTTCCAGTGCCGGATCATCGCGGGGAGCCGGGACCGGTGGAACGAGATCGAGGCCCAGATCCGCGCGCTGCGCCTCGAGTCGGCGGTCCTCCTCGACGGGCCGCTCGACCAGGAGGAGGTCCGCGGCTGGTACCGCGAGGCGAGCGTGTTCGCCCTGCCGTGCCGCCTCGGGAGCGACGGCGACCGGGACGGCGTCCCGAACGTCCTCGTCGAGGCGGCCGCGTCGGGGGTCCCGATCGTGTCGACGCCGGTGAGCGGGATCCCCGAGCTCGTCCGGGACGGGGAGACCGGTCTCGTCGTGCCCCCGCGCGATCCCTCCGCCCTGGCCTCGGCGATCGAGCGCCTCCTCGAGTCCCCCGAGCTCCGCGCGCGCCTGCGCGAGGGGGCGCGGGCGCTCGTCGAGGAGCGCTTCGACCTGCGGCGCAACGGGGCGTTCGTCGCCCGGGAGCTCCTCGGCGCCGCCGATCCCGGATCCTCCCCCGCCCGGCTCGAGCTGGAGACCGTCGCCTCATGACCCGGCCCGAAATCGACCGCATCGGCATCCAGGTGCACGGGGTCACGCTGAACCTCCGGTGCACGAACCCCGACCAGCTCGAGTACGTGCGGGCGCTCCTCGGCGAGCACGTCCGCGAGCCGTGGGGCCGGGCCGACCTCGAGGTCGAGGCGGAGTGGATCGTGCGCGCGCCGGGGGAGGACATCGAGGCGCCCGTCTTCGACGTCGGCGGCCTCGACGCCTACGGCAAGCGCATGCACCTGGGGGAGGACCGGCTCGTCTGGACCGACACCCATCGCGACCGGAACCTCCAGCTCCGCTTCCGCCGGGGGCCGACGGGTCCGGCCTTCGACGTCGCCTACCAGTACCGGCCCTCGGCGAGGAAGCTCGCCAAGTACGCGGACTTCGAGCGCAAGAAGTTCTTCGACCTGATGCGCTACCTGGTCTGGTTCCCCCTCGCCTGGCACCTCCGGCGCACGCGCGGCTGGGACATGATCCACGCCTCGGCCGTGCGGGACGGGGACCGCGGGATCCTGATCGCGGGCCCGGGCGGGGCGGGGAAGACCACGACCTCGATCGCGCTGGCGGCGCGCGCCGGGATGACCCTCCTCACGGAGAACCTCGTCTTCTGCGACGGGGAGCGCATCTACCCGGTCTTCGAGCCGATCCGCCTGACGGACCAGAGCCTGGAGCTCCTCGGCGAGGCGACCGGGGTGCTCCGGCCCCTCGCGGAGGGGGGGGGACTCAAGAAGAAGGCGATGTTCGTCCCGCCGCTCGACCCGGATCCCTCGGGCGTGCGGCCGGCCCTCGTGTTCCTCGCCCGCTTCTCCTCGGAGGGCTTCGCGCGCCCGCTCCCGCCCGACATCGCGCGCGACCTGATCCGCGCGACGAACCAGCTCACGCTCGAGCTGAACGACTTCTACTGGTATGCGGCCGGCCTCGACCTCCTCTACCCCGGGGGGAACGAGGCGGCCGATTCCGTCCTCGAGAGGTTGACGCGCGGCACCCCCTGCCTCTCCCTCGGGATCGATCGCTCGGCGGGCGTGGGGGCTGTCGTCGACCAGGTGCTCGCGTGCCTGGGGCGCCCCGCCCGACCCGCCCTGGAGGTGAACGCCCCATGACTCCGGAATCCACGACCGCTCGGCCCTCGGGCCTCGACCTCCGCAGGAACGGCGGCGCGCCCGTCCGCTGCTTCCTCGACGGGCAGCCCCTCCCCGACGAATCGACGCGCCTCCAGCTCGAGGAGCTCGCCGCGATGCCGGGGGTCGAGACGATCGCCGTCCTCCCCGACGTCCACTACAAGAGCCGCAACCCCACGCCGAGCGGCACCGTGACGGTCACCTCCGACGTCGTCCTTCCCCGGGCGATCGACGACGGGATCAACTGCGGGATGCGCTCGATGGTCGCCTCGGTCCCGGCGAAGGACCTCACGGCGCCGGTCGTCGACCGGCTCTTCAACCGCCTCCTCGAGACGGTCGCGTTCAAGCAGCAGGAGGAGCACCCGATCGGCGAGGAGGACTGCGAGGAGATGCTCGTCCACGGGCTCTCGAGGGCGGTCGGGCCCCTCGGCCTGCCGCCCGACGAGATCGCCCGGACCGAGAACGGCGGGACCGTCGACCTCGGCATCGACCGCGAGGCGGTCCGCGACGCCCTCCCCCGGAACCCCATCCGCAAGGAGCGCCGGTCGCTCGGCTCCCTCGGCGGCGGGAACCACTTCCTCGAGCTGCAGGAGGTCGTCGAGGTCCTCGACCCGCAGGCCGCGCGCCGCCTCGGCCTCCCCCTCGGCGCGGCGATGTTCATGATGCACTCCGACTCGCGGCGCCTCGGGAAGAAGCTCCTGAAGAAGGTCCTGCGCGAGGCCGAGGAGACCCACCGCAAGCCGGGGCAGAGCGAGCTCTGGTCGCTCCCGGTCGATTCCGACCTCGGCCGGCGCTTCCTCGCCTGCCTGACGGCGACGACGCACGCCGGCTTCGCGAACCGGGCGGTGATCACGGACATCCTGCGCCGCACGATGCGCGAGGTGCTCGGGGACCGCTCCGTCGAGGTGGCGCTCGTCTGCGACAGCGGCCACGAGACGATCCAGCCCGAGACCCACGGCGGGCGCTCCTACTGGGTGCACCGCCACGGCGCGAGCCACCCCGTCCCGCCGGGCCCCGGGGTCCCGGATCCCGCCCTCGCCGACCTCGGGCTCCCGGTGCCCCTCGCCGGGTGCCTCGGGATGGACTCCTACGTCTGCCTCGCCCTCCCCGGGATCGACGGGACCTTCCACTCCGGCCCCCACGGCGCCGGCCGGGTGATCGCGAAGGCCGACGCGGCGGCGCAGTTCGACGCCGGGGCCGTCGAGGCGGAGGTCCGCGACATGGGAGTGCGCCTCTTCCGCTACCACTCCGACAACATCGCCGGCCAGGCGCCGCGCTCCTTCAAGAACGTGGCGCGCGTCGTCGACGCGATGACGAGGCACGACCTCCTGCGGCCGGTCGTGCGCCTGAAGCCCCTCGCGGCGCTGAAGGGCTAGGGCCCTCCCTTGGTCCCGCGAACCCCTCGAAGGCCCTGAGGCCCGGGAGGAGGCCGGCACGGCGATGACGGATCCCGCGCGCATCCTGATGTACACCCAGGACAGCTTCGGCCTGGGGCACCTGCGCCGCGCCACGAACCTGGCGAACGCCCTCGTGGCGCGCCGCGCGGACCTGTCCGTGCTCATGGTGGTCGACTCCCCCCTCGCCCCGTTCTTCGACCTCGCGGCGAACATCGACTTCGTCAAGCTCCCGACGGTCGTCAAGGTCGCGGCGGGCGTGTTCCGCACGGGCCGGATGAGCATCGGCTACGAGAACGTCCGGAGGATGCGCGCGAACCTGCTCCGCGAGATCGTCCTGCGCTTCGCGCCCGACGTCCTCCTCGTCGACCACATGCCGGGAGGGGCGAACCGCGAGCTCGTCCCCTCCCTGGAGGCGATCCGGCGGCGGGGCCTCCCGACGAGGCGGGTGCTCGGCCTGCGGGACATCATCGACCGGCCCGCGGTGACGCGGGAGGTGTGGCAGCGGGAGGGGGTCTACCGGGAACTTGAGAGGAACTACGACCTCGTCCTCGTCTACGGCTCGCCGGAGGTGTTCTCCACGGCCGAGGAGTACCGCATCGCGGAGGTGATGGGGGACCGCGTGCGGTACTGCGGCTACGTCTGCAGCATGGAGCCCGTCGACGATCCGCGCCAGGTCCGCGAAAAGCTCGGGCTGGCGGAGGAACCGATCGTCGTCGTCATGGCCGGCGGGGGAGCCGACGCGGCCCGGCTCATGCACACCTACCTCGAGGCGCGCAAGCTCCTCGGGGAGGCCCGCCCCTTCTCCACCCTCATGGTGACGGGCCCCTTCATGCCCGAGATCGAGCGCAAGGCCGTCCGCGACCGGGCTCGGGAGCTCGGCGTCCGGGTGCGCACGACCGTGGGGGACAGCCTGAGCCAGATCAACGCCGCCGACGTGGTCGTGAGCATGGCCGGCTACAACACCCTGAGCGAGATCCTCCGCTTCGGGAAGCGCGCCATCGTCGTCCCCCGGCCCGGCCCCAGCGCCGAGCAGACCCTCCGGGCCCGCCTCCTCTCCGAGCGCGGCCTGATCGACCTCCTCGAGCCCTCGGAGCTCGACCCGCGCCGGCTCGCCGAGCGGATCGAGCGGGCGCTCCTCGGCCCCCGGGAGCCGGGCCCGCGCCTTCCCCTGGATCTCGACGGAGTGGCCCGCGCGTCCGCGGCGCTCCTCGGCCAGCTCCCCGCCGAACTCCGGGCGCGGGAGGCGCGTGTCCAGCCCCGGCCCGCCTGATGGGCCGGCCCGTCCCGACCGCGGTCGCAGGCGCCCTCGACCCCGCCGCCGTGGCGCCGGCCCTCGAGGACCTGGCGCGGGGTCGCTTCGGACCCTCGACCTCGGTCGCCGGGATCGGCGCCGAGATCGTGAAGCGCCGGGTCGTTCGCTACACCGTCGACCTCCGCCGGCCGGGGGGCGCGGGCGGACCCTGGCGCGTGATCGGCAAGGCCTACGAGTCCCGCGAACGCGCGGAGCGGGGCTTCCGACTCCAGCGCTCGCTCTGGGATCGCGGATTCCCGGCGGCGGAGCCCGCCTCCGCGACCGTCCCGGAGGCCTTCGCCCTCGTCCCGGACGCGCCGATCGTGCTGATGGAGTCCGCGGGCGGGGAGTCCCTGAAGCGACTCTGGAGGACGGATCGGGTCCGGCCGGAGCAGGCGCGCCTCTTCGCCGAGGCCCTCGCCAAGCTCCACGGCTTCCCGCCGGACCCGCAGGATCCGGAGCCGGCGGTCACCGTCGAGACGCACCTCGAGCTGCGTTGCGCGGGGCTCGCCCCGGCGCTCGCGACGGCCTTCCCCGCCCTCGCCGGCCCCATCGACGGGATCGTGGACGCCGCGCGCCGCCACGCGCCTCTCGCGCCGGCGCTGGCCCACGGGGACTACCACCCGGGCCAGGTCCACGTCGACGGCGAACGGCTCTGGATCCTCGACCTCGACCCCCTGCACCGGGGCGACCCCGCCTACGACGTCGCGATGGCGGTCGCGATGCTCCGGCTCCTCGAGGAGGGGAGCCCGCGGGGAGGAGCGCTGGCGCCGCTCCGCGCGGCCTTCCTCGACGCCTATCTCGCGCGCAGGGGCTTCGACGTCGCTTCCCGCCTTCCGGTGAACCTGGCGCTGATCCTCCTCAAGAGGGCCTGCAAGCGCTTCCGCTGGCAGGACGAGCCGGGCTGGGAGGTCTCGATCGCCCGGCAGATCCGGTGCGGCCTCGAGTGCGCGCGGATCCAGGAGGAGCCGGCGCCGCGGGACCTCGGGGAAACCCTCGCCCGCCTCGACCGCTGCCCGGTCGCGTAGGACCCGCGGCCGCCTCTCGATCCCGGAGAGCCCCGGAGCCCGGGGAACGCCCTCGCGAGCGAGCTCCCGGGCTCCGGATGGGGGGGAGGGGCTTCTCCCCCAAGCCGTCAGGGAAGGATGATCTCGAGGTTCTCGAGTTCGCTGTCCTCGAGGAGCGTGTTCCCGCCGCCGTCGGTGAAGGTGTCGATTCCGGAGTGCCCGTCCACGTCGAAGTCGCCCTGGAAGACGCAGTTGAGCACCGTGATGAAGTCGTCGCCGGGGCCGAGGTGGATCTCGACGTCGTCCCCGACGTCGAGGACGTCGAACAGGACGTTGTCGGTGACCGTCCCGTTCGCCTCGAGGTAGAGGCTTCCGGCGATCGAGACGTTCCCCTCCCCCGTGGACGACTCCGTCTGGACGTCGCTCCCGCCGGACTTGAGCCGGATGTCGGCGTCCCCGCCGACCGAGGTGTCGTCGAGGTTGACCTCGTCGAAGCCACTGCGGGCGTTGATCAGGAGATCCTCGCCGATCGTGGAGAGCTCGATGTCGATGCCGCTCCCGCCTCCGTTGTTGCGGATCGTCAGGTCCCCGAGGATCTCCGACTCCTCCTCGAGGTCGAACTCGTCGAAGCCGTCGTCGTTGAGGATCGTCACGTCGCCCCCCACGAGGGTCCCGTCGTCGAAGCCGGTATTGCTCCCCTCGTCGAGCTCGTTCCCGTCCCCGTTGTCGACGTCGACGTCCCCCTCGACGAGGGAGGCCTCGATCCCGAACTCGTCGAAGCCGTCGTCGTTCTCGACGGCGACGTCGCCGCCGATCAGGGATGCCTCGATGGAGATCTCGCTCCCCCCCTCCTCGTTCTCGATCTCCACGGATCCGCCGACGGCTGACTCCTCCAGCTTGAACTCGTTGAAGCCCTCCCCGCCGCAAACGGCGAGGTCGCCGGAGAGCTCGACGCCCGAGACCTCGACGGAGTTCACGCCGTCCCCGAGGTCGATCTCGATGTCCTCGATTCGGCCCCCGAACGTCTCGGACTCGAGGCCGTTGATCAGCGTCCCGCCCTCCCCGATCACGAGGAAGACGCCGGAACCCGCGCCGGGCGTCTCCGTGACGACGACCGCGTTGTCCCCGTCGTCCCCCTCGATCACGAGGACCCCGTCGTCCACCTCCACCGTGCACTCGCCCTGCGCGAGGAGGGCGCCCGACGTGCCGAAGACGGCCAGCAGACCCGCAAGAATCCTGAGCTTCACCGACCAGGTCCTCCTCCCTCGCCCTTCGCCTTGGGTGACCGCCCGGACCCGCCGGCACACCGGAGCCGGCTAGGGGCGCCGAGCAGGCGTCACTCGACGCGCGGGAGCATGGCTCCGCCCCCCCGGAGTGTCAACGCCCCGCAACGATGGGGAATCCTGGATCTCGTCGGTCCGTCCCGGAGGAACGGGGAGGCAACGGAATGCGGCTTCCCTGGGGTGGGGGGGGAGGGGGGTCGGACGCGGCCCGCTCGTCAGCGCAGGAACCGCAGGCGGAACCGGCTCCCCCCGCGGTCGAAGCTGATCACCGAGCGCGCCTTCGTGAACTTCCGGAAGCCCGAGCCGCTGTGGGCGAAGTACTCCCCTCCGGTCCGGAAGCGCTCCAGGGTGCCCTCCACGTCGAAGCCGTTCCCCTCGTCGCAGACCTCGAGGAAGGCGCCCGCCGCCGTCAGCACGACCTCCACGGTGATCCGCTTCTCGGGGTCGCGGAGGTTGCCGCGCTTGTGCGCGTTCCCGACGGCCTTCTTGAGGGGGGAGAGGAGGTCCCGTTCGAGCCGCTCCGGCGGGACGTCGGCGAAGCGCGCGGAGAGGGCGGCGTTCAGCTCGGGGAGGATCTCCTCCGGCGCCCTCCGTCGGAGGACGGCGCGAGCCCGATCCCCGGCCAGGTCAGCCCCCGGCTCGATCCCCTCGGAGGCCTCGATGTCCGAGAGCATGCGCTCCCGCGAGTAGGCGAGGTCGATCAAGGGGGGGGCTACGTCCCGGCCGCGCGCAGTCGCTCCCACGCGGCCGCGACCTGCCCCTCGGCCCAGCCGAGCCAGCTCGCCTGGTGGCTCTGCTTCCGGAAGTTCCGCAGCACGTAGGCGGCGAAGTCGAGGGCCTCGTAGAGGGACAGCCGCTGCGGGGAGACCTCCGGGGCGAGCGCGAGGTAGCTGTCGCGGAAGCGCTCCCCGAGCCGCGCCACGTGGGGCATCCGGCGGGGGTGCCGGATCCCGAACGACCGCATGTGGGTCAGGAAGTAGGCGACGTCGTAGGCCGGCTCGGCCGCCCCCGCCTTGTCGAAGTCGATGATCCCGACGCGGTCCCCCTCGATCAGCACGTTCCCGTGGGCGAAGTCGCCGTGGGCGAAGACGAGGGGGGCCGGCTCCGTCCGGCGCTCCAGGCGCTCCACCTCCCGCCGGATGGCGGCGAGGTCGGCGGCGAGACGCGGCTGGAGCCCGGTCATGTAGCGGAGGTTGCGCTCCTGGGAGGCGTGGAGCCGCTCGAAGGTCATCCGCGGCCCTTCCGGGATCGGGGCCCGCTGGACTCCGCGGATCGCGCGCGCGATGCCGTCGAGGAGACCGCCCACCCGTTCCAGCTGCTCGGGAGAGACGTCGTCGGGGGTGAGCTCGGCGAAGACGAGCCGGAAGTCCCGGCCGGGGACCGCCTCCTGGAGGAGGAGGCGCCACTCGGGGACGTAGTCGACGGGGCGCGCGGCGCGCCACAGTCCCTCGCTCGCGAGCCCCGCCTCCCAGGCGGCGGTGAGGAGCCGGTGGTGGCGCACCCCCCGGTCGTCCCGCGAGAGCTTGCCGTAGACCCCGCAGGTCGACGGCCCGGCGCCGTTCGAGAGGTCGACGGCGTAGCGGACCGTGCAGGAGCGGCGGGGCTTGTAGTGCAGGATCTCGTGCGTGAACCCGGACGGGGCCTTCCCCGTCCGGCGGCACGCCTCGAGCCGGCCGGCGAAGAGGGAGGTCATCTCCTCCCGGTCGGTCGCGGCCGCCAGCCCCGGGAGCGCCGGATCGACGGGGAAGAGGCGCACGATGATCGCGGGGTCGTCGAGCACGGCGACCGCCCGCGCGAAGCCGGCGGCCTCGAGCCTCCGCCGGGTCGGCTCGTGGGGCGAGTGCGTCGCCTCCTCCCCGACCTTGAGGCGGCACGCCTCCGGCGAGGGGAAGAGGGTGCAGGAGAGCCGCTGCGGGGGGAGCTCGGCCCCCGACGGGCCGGCGAGTCGCGCCCGCAGGGCGACGTTGATGTCCCGGTTGGGCTTGATCTTGCAGTACTCGATCTCGTAGCCGGCCACCCGCGGCCCCGCCCCCGTCATCCGGGCGAGGGCCGACTCGAGGACCGGGGCGAACCATCGCTCCTCGCGCAGCTGGTCCAGGCGCCGGGCGAGGATCCCCGAGACATCGCCGGCGTCCTCGGCGTCGAGGTCGTCGTCGCTCTCGTCCTGGAGCGGATCCGGCGGGACGGGGAGGCTCATCGACTCTCGCGTCCGGCCTTTCCCGGCCGGAGGGCCTCGACGAGGGGAGGGGGGGATCCGACCTCGCCCGACTCGAGCGCCGAGGCGCGGAGCTGCGCGTAGAGCCCTCCGGCCTGGAGCAGCTCCGCGTGCGTGCCGGACTCGACGAGCCGCCCGTCGTCGATCACGAGGATCCGGTCGGCGCGCTCGATCAAGCTGAGCTTGTGGCTGACCACGATCGTGGTCCGCCCTTCCATGAGGCGCGCGAGGCCGCCCATGACGAGCTGCTCGCTCTGCGCGTCGAGCCCCGTCGTGGGCTCGTCGAGGAGCAGGATTGGCGCGTTGCGCACGATCGCGCGGGCGATCGCGACGCGCTGGCGCTCGCCCCCGGAGAGCGTCGCCCCCCGCTGGCCGACGACCGTGTTGAAGCCGTCGGGGAGCCTTTCGATGAACAGGTCGACGCCCGCCGCCGAGGCGGCCGCGGCGACCTCGGCGTCCGTCGCGCCGTCGCGGCCGTAGAGGATGTTCTCGCGGACGCTCGTCTGGAGGAGGACCGAGTCCTGGAGGACGACGCTGATCTGGTCGCGGAGGGAGGCGATCTGGAAGTCGCGGAGGTCCCCCCCGTCGAGGAGGACCCGCCCCGAGGTGGGGTCGTAGAGGCGCGAGAGGAGGGAGAGGATCGTGCTCTTCCCGGCCCCGCTGTGCCCCACGATCGCGATCCGCTCCCCGGGCTCGACCCGGAAGTCGATGTCCCGCAGCACCGTCCGGCCGTCCGCGTACGCGAAGTCGACGCGCTCGAAGGCGATGCGCCCCGAGAGCCGGGGGGCGGGACGCGCGCGCGGGGACTCGACGACCGCGGGCTCCTGATCGAGGAGATCGATCACGCGCTCGAGGCCGACCTTCCCCTTCGCGATCTTCGAGCTCTGCTTGGCGACGTCGCGCAGGGGCCCGTAGAGGTTCTTCACGTAGTAGGCGAAGACGTAGAGGTCGCCGATCTGGAGGTTCCCCGACCAGACGCGGTGGACGCCGAGCCAGACGATCGCGCAGGTGATGAGGGCCACGGCGAAGTCGACGGATCGGACGTAGGCGGCCTCGAGCCGGGCCACCTCGAGGCCGATCTGGGCGCTCTCGGAGCTCTGCCGTCCGAAGGCGTCCTGCTGGTGCGCCTCGCGCCCGAGGGTCTTCACGAGGCGGATCGAGCTCATCGTCTCCTGGGTGACGGAGGTGAGCTCCCCCTCCCGCGCGCGCCGCTGCCGCGAGGCGCGCTCGATCCGGCGCCGGAAGTACCAGACCATCGGCCCGACGATCGCGACCGCGAGGAGACCGACGCTCCCGAGCTTCCAGTCCCTCGCCACCATCACGAGGAGGATCCCCGCGACCGTGACGAGCGCCGTCGCCGTCTGGAGCACGGCGGTCGTGGCGAGCTCCCGGATGGAGCGCGTGTCCTCCGTGATCCGCGTGATCGTGTCCCCGAGGCGGCTCGTGTCGTGGAAGGCGAGCCCCAGGTGCTGGACGTGGCGGAACAGCTTCACGCGCAGCTCGAAGGCGAGCTCCTCCCCGATCCGGTTCAGCAGGAACTCGCGGAAGTAGGCCGCGAAGGAGGAGATGCCGGCGGCCGCGACGATCATGGCGCAGATGACGACGAGCATCCAGGTCGTCTCGCTGACGCCGGCCGGCTGGGCCCATGCCGGGAGGAAGGTGACCCCCTTGAGGACGTTGTCGAAGACGAACTTGAGGGGCCAGGGCTTGAGGAGGTCGAAGCCCACGCCGGCGACGAGGGCGAGCGCCGCCACGAGGAGGAGCGACCAGCGCTGCAGGACGAGCGGCCCCATGTGGCGCGCGGCCCGGCGCAGGATCGGCCGCTCGGCGTGGGGCTTGCCCGGGTCCGGGCGTTTCCCGGAGTTGTCGCTCATCGTCCTCCCGCTTGGGTTCCCTCCGTCCGCCCGCAGTCGAAAGGATCGCCGCCAGTGTAACCGGACGGGCGCCCGGCGGGGACCCGGAGCCGGCTCGCGCCGGTTTCAGGGGGAGGCGGCCCGCCGGGCGATCGAGCGGCGGGCGAGCTCCTCGACGCGCTCGGCGTTGCGCTCCCAGGTGTGGCGGGCGAGGACCCGCTCGCGCGCGGCGGCCCCGGCCTGCGCCGCGGCGGGACGGTTGCTCGCGAGCCACCGGATCGTCGCGGCCGGCTCCCCGCGCTCCTCGGCCGGGTAGAGCCAGCCCGACTTCCCGTGCTCGAGGATCTCCTCCGTCTGGCCCCGCCGGGCGGCGACGACCGGGAGCCCCATCGCCATGTACTCGAAGAGCTTGACCGGGGAGAAGTAGGGGGCGGCGGAGGCGTCGGAGGGGACCAGCGCGACGTCGAGGGCGGCGAGCCAGGCGGGGGCGTCCTCGTGGGGCACGGCGCCCGCCATGTGGACCGCCTCGTCGAGCCCCTCCTCGTGCACCCGCCGGCGGACCTCGGGGAGCGCGGGGCCGTCGCCCACGAGGAGGAGGCGGAAGGGGGAGGCGGGGGCGCCGAGCTCCTTCAGCGTCCCGACCAGCCCGGGCACGCCGTGCCAGGACTTCATCGCCCCGAGGAAGCCGAGGACGAACCGGTCCTCCCAGCCGAGGCGGCGCCGGATCTCGGAAGGACCCGGGCGGGGGTGAAAGTGCCCGGCGTCCGCGGCGTTCGGCATCACCGTGACCCGTCCGCGGTCCGCCCCCTCCGCGACCGCGTAGTCCTCGAGCCAGCGCGAGACGACGATCAGCTCGTCGGCCCGCCCGAAGGCGAGCCGCTGGGCGGCGCTCGCCACGCCGGGGAGGCTGAGGCCCCGCTGCTCGCGCTGCTCCTCGACGAGCGGGGCGTTGACCTCGAGGAGGAGCGGGACGCGGAGGCGCGAGGCGAGCTCGAGGCCGGCGGTCCCGAAGAGCGCGTAGCGCTCGTAGAGGAAGTCGGGCCGGAGCGCCGCGAGGAGGGGGAGCGCCCGTCCCTCCACCCAGAGGGAGTAGAAGAGGTTGCGCAGGTCCTGCGGCAGGCGGTTGCCCGAGGCGACCGGCTCCGCCTTCAGGCGCTCCTGGAGGAGGGCGGGGATCTCCCCGAAGGGGAGCGGGACGATGCGGAAGGGGATCGGCGCGGCCGTCCCGGTCCCCGGGGTTGGGGAGAGGACGATGACCTCGTGGCCCCGGCCCGCCAGCGCCTCGACGAGCTTGCGCAGGTGCACGGAGGCGCCCTTCGTGCCGAGGACGGGGACGCCGAAGTCGGTCGAGAGGTACGCGATCCTCACTTGCCGCCGGCCTGGAGCGCCCCGGGGTCGACCTCCGTCCAGCGGCCGGTCTCGTCGACTCCCAGGACCTCGAGGTCCCGCTGCAGGGAGAGCTCCGCCACCCGGTGGCGGACGACCTCGAGGGAGAGCCGGTTCCTCGCCTCGACGAGGTCGGACTGCGCCTCGAGGACGTCGCGGGCCTCGGCGCGGTTGACCTCGAAGAGCCGGCTCGCCCCCTCGACCCGCTGCTCGGCGAGCCGGACCGACTGGGCCTGGATCCGCATGCGGTCGCGCGCCTCGCGGAGCACGCGGAGGTCGTCGCGCACCTCGAATTTCACCTGGTCCTCGATCTCCTGGACGGCGCGGACGGACCTCTCGTAGGCGATCAGGCTGGTGCGGTAGAGGTTGCGCTCCGCGGTCCGCTCCAGGGGGAGGTCGAGCGAGGCGAGCACGGAGTAGCGCCCCTCGTCGGGCCGGAAGTTGGCGTCGTCGAGGAGCGCGTCCCCCGCCGAGAGGCGGCGCTCGCCGATGCTCGCGCCGCCGAAGAGGACGAGGTCGGCCCGCAGGCGGTCCGCCGTCACCGCCGTCTGGCGCTGGGAGTCGAACACGCGCCCGACCGACACGCGCAGGTCGAGTCGGTTCTCGAGCGCGATCCGGACCGCCTTGCCGGGCTCCAGCTCGAAGGGACCCCCCCCCTCGCGGCCGGGCGGGACGACGAGGACCGGCGCGTCGGCCGGGACGTGCTCCACGGGGACCTCCTCCGGCACGGGCGCCGCGGCGAGGATCTCGTCGAGGTCCGCCCGGCGGAGGGCGATCCCCGCGTCGGCCGGGAGGCCGAGGAGCTGCTTGAACCGGTCGAGCGCCCGCTCGTAGGCCGTGAGGGACTCCACCCAGGCGTCGCGGGCCTCGAGCTCGTCCTGCCGGGTCTGGTCCTCCTCGATCCGCTCCAGGCGCTGCGCCTCCGACATCCGCCGCGCGCGGCGCGTCGCCCCGATCAGCCAGCGGTAGTTCTCCTCCTGGTTCTCCGCCTCCCGCTGGAGCTGCAGCACGCCGTAGTAGTCGGCGGCGACCTGCACGGCGAAGACCCGCTTGAAGCGCTCGAAGTTGTAGATCGCGTACACGACGTCTCGCTCGGCCTGGTGGAGCGGCTCGGCGACGACGAAGCTCCCCGAGCCCCGCAGCAGCGGGATCGCGACGCTCGCGTCCCCGAGGATCCCGAAGGAGGACTTCCGGGTCTGGGTGAGGAGCTTCACCAGGTCGACGGCGAGGTTGAGGGTGATCAGCGTACCGTTCTTCAGCCGCTGGAAGCCGCTGGCCTGCGCGGTGCTCGGGAGGATCGTCGTCGAGGGGTCGGTGAGCGCGTCCCACTCGACGCCCGAGGAGAGGACGCCGGCCCAGGTCTTGCGGAAATGGTCGTCCTCCAGGTCGAGGGCGAGGGCGGCCTGGAACACCCGCTCCTTCTCGGTCTGGTACGCGCGGCTGTTGCGGGCGCCGATCTCGAGCGCCCCGAGGAGCCCCACCTCGAGGGATCCCGCGCGGCTCCGGTCGGGCTCGGCGGCGGGTCGCGACCCGAGGTAGGAAGGGTCGGGCCACTCCGGGATCGGCTCGACGTCCTTCGAGCCGAGCGAGGCGGGGCCGACGCGGGGGAGGTCCTGGTCGAGGAGGAGCCGTCGGCGCAGCGTGTCCGCGGGCGCCTCGATCGTGAAGGGCTCCGTGCGCCCCAGGGCGCCCTGCTGCGCCCGCTCGATGATCCCGTAGGACGCCTCGTCGGCCTCGAGGCGCGCCCCGAGCGGGGTGAGGCAGCCGGGGAGGAGCGCGGCCGCCGGCAGCGCGGCGAGGAGGCCCGCTCGCCCCTCCCTCCTCCGACCTCCCGAGAGAATCCCCCGCCGCCGCGGGGCGCTTCCCCCTGCGCTCACTCGTACCTCAAGGCCTCGACGGGGTCCATGCGCGCAGCCCGGCGCGCGGGGTAGAGGCCGAAGCCGATCCCGACGAGGATCGAGATGCCGAGCGCCAGCGCCAGCGATTCGGGCGTGACGACGGTCTTCATCCGGGTGACCGACTGCACGATGGAAGGGATGGCGAGGCCGAGCCCGAGGCCGAGCGCCCCCCCGACGGCGGAGAGGACGGTCGTCTCGACCAGGAACTGGAGGAGGACGTGCCGCCGCCTCGCGCCGAGGGCGCGCCGGATGCCGATCTCCCGCGTCCGCTCCGTCACCGTGGCGAGCATGATGTTCATGATCCCGATCCCGCCCACGAGGAGGGAGATCCCGCCGATCGTGCCGAGGACCCAGCTGAAGACCTGCTTCGTCCGCCGCGCCTGCCGCAGCAGCTCGTAGGGGACGACGACCTCGACGTCGGGGAGGGGGTGCTCGCGGGAGATCAGCCGCCGGAGCATGGCGGCCTGCTGGTCGACCGACTCGAGCCGTGCCGTGCGCAGGCCGATCTGGTGGAGCTCGACGACCTCGAACCGCCGCCCCCCCCCCTCCTCGATGCGGATCACGTTCTCGAGCCGCATCTTGCCGGTGGTGAGCGGCAGGAAGAGGCTGCCGTCGGGGTCGTGCAGCGCGGCGGTCGCGTCCAGGCGCGGCTTGAGGAGGCCGACGACGCGGAAGCGGCCGGCGCCGAGCTTGATCTCGTGCCCGACGGGATCCGTGGCGCCGAACAGCCGGCGCGCGACGGCGGCGCCGAGCACGGCGACGTTGGAGCGCGACTCGAGGTCGGGGGAGGCGAGGAAGCGCCCGCGCGCGATCTCCAGCCGGTGGATGTCGAGGAAGCTGGGCGTCGTGCAGACGAGGGGCACGCTCTCCAGGCGCGATCCGACGTGGACCTCCTTCACCAGCTCGTAGCTCGGCGCGACCGCGACGAGGCCGGGGATCCGCGACTCGATCCGCTGGAGGTCGACCTCCTTCAGGCCGTAGTCGAGGCGGCCGTCCGCGCCTCCCCCCGGCGGCCGCACGCTCTTCAGGAGGATCCGGTCCGGCCCCAGGCGTTTCAGCTGCTCCTGCAGCTCGTGGCTCGCCCCCTCGCCGATCGCGAGGATCGACACGACGGAGGCGACCCCGAAGACCATCCCGAGCACGGTGAGGGCGGAGCGGAGCTTGTGCTGGCGCAGGGAGAGGATCCCCATGCGCGCGAGCTGCCACCAGAACCGGCTGGGATCGGACACCGGGCCTACTTGGTCCCGAGGACGCCCTGGAACATCGCGCCGACCGCGACGGCCGTCCCGGGGCCGACTCCGGCCGGGAAGTTCGCCGGGAAGGTCCCGGTCTTCGTCGAGAACTCGACCTCCCCGTTGCCGGAGGCGTCGAGGGTGAGGGAGCCGATGACCACCCCGCCGATCCTCACCTCCAGGGTCTCCTCCGCCTTCCCCCCCGCGACCTTCACGTCGATCTCGCGCTTGACCTCCGTCTCGCCGCGGTGCTGCCTCTCGTACTCCACCTCCGCGACGCTCCCTCCCTCCCCGACCAGGGTCGCGGAGAACTCCTCCTCCGTCACGGGCTCCTCCGGCGGCGGCGCCTCGGCCGGCGTGCTCGGCTCCGCGGGCTTCGCGGAGGCCGGCTCCTCGAACACGTCCTGGGGGATGCCGACGCCGTCGGGGCTGAGGAGGACGCGTTCGCCGGCCCTCACCCCCTCCTTCACCTCGACGTACTCGACGCTCGATTTCCCGAGGCGCAGGCGGCACAGCTCGGGGCTCCCTCCGCGGAGCACGTAGCACACCCCCTTGTCCCCCTTCTGGACGACCGCCTGGACCGGGAGGGCGAGGACCTGCCGCAACTCCTCGAGCTTGATCTCGACCCGGGCGGTCATCCCGAGCTTCATTCCCTCGGCCCGGTCGTGCAGCTTCACCTTCGTCTCGTAGAACTTCACCGTCGTCCGGCGCCAGTCCTCCGGATCGGGCTCCCCGGAGATCGACTCGACCTCCCCCTTCAGCTCGACGTCCGGCAGGACGTCGATCCAGACGCGCGCCGGCAACCCGCGCCGGACCTGGTTGACGAGCGCCTCGTGGGTGCTCGTGCGGATCTGGAGCGCGTCGGTGTCGGGGATGCTGAAGACATGCTGGCGGAGCGAGATGTTCGTCCCCTGCTTGATGAACAGCTCGACGCGGTCGTTGTCCTCCGGGATCGGGTAGACGACGATCCCCGCCTGGGGGGCCCGCATCGTGCACTTCTCGATCTGCTCCTCGAGCCTGCGGAGCTTCCCCTCCTCGAGGTCGAGGGTCGACTTCTCGGCCGCGAGGTTCTTCTCCGCCTGCTGGACGGTCGCCTCCGCCTGCTTCCGGGTCCGCTCCAGCGCGCTCTCGGCCTCCGCCTGCTTGGACTCCCAGTCGCGCTTGTCGCGCGGGTGGTCGTAGTCCCGGAGCTTCTGCTCCTGGGCCTTGGCGTTCTCGACGCTGTACTCCGCGCGCCTCGCGCGCAGGCGGTCCGCCTCGAGCTCCGACTCGGAGATGTAGCGGTCGCGGTGGAGCTCCTCCGACTTCTGGAGCTGGACGCCCGTGCGCCGCACCTCCTCCTCCGCCAGGGCCGTCGCGGACTGGAGCTGGCGCAGGCGCAGCGGGTGATCCGCCTCGAGGTACCGCTTCAAGTCGAGCCGGGCGAACTCGACGGCGAGCTCGGCGGTCTTGACGTCGCTGTCGGCCTGGCTGCGGGTGACGCCGATCAGGGTCTCCGCCTTGTCGTGGAGGTTGCGGGCCTTCTGCACGGCGATCTTCTGCTCCGTGAGGAGCGAGCGCAGCGCCGAGGAATCGAGCTCCACGACGACGTCCCCCTTCTGGACCGCCGTCCCCTGCGGGACGAGGCTGAGGATCGCCGGCCTCCCCTCGACCTCGGAGACGACCTTGATGCTGCTCGCGCTCTCGATCGTGCCGCTCTCGAGGGCGGTGATCCGGAGGTCGATCGGGCGGACCTCGTGGGTCATCCAGCCCGAGGTCGATCCCTGCGGATTGCGGGGACACAGGCCGAAGGCGAGCCCGGCGACGAGGACTGCCGGGGCGCCATACAGGACTGTCGTCGGGAGCGGCCGGCCGCTGGACCGCCGAGGCGCGGGGAGACCCTCAGGCTTCGGGGGATTCATGGGATGCATCGTGTTGGGGCCCGAGGCTACGGGCCGTCTCCATCGAGCGAGAAAGGGACCGAACCGGGATGCTACATTCTAGGGGAGACCGGAGTTCCGCGGGAGATGTCGCCTCTCCCGGTCGAGCGTCCGCTCGGGCACGAGGGCTCCACCGGGTCCGCCTCGGACCGCCGGGGAACGGGGGACCCATTCGGGACGTCTCGGCCGGTATTGCCGTCGCTGCGGGCGGCGTCCCCTCCCGTCAGGCGGGAGACCGACGAGCACAGGAGGGGGCCGAATCCGGCGCCCGTCGAGGACTGTCCGCGGCGCCGACACCGGTTCCCTGGTCGGCCCTGGACGGGCAGGGTACGCGGAGGCGGCGTTCGCCGGGGTCCCGGTCTACTGGCAGGCGGTCGTGGCCGGGCCGGCCCGGTTCACGAACCTGGAGGTCACGACCAGGACCAGTCTCTGGCGACGGGGCGCGTCGCCTTCGTCCCCCCGCCTTGCTCCGGCTCGAGGGGACGCTCGAACCCGATCGCCACCGATCGGTACCCCTCGGGTCCCGGCGCGACCCGGACGACCCGACCCTCGCCGCGGAATCCGAGGACGTGGGCGGGGAGGACGGTCGCGAAGGGGCCGACCCCCTGGAAGGAGAGGGAGACCCGGCATCCGGTGAAGAGGCTCGCGTTCCGGGAAAGGAACAGGAGGCCGCTCGCGCTGACGTTCGCGGTCCGCGACTTCTCGGCCGGTCGGCCGAGGAGGGACACCTCGATCGGCAGCGAGAGGTGCAGTCGCGGGCTCGAACGCCGTTCGCGGGGGGCGGGCACGGCAGCGCTCACGGCGCGAATACGCGCAACCCCCGTACCATGTGAGTCGGGAGCCCTCCTCCCCTGGGACCTCGGCGAGGCCGGGGCTCCGGCCGTCCTGCGGAGGGGACGTCCGCGTCGAGTTTTCTGGACGTCGTCCCCGGTCGTGTAACCGGTCCCGTCTCTATCTATGGAGGGGCGCGGATCGGACCCGCGCCTGGAGGACATGGAAGCCCTTCGAGAGAGGTTCTGGACCTTCGGGGAGGAGGCGTGCACGGACGCGGAGCTGCTCGACCTCCTCCTGGGGGGGAACGGGGAGAACGGGACGGCCGCCCGCGGGGAGGACGTCCTCGCCGCCTTCGGGAGCCTGCGCGCCC
>JAKEFM010000025.1 GCA_022616055.1 Planctomycetota bacterium
CGCGCGGCGGAGACCTCCCGGATCGCCCCGTCGAGCGGAGGGACTCTTAGCCAAAGGTCCACGGAGGGACTCACCGAGGAATCGGTCTTCACGCTGAAGACCCACCCGATCAGCGTCTCGGGGAGCCGGAAGATTCCCGTGCTCCCAGAGAACCTGCCACCGATCCGCTCCCCGTTCACTTCGAGCTCGGCCGGACCGGGATGGGCGACCCTCGCCTCCGCCACGAACCAAGAATCGACGGGCTGTCCCGTCTCCAGGCCCCACCCTCCGGGAGTCCGCCCGAATGACTTCAGCCGGAACGGACCGGCATACCTCCGCAAGAGCGCCTCCGGCCCGACACCCTCGATCGGAATCGGTCGCGACCCGCTCTCGTCGACCAGCGTGAGGTCGGGCTGTCGCCCCCCCGGTCCAAGGAGCTCGGTGAGGTGCACGTCCCACCCGACCCTTTCGCCCTTCCAGGGCGCGAGGTCCTTCAATTCGATGTCCTCGTGGACAGGGGGGCCTCGCTCGCCGACGCCGAGTCGGAGGGTCACGTACGGTGCCGGTTGGCCGCCGACGTTTGCGACGTAGAAGTCGAATCGGTACCTGACCAAGAGGTATCCCAAACCCACCCTGAACTCGGGGGGACGGTGGCTTGCCCCTTCCGTCTCCCACGCGACAGGCTCCCCCGCAACGACCGTCCGCACGTAGATCTCCGGCGCCTCCGGGGGGCCGACCCAGCGGTCGACCGGAGGCTCGAGGGAGAGCTCGAGGCCCTCCGGCTCCTCGAAGCGCGCGGAGAGGGCGAAGCCCCCTAGGCCGTTCACCACCTTGAAGAGGAGGCGGTTCCACCCTCGGCGGAGCTTCACGCGCACCTTGTCCTCGTCGAACTTGTGCCCGCGCGGGACGTCGTGCTCGTGGAAGAGGACGCCGTTCACGCGGACGGAGACGCCGTCGTCAGAGCCGACCGCGATCGTCGTCCAGCGCGGCCTCGGGGAGAGGACGTGGACGAGCGCGTAGGCCGTCGCGTGCTCCGCGGGCTCCCCGGAATAGAGGTCCCTGAAGTCGAGAAGACCCTCTCGCGCCGTCGCCTTCCGCCAACGGCGGCCCGCGACGACCTCCGAGGATGCCGCGAGCGCGGCTTCCCCCCCGACGAGGTCGCGCTCGAGGCGGCCCTCCTCGGGCTCGCCGTACGGGAACGGGCCGAGCACCTGCCAGTCCCGCACGAGGCCCGGTTCCTGGATCGGAGGAGAACCCGGAGGAGCCGGCGCGAAGAGGAGAACCGCGAGCGGGAGGAAGGAAGACGGAATCAGGGACGGCTCCCTCGCGGGAAGCCCGAGCAGGATCGCCGCTGCCGCGGGGGGCCACAAGATCCTCAAGGCCGGTCCGCCGGCAGGCCGAGAACGGGAGCGGCTGTATTCCCCGGAGTAGTCCCCTGAGTGGTTCCCAAGGCGGTTCGGGGGGAGGAGATCGCGACGGAGGCTTGCGTCGCCCCCGGGGGATTGCCGTCTTCACGCCCCGCGGAACGCCCCCCCTTCCCCGCGCCCGCCGTTCCCCGGCCGACTCCGACTCGCGACGCGATCCGCGCCCGTTCTCCGCCTCGACTCTCCGCCGCCACGCAACGCGCCCGATCCCCGCGACCTGCGGGGCGCGGTCGCTGTCGTCCCGACTCCCGGACATGGAGGTGGTTCGATGCTGATGCAACTCGCCGCCGGATTCCTCGCCGCCGCCGCCGATCCCCCGTCCGCCGCCCTGGCGCCGGTGATCGAGTGGTGCTCCCGCGGAAGCTACTGGAGCGAGACGCAGGTCATCGTCGGGGGAAGCGTCTGGACGATGGAGGCCGGGCTCTCCTACGTCCCGACGACGAGCAGGCTCAACATTTCCGGCAACCTCACCAACCTCGGCGCCGGCTATCAGGTCTCCCTCTACCTCCCGCTCTCCTATCCCTGCGTCGCCGTCGATCCAGCCCCCTCCATCCCGATCGTCAACTGGGTGGACCCCGCACTGGGCTGGCTCCACGCCTCGATCGTCAAGCCGCCGGGCATCCCCTGGCCGGAGGCGATGGAGGCGGGAGCGGTCGTCCTCCTGATCAACTAGGCCTCACCTCCCCGCGGCCCCGAGGAAGGCCGCCGCGAACCGCACGAGGCGCCATCGCTCGAGGGAGCCCCCGCTCCGCACCGTGACATGCTCGAAGAGCGGGGTGAGGAGGAGGCGCGAGGGCTGTCCCACGAGGGAGGCAAGTCGCTCCGACTCGCGCGGCGGGATCAGGCGATCCCCCGCGGCGTGGAGGAGGAAGACGCGGGCCCGGAGCCCCTCGAGCCTCCCCGAAGGCTGGACGAGTCGCGCCCCCGGCCGCGCGGCCGAGACGATCCGCTCGACGAGGTCGGGGCGCGCCGGCCCGACGGTCGTCGCGGCGTCCCAGAGGTCGGCCGCCATCTCGCCGAGGTCCGGAGGGCGAGGGGGCGGCCGCTTCTCGCGCAGGAAGCGCTCGAGGCCTTCGCGCAGGGGATCGCGCTCCGCCTCGGGGACGAGGGGATCGAGGTTGTTCAGGATCGCGATCACCTTCCCGTAGGACTCGACCGGGTAGCCCTCCGGCGGACTCTCCGGCGCCGCCTCGAGCCAGTGGCGGATGAGCCCCTCGAGATCGGCGTAGCCGCCGAAGGAGAGGACGGCGGGGACCGAATCGCGGACGCCCGGGTCCGCCGCCGCGAGGAGGGAGAGGGTTCCCGCGAAGCTGATCCCGATGAGGGACGCGCGGCCGCCTTGGACGAGGTCGGTCCGGGAACGGAGCGCGCGCTGCGCCTCGACGATCCGCCCGACGGATTCCTCCGTGACGCGGAAGCGGCGCAGGTCCTCGAGGTCGGGCGTCAGGACAACGGCTCCGCTCCTCGCCAGGGCCCGGGCGAAGCGGACGAGCCGGGCGTCCCGGAATCCATCCCTCGCCGCGCCGTGGCAGGCGACGAAGGCGGGGAAGGGAGGCTCGCCCTCCGCGGGCCGGAAGAGAGTTCCCCGCAGGGCCCCCTCCGCGACGGGCTCCTCGTTCACCCCTCCGCCGGGAGGTTCCTCCGGGGCGGCGATCTCCCCGAGGAGCCGCGCGGCGCGGAGGAGGCCCGGGACCTCCCGCGCGCCGAGCAGGACGAGGAGGAGGAGCCCGCCGAGGAGGATGCCGCGCGATCGCCCGCGCATGGAGCGGCCCGGGAGGATAGAGGAGGCAGCCTCCTCGACGGAGGGCGCCCCCCGAATAGGATGCCGATCCCACCGAAGGAACCCGGTGAGTCATCCGATCGGGAGAGGAGCTTCCGCGGGCGCCGCGGCGCTCGCGATGGTCCCCTTCCTCGCGGCGATCGGCGCGCGGAGCGAGCCGCAGGACCCGAACCCCTCCGTCGACGAGGTCCGCGAGCGCGTCCTCGCGCGCGTCGAGAAGAGCCTGGAGGAGGCGAAGACGAAGCTGCGCGTGGAGGTTCCCGCCGAGGGGAAAGCCGACGAGGTGGTCGATTCCCTCCGGGCCGGACTCCTGCGGGCCGTCCGGGAGACCCTGCGCGGTCCCCGCGAGGAGCAACCCGAGAGGCCGAGATACGAGGGACGCGCCGGGGACCGGCGGCGCGCTCGGGTCGAGGAGGGGGGATTCGGAGCGGACCGGGCGGCCGAGCGGGCGCTCCTCTGGCTCGCGCGGCACCAGGGAGCCGACGGGCGCTGGGGGGCCGCGAAGTTCCCGGAGAGCTGCAAGGGGACTCCGTGCGGGGACCCGGGCGATCCCCTCCACGACGTCGGCGTGACGGGACTCGCCCTCCTCGCCTTCCTCGGCGACGGGAGCGGCACTACCGGGGGCGCCCGCGCTCCCGTCGTCGCGAACGGGGTCCGGTGGCTCCTCGCGCAGCAGGACGCCTCGAGCGGGCTGATCGGCGCCGGCGCGGGGGAGCGGTTCCTCTACGGCCACGCGATCGCCACGCTCGCCCTCGCGGAGACGTGCGTCGTCTCCCCGGCGGAGGAGCTTCGCCCGGCGCTCGCGAAGGCCGTCGCGCTGATCCAGAAGGCGCGAAACCCGATCGGCGCCTGGCGCTACCAGGTGCCGCCCGACGGCGACTCGGACTCCTCGGTGACGGGCTGGATGCTCCTCGCGCTGCGAGCGGCGGCGGACGCAGGCGTCCCCGTCGACGAGGCGACCGTCGAGGGAGGGCTCGAGTTCCTCAAGCGGGCGACCGATCCGGCCTCCGGCCGCTGCGGCTACCGCGAGCGGGGGGACCGGTCCTGGCGGCCGCCGGATTCGGCCGCCCGATTCCCCGCCGATCGGACCGAGGCGATGACCGCGCTCTCCCTATTCACCCGTTTCCTCCACGGGAAGATCGGGAAGGGGGATCCGCTCCTCGAGCGCCAGGCCGAGCTGCTGCGGAAGAGCGCTCCGACCTGGGAGGCGACGCCGAAGCGTTGCCTGATCGACGAGATCCACTGGTACTTCGGGACTCTCGCGGCTTTCCAGATCGGAGGGGAGGACTGGGAGTCGTGGAACTTCCGGATGAAGAAGGCGCTCCTCGAGAACCAGAGGCGGGACGGGGAGGCGGCGGGCTCCTGGGACCCCCTCGGCGCGTGGGGGAGCGCCGGCGGGAGGGTGGCGATGACCGCCCTCTGCGCGATGTGTCTCGAGGTCTATCACCGCTACGGGAGGGTCGCCCGTGGCCGGTAGGCGCGCCGCGATGCTCGGGGCCGCGGCCCTCCCCCTCCTCGCCTCGGGCCGGGCCTCCGTCCAGGAGCCCGGGACCCCCGCCTTCGCCGAGGTGGAGCGCGTCCGCGACCTCGTCCGCAAGCGGATGAGCCCCTGGATCCAGGACGCGAAGGACCGCCTCGGGGAGGAGGTCGAGGACCGCCGGGGCGTCGATCGACTCCTCGACGCCCTGCGGACCGAGATGTGGGGCATCCTCCGCGAGGAGATCCGGGGCACCCGGGTCGGGCTCGTCCTGCGGCCACCGCCGCCCCCGAAGGAGGCTCCGGAGGACAAGGCGCCCGAGCCTGCCTCCGCCCGCCCGGCTCCCGCGGTCCGCCACCTCGAGGGGCGCTACGGGACCCACCGGGCGCGCCTCCGCACCGCGGAGGGCGGATCGGGCACGGAGGACGCGGTCACGAAGGCGCTGGAGTGGCTCGTCGCCCACCAGGACCCCGACGGCCGCTGGGACTGCGACGGGTTCTCGAAGCAGTGCACGGAGCCGTGCGGCGGCCCGGGGATCGCCCTCCACGACGTCGGCGTGAGCGGACTCGCGCTCCTCGCCCTCCTCGGCGACGGCAATCTTCCCGACCTCGGGCCCCAGCGCCGCGCGGTGGCCCGGGGGCTGAAGTGGCTCCGGTCGCAGCAGAATCCGCAGACCGGGCTCATCGGCGAGCCGGTCGGGATCGGCTTCCTCTACGGCCACGCCATCGCGACGCTCGCGCTCGCCGAGGCCTGCGCCGCGACCGGCTCCGCCGACCTGCGCGGGCCGCTCGAGCGCGCCGTCGAGCTGATCCAGAAGGCCCGCAATCCCCATGGAGTGTGGCGCTACTCCTTCCCCCCCAACGGGGACAACGACACCTCCGTGACGGCGTGGATGGCGCTCGCCCTCAAGGGAGCGGAGGAGGCCGGGCTCGCCGTCGATCCCAAGGCGTACGAGGGGACGCTCAAGTGGCTCGACGAGATGACGGACCCCGCGTCCGGCCGGTGCGGCTACCAGACGAAGGGGGAGGCCTCCTCCCGGCGCAAGGGCGAGGAGATCCAGTTCCCCTCCGACAAGACCGAGGCGCTGACCGCCGCGGCCCTCTACTGCCGCACTCGCCTCGGCCACGCCGCGGGAACCGAGGCCCTCGGCCGGGCCCAGGCCGACCGCCTCCGGAAGCTCCCGCCGATCTGGGAGCCGAGCCCCGTGGGCTGCCCCGTCGACGAGTACTACTGGTACTACGGCACCCTCGCGATGTTCCAGATGGGGGGGGAGGACTGGCGGGTCTGGAACGCGGCGCTGAAGAAGGCCCTCCTCGCGCACCAGCGACGGGACGGCGACGCCGCCGGCTCCTGGGATCCGATCGGGACCTGGGGGAAGGACGGCGGGCGGATCTACTCGACCGCCCTCGGCGCGCTCTGCCTCGAGATCTACTACCGCTACCCGAGGCGCGGGGCGTGAGCGCTCCGCGTTCGCGGGGCCGGGGGGTTCCGGATGGCCCCGGGCGCGGTCTCGCTCGATGGGGGAGACCGGAGGGCCGGGGCGCCCCCTGACGTAGGAGGGCTCCCCGCGGCAAGGATGGGGAGTCGATGTCCCCCGCCCCCCCGAACGAGGAGAACGAGGTCGAACGGCTCCTCTCGCAGACCGCCTGGGTGCGGGGCCTCGCCCTCGCCGTGGCGCGCGATTCCCACGCGGCCGAGGACGTCGCGCAGGACGCCCTCGTCGCCGCGCTCCGCCGCCCTCCGGCCGTCCCGGATCGGCTGCGGGGGTGGCTCGTCCGCGTGGTCCGGAACCTCGTCCGGCTGCGCGCCCGGACCGATGCGCGCCGGGAGGCGCGCGAACAGGTCGCTGCCCGACCGGAGCGCACGGAGGATCCCTCGCTCGCGCTCGAGCGCCTCGAGACGCAGGAGGCGCTCCTCCGCGCGGTCCGGGAGCTGCGGGAGCCCTACCGGACGACGGTGCTCCTCCGCTGGTTCGAGGGCCTCGAGCCCGTCGAGATCGCGCGGCGCTCGGGGATCCCCGTCCGCACCGTCCACACGCGCGTGACGCGCGCACTCGCCCTCCTCCGCGAGCGACTCGACCGGCGCTCGGGGGGGGATCGCTCCGCCTGGATGTCGGCCTGGATTCCCCTCCTCCGCAGGACCGCCGGGCCCTGGCCGTGGATCGTCGCCATGGACGCCAAGATCAAGCTCGCCCTCGCCGGAGCCGTCGCCGCGGGCGCTCTGGCCACCCTCTGGGTCGCCGCGGCGCCGAGCGGGGAGACCGCCTCGGCGCCCGCCCCCGCCGACGGGGTCCGCGCGCCCAAGCCCGCAACCCCAGACGGGGACCGCCCGACGGTCCCTACGAGGAGCCCGGTGGAGGCGCCCGCGCTCGGATCGACCAGGTCCGGTAATGCGCCGCCCCCCGCCGAGTCGGCCGTGCCCGACCTCGAAGGTCTGGTCCTCGACGCCCGGGGAACGCCGCTCCCGGCTTTCGCCGTCGAGTTCCGCACGCGGGTCGGAGGGGGCGCCGCACCCGCCGCTCTCACGGACGCACGCGGGAGGTTCCGACTCGCGGCCCCGGATTCCGCGGGGACGATCGCGCCCGCCTCCGACGCGTGGACGCCCGTCCTCGAGCCCCGGGTCTGGAAACCCAGGGGGGGCGGTCTCCACGTGCTCGTCGTCGCGCCGCGCCTCGCGCTCGAGGGAGTCGTGGTCGACGAGGGGCGCGCCCCCGTCGAGGGGGCGGAGGTCCGCTGCGTCTCGCCCGACCTCCGCTCCCGGATCGAGCAGGTTCTCGACGGCTCGACGAACGTCGAGTGGAAGGCGAGGAGCGACGCGGACGGGCGCTTCCGCATCCCCGACGCGCCCTCCCTCGAGGGAGCCCGCCTCGAGACGAGCGCGACGCACTTCGAGCGGGACGCCCGCGCGCTTGCCTCCTCCTCGCGGCTCGACCTCGAGATCGTGCTGAAGCCGCTCTCCGATCCCGGCTCCCACCTGCGCGGCCGCGTGGTCGACGCGCGGGGCGGAGGGGTCGAGGGGGCCTGGGTCGCGCTCGGCCGCTCGGCCGTGAAGACGGACTTCGAGGGACGCTTCGACATCGACCTGCTCCGCGACGGCGAGGGCCGGACCCTGCGGGCGCTCAAGCCTGGTTTCCTCCCCGCGGAGCTCGAGTGCGCCGCCGCCTCGCCGCGGGACGCGGGCGCCTGGCCCGACCCCCTCCTCCTCGCGCTCGACCGCCCCGCGCTCTCGATCTCGGGTCGCGTCGCGGACGGCGGGGGCGCTCCGGTCGCGGACGTCCGGGTGGGACTCCTCGACCGCACCCCGTTCGCGGAAGTGGAGATCTTCTTCGGATCGACCCTCTTCAAGTCGGCGGCGGGAGTCGAACCTCTGCTCGCCGGGCGCCCGTTCTCCCCGCTCCCTGGGACCGGGGAGGACGGTCGCTTCGAGGTCCCGGGGCTCCTCCCGCGCGCGTACCGGCTCCTCGTCTTCGACCGGCGACGGATGGAGGTGCGCGTCACGGAGCCGATCCCGGCGGGCACGACCGGCCTCGAGGTCCGCCTCCCCGCCGAGGGACGGCTCTCCCGCATCGCCGGCCGCGTCCTCGACCGCCGCGGCCGACCGGTCGAGGGAGCGTCCGTCTTGCCGGCCCTTCCGCCCCTCGGGCAGGAGGCGGAGGCGAGGCGAGACCTCCGCGGCGAACCGGTGCAGACGGACGCGGAGGGGAGGTTCGAGTTCCGGGACATCTCGAGGCGGGTCGACAGGCTCTCCGTGAGCGTTCCTCCGAACCCGGAGTCGAGGGAGATCCCCCTCGCCGGAGAGAGGGATCTCGAGGCGATCGAGGTGCGCGTCGAGCGGCCGTGTCACCTGCAGGTCGACCTGACGGGATCGTCGTTCCAGGCCGACTCCCTCGAGGTTCTCGACGGGAGCGGTCGACCGCTCAACCTCGCCCTCTACGAGGGGACCTCCAGCATCTCCGCCGGGAGCCTCTGGCTGACCGACGGCCGGAGCCGGGCCCTCGCCGTCTCCGAGGAGGCGCAGACGCTCGTGCTCCGAGCGGGGGGAAAGGAGGTGGCGCGGGTGGCGCTCTACCTCCAGGCCGACGAGCTCAACGTGGTCCGTCCGTGAGGCTCGGCGCGGCAAGGCGGGCGACGTCAGGCTCTGGAAGGGGACGATCCGCTACGCCGTCGGGTTGTCCAGGGGGCTCGACCGGTTCCTTCGCCTCCGGGAGGGGGAAGCCTGGCCGGGGCTCCTTGACCGGCCCGGCCGGGTTTCGTATCCCCGCGCCCCGTCGTGGCGACCGACGCTGGCGATCGCGTCCCTCCCGCGCCGGGACCGGCCTCCCCGCGACCCGCGCGCCCCTTCGCGGCGATCGCGCTCGGCTTCCTCGCCCTCGCCCTCCCCCTCTTCGTCGCCGTCGCCCTCTCCGAGAGCGCGACGGGGACCTGGACGAACGCGGCGGCCGGCGCCGTCTTCGTCCTCCTCGGCGCGCTCCTCTGGACCCGGAGGGGGTGAGGGGTGCTCGGGAATCTCCGGGCGATCGACTTCGTCTTCGTCGCCTGGTTCCTCGCCGTCTCCCTCGCCGTCGGCCTCCACTACGGCCGCCGCGCCGGCTCGAGCCTGCAGGAGTACTTCCTTTCCGGGCGCGACCTCCCCTGGTGGGCGCTCGGGACCTCCCTCGTCGCGACGACCTTCGCCGCCGACACGCCGCTCGTCGTCTCCCAGTTCACCCTCGAGAGCGGCATCGCCGGGAACTGGGCCTGGTGGAACTTCCTGATCGGCGGGGCGCTCACCGTCCTCCTCTTCGCCCCCCTTTGGCGGCGCTCGCGCGTCGTGACCGAGGTCGAGCTGATCGAGCTGCGCTACGACGGCGCCCCGGCGAGGGCGCTGCGCGGGTTCAAGGCGCTCTATCTCGGGCTGGTCCTCAACTCGATCGTCTTCGGCTGGGTGACGATCGCGATGCGGGACGTGCTGTCGGCCTTCCTCGGGCTCGACCCCGACCTCTCCCTCGCCGTCCTGATCGCGATCTCCCTCCTCTACACGGCGATCTCCGGCCTCTGGGGGGTCGTCGCAACCGACGTGATCCAGTTCGCGATGGCGATGGTCGGCTCGATCCTCCTCGCCGCCCTCGCCGTCGCGGAGGCCGGCGGCCTCGGGCCCCTCGTCGAGCGCCTGCGGACCCTCGAGCCCGCCAAGGGAGGCGACCTCCTCGCCTTCTTCCCCAAAGGGACGGGAGCGTTCGCGGCGAGCACGGCGGTCTACCTCCTCGTCAACTGGTGGGCGGTCTACTACCCCGGCGCCGAGCCCGGGGGCGGGGGCTACGTCGCCCAGCGGATGCTCGCGGCGAAGGACGAGCGACACGCCCTCCTCGGCACCCTCTGGTTCTCGATCGCGCACTACGCGCTCCGCCCCTGGCCCTGGATCCTCGTCGGCCTCGCGGCGGCGGCGATCCGCCCGGAGTTCCTCGACCCGGCGATGGCCCCGCTCGGCCTCGAGGCCCGCCAAGTCTACCCCTGGATGATGCGGATCCTCCCGCCGGGGCTCGCCGGGCTCATGCTCGCCTCCTTCCTCGCGGCGTACATGAGCACGATCACGACGACGCTCAACCTCTCGGCCTCCTACGTCGTCAACGACTTCGCGCGCCCCTTCTTCGTCCGTGCAGGCGGGGAGAAGCGCCTCGTCGCCGTCGCGCGCGCCACCGTCGTCCTCGTGACCGCCGTCGGCTGCCTCTTCACCAGGTATCACCTGAAGAGCGCGGGCGAGGGGTGGACCCTCGTCTGGGGGCTCACCGCCGGCATCGGACCCGTCCTCCTCCTGCGCTGGCTCTGGTGGAGGATCAACGCCTGGAGCGAGATCGCCGCGTTCGCGGGCTCGGCGGCGGCGGCCCTCCTTCTCCAGAGCGCTCCCGCCGAGCGCTTCCTCGCCGAGCGCCTCGTCGGAGCGGAGATCGCCTCCGCGGCGCGCGAGAGGCTCCTCTTCGCCGCCGCGCGAGGCGGTGTCGTCCCCGAGATCGCGCGCGAGGAGGCGATCTCCTTCCTGCGGGAGGGTCGGGCGCAGGTCGCCTCCACCTTCGGCAAGGACCTGCTCGAGAACCGGCTCGACGCCGGGGCCACCCAGCGGCTGCGGGAGGCGCAGCACGCCCTCGCCGATCTCGAGGCGGCGCCGCTCTGGCCGGGCGAGTTCGCGAACGCGCGCCTCGCTGGAATCGAGGCGACCGCCGTGTACCCGGTCCGCGCCCTCGCCTCCGCTCGCGCGAGCGTCCGGAGGGGAATCGAGAACCGCGAGGGGGCTCCGGTCCCCCAGGAGCACGCCCGGAGGATCGCGGCGTTGGACGCCCGCGCGGTCCTCTCCGCGCTCTCTCTCCTCGACGACTCCGCCCGCGAGGAGGCGACCGCCCGGGCGGAGCGCGCCGGGAACCTCCTCGGCCCGATCCGCATCTGTCTCACGGTCGCGCTCTCCGCGATCGCCTGGATCCTCGCGACCTTCCTCACCCGTCCGGTCGCTCGAAGCCACCTGCAGCGTTTCGTCGAGCGCGTGCGGCCGCCGGGCGCATGGGCCGGGCTGGCGCCGTTGGAGCCTTCCCCCGCGGGAGGCCTCTCCGCGGGCCGCGCCCTCCTCCTCTGGCCGGTGGCAGCGGCCTTCGTCTACTCCGTCCTGTTCGCCGCGGGAAAAGCGCTCTTCCTCGACTGGGGTTCGGCAGCCGGCTTCGCGCTCGCCGCCGCCCTCTCGGGGGGGGCTCTCCTCGTGGGTCTGAGGAGGCTCGGCTCCCCCTCCGGGGGACCGGCGCGACCCCAGTGAACGGATAGCAGGTCGTCATATAACAGGGCGAGGGCTCATCGGTGGACCCCCCGCCAGCTGCGGTCGAGTTTCCGCTCCGTGACTTCGCGAATGCCGGCTTCCCCCGCGGCCGCCGGTTCGGACGCTGGCTCGGCCCCTCGAAGGCGGAGGGTGGCGCTGCGGGACTTTCTCGGCTCCCACATGGTCCGCGGCGACGTGCCGGAACCGGGGCATGGTCCCCAACCGCTTGGCTTCGAGCCCAGGTCGAACTGGGTGGCCAGCGGCGACGTCGGAGGACACTTGCCCTGGACGATTCGCGAGAGTAGCGTCGCCTTGATCCGGGGCCTTCCGAGCCCGGTGGTTTCGAGCGAGGGCGCTTCCCCACCGGGAAAGGGCTCCGGAGGAGGTTGACATGAGGTTCTCGGTTCTCGGAGGAATCCTCGGGACCGCGGCGTTCTCCGCGGGAATCTGTGAGACGAGTCGGGCGCAGCAGACACTCTTCGTCCACGCGCGGACGGGGTGCGACCAGAACGTCCCACCCGGAAACTCGGCGGCGACTCCCTTGCAGACGATCACGAGGGCCCTCCACTACGTGTTCTGCAACCCAGGGCCTTCGTACGTCGTCAACGTCGCAGGGGCGTTTAACCCGGCTAATCCGAACGTCGTCCTCCCCTACGACGACGTCGCAGGGCCGGCTCCCCCGACGGCGTGCACTGTGCCTGGGGCCATCTGCGCCTGCCCGCCGGCGGGCCTCTGCCCGAACACCTCGGTCGCGTTCGGAGCGGAGGTCTTCCCCCTCGTCGTCCGGCAGAAGGACGTGCAGATCGTCTGGGACCAGGCGAACTCCGACGCGATCGGCGGCGTCCGCGTGCGCCCGGTGGTGCGAACCGGAGCTGCGCTTCCCCCGCCCGCGGGATTCCCGATGCTGCTTCATGTCCGGGGATACGCGTCGCCTCCGGGCGGCGCCACCGTCTCCGTCAGGAACCTCGAGTTCTACGGCGGCTACGTGGACCTCTATGCCCCAGCGGCGACGGGCATCCAGCCAACCCTCGACGATGTCCGCGTTCGCGAGTCCGCTCCTGCTGTCCAGCTGAGGGCAACAGGGATCCTTCGACCGATCGTTCGTCGCTCGACATTGACGGTCCAATCCCCCGCCCTCAGCGCATACATCTGGCCCCAGAACACGGCCGTCATCAACGGGACCACTCCCGGAGGGGGGACGATGGGAGGCGACGTCACCGACGCCACCATCACGGGCGGAAACCTGATCACGCCGTTCGCGAACCAGATCAGGTCCGCCGTCCGCTTTGCGGCGGACGGAGGAGGAAGTATCACGACGAGGGTCGATCGGGCGACCATTGCCTCCGCCCAGGGTAGCGCGCCCGGGGTCATGTCCGCATTCCGAGAGGGCGTCTGGGCAGGTGCGTTCAACGCCGGTTCGCAGGAGAGCGTCAGCGTCGTGAATTCGACCATGTCGCTCATGGGCGTCGCGGGGGTCCGCCTCGAAACCCAGGACACGAACGCCTTCTGCTACCCGATGGTCGTCGGGTGCACGATCACCGACGTCCGCGGCGGCTCCGAGGGAGCCATCTCGATCGTCGACGGGATGGGCGCAACGGCCGCGATGCACATCCGCGGTCTGATCTCGGGGAACACGCTCAAGTCGAATCTCACCAATGCGGTCCGGGTCTTCCAGAGCGGGAGCTTCGGGACCATGGCGGGGGTCTTCGACCTCGACGTCGTCCAGAACGTGATCGAGGGGAACACGGGGGACGGGGTCCAGTTCGAGATGGCGAACGGAACCGTCCTCGCCACCTCGCGCATCGGTGACAACCTGATCCGGGGCAACGGAGGACACGCGATCAATCACGGGGTGATCCCCAGCCTCTGCGCGGGCCCCGGGGGACTCTTTCCCTGTCCAGCAGTGAGCAACCCCGAGATCAGCGGCAACATGATGGGCTTCAACACCGGGGACGGCATCCGTAACGACGGCGGTGGCCCGCTCGTTGTCGGGACGCTCGAGGCGCGGCCGCGCGTGGTCTGGAACACGGGCCCCCAGAACGGGGGATACGCGGTCAACAACATACAGACTTCCCACGTCTTCGACGTGTGGAACAGCATCCTCGTCGGAAGCGGAGCGGGAGCTGATTGGATCGGACTGCCCGGAACTAGCTTCTCGTTCTGTCGCGCCTCGGATGCCTCCGGGAATCCTCCCGTGAACCCCGCGAATCCGAACTTTGCAACGCTCCCCGGGCAGATCCAGCTCGTCTACAACTTCGCGGGAGGGCAAGACATGCACCTGCGGGCGAACCCGGCGGGCACGCTTTGTGTCATGCTCGCAGCCCCCTCCTACTTCCACGACCGAGTGACAGCCACCCCCGCTCCCGCCGTCCCGGCACGGGACTTCGACGGCCAGACGAGAGTCGTCGACACGCAGGGAGTCGGCCACGACTCGACGGGCCCCTGCGCGAACCCCGAGATCGCGGAGTGCGGCGCGGACGAGATTCCCTAGGACGAGGTCATGCAGTCCTCGATCGTGGCGTTCGCGGCAGGCTGGGTCTGTCTCCTCGCGGCGGGACGAGGGCTCGGCCAGGGCGCGTTCTACTCGAGGCTCCCCGTTGAGTCGGTTAGTGGAGGGGCCATCGAGCCTGACCGAGCGGGCGACTTGAACGGCGACGGGTACGAGGACTTCGCCGTCCGCAGCGCTCCGAACAGCGTGAAGGTCATCTCCGGATTTGACAGGTCTGTGATCGGCGTCTTCGGAACGGGCGAGTCGCAAGGCGGCGCTCACAGCCTCGCCGGCGCCGACGTCGACGGAAACGGGACTCGGGACATGGTGTACGGAACCGATGCGATGGGGGACTCCAGTCCTAACCCCTCGGCGACGGTGGGGGGATGGCTGCAAGCCGTTGACGGTGCCACTTTGCAGACCCTCTGGTGGACCACCGGGTCGGGAACCCCCCTCGGCCAGGTCGTGCGGAGGCTGGGGGACGTCAACGGGGACGGCACCGACGAGCTCCTCGTGCAAGCCGGGAACTGCTTTTTCTTCGGCTGCCTCTACATCGTGGGCGCGGGTGGGACCATCCTGGGCACGATCTTCGGGAGTTCGACCAACGGACTCATCACATCGTACGGGCCCGACACTCGGACGTTTCGAGCCGGGGACGTCGACGGCGACGGGGTGGTGGACCTCGGTCAGTTCTTTTATTCGTTGAGCCTCGCCCCGGGGGTGATGAGGATCTACAGCGGGGCGAGCCTCGGGGCCACGCTCGTCCGCGAGCACACCGGCTTCGGCCTCCGCGGTTTCAGCATGGGGGACCGCAACGGGGACGGCCGCGCGGAGTACGTGATCGCGCAACCGGGAACACAGACGTCCACCGCGGGCACCGCGTGGCTCTTCGACGGGATGACGGGGGCAATCCTGCAGACCTACGCCGTCCCCGGATCCGTCATCCTCGGAGTGACGGGCGGGCCCCTTGAGGACGACTTGGATGGCGACGGAATGCCCGACTTCATCCTCGGGAACGGCACGCTCGTCGGGATCCCCTCCACGACGGGCCCGCCCGGGGCCTACGTGTTCTCCTCCCTGACGGGCGCGGTGATCGACACGCTCCCGGACGGGGAATACTCCGTCGGGGCGGTCGGCGACCTCGACGCCGACGGTCGCGTAGACATCGTCGCGAGGGTGAGGCACCAGGGGATCGGAGAACCCCCCCTCCTGCTGGCGCTCTGGATGCGCCGCACGCTGAAACCCGTACCCCAGCAGGTGGCGCCCGGAGGGTTGGTCCAGCTCGAAGCCGACCTGCCGGCCCAAGCCGGGAGCGCGTTTCACGTGCTCCTGTCGGGATCCGTGGCGACCGGATTCCCGCTCGGGACTCGACGCATTCCCCTGGACCCCGACGCCCTGTTCCTCGCGACGCTGGGAGACTACTCGCTCGCGGGGTTCCTCGACGCGACGGGTAACGCGACCAGGGCCGTCGCAGTTCCCCCGGACCCGGCGCTGAGCGGAGCCACCTTTTACGCGGCGGTCGTGACCCTCGGGCCCGGAGTACCCTTCTTCGTCAGGACGATCGGGGCACCCGAACCGATCTCGATCCTGTAGGCGACGCGCCTCATGGGCCGGGCGTGGAAGTGGGGAGCAGGGGGACTCCTCCTGGCGGGAGTCGGCCTCGCCCTCCTCGCGAGGGAAGGGGTGGATCGGGGGAGCGGAGGGTGGACTCCGCGCCTTCTCATCGTCGGATGGGACGGCGCGGACTGGGACGTCCTCGATCCGATGCTCGCGGCCGGAGAATTGCCGAACCTGGCTCGCCTCCGCTCGGGGGGGAGTTGGGGACGGCTGCGCTCGATCGAGCCGATCCTTTCGCCCGTCGTTTGGACGAGCATCGCGACGGGGGTCACTCCCGAGAAGCACGGGATCACATGGTTCATGGCCGACACAGACCGGCCCGGCCGCCGCGTCCCCGTGACCAGCACCCTGCGCCAGAGGAAGGCGTTCTGGAATGTCCTTTCCGAGGCGGGCGTTTCGGTCGGCGTCGTGGGATGGTGGGCTACGTACCCCGCCGAAGTCGTACGGGGGTTCCTGCTCTCGGATTTCGTCGGGTACCACGGCTTCGGCGTCACGGGGAGGCAGGTCCGGGTGGACCTTGGGAAGACCCATCCGCCCGACCTCGCATCCGAGGTGATAGAGGCAATCGGGGACCCTGCTCGACTCGGGCACGAGGAGATCGCCCGGTTCCTCCGGATTCCGCGGGAGGAGTATGAGGCGGTCGACCGCGCGGACTCGGGGAAGTTCGCCGGATCGATCCGACTCTTCCGCACCTACCTCTCCACGGCGCGCGGCTACTCACGAGCGGCGAGAGACCTCGGCGGGCGGTTCCGTCCGGAGATCCTCGCCGTCTACTTCGAACTGGGCGACGCCGCGTCGCACCTCTTTGCGCGATACCGCAGTCCGAAGATGCCGCGGGTGAGCGAGGAGGGGTGTCGGCTCTTCGGCGAGGCGGTGGCCGAGGTCTACCGGGAACAGGACCGGCTCCTCGGGGAACTGCTCATCGGCTGCGGTCCCGAGACCATGGTCCTCCTCGTATCCGACCACGGCTTCGCCGATGGACCGGAGCGTCCCGACGAAGGGGACGAGGTCGAGGTCGGACGGGCGCACCTCTGGCACCAGATCGAGGGGATTCTCGTCGTTTCCGGACCCCCGTTCCGGCCTGGATGCGAAATCGAGAGGGCATCAATCCTCGACGTCTTCCCGACCGTCTTGAGGGCGCTGGACCTACCGGTGGCCTCCGACCTCGATGGACAGGTCCTCCTGGAGTGCTTCCGGCCTTCCTGGATCGCCTCTCACCCCCCCAGGCGAGTCGCGACATTCGAGGGGCATGGGACCGCCACCCGGCCGTCCGCGGCGGAGACCGGGGAGGCTTTCGCCGAGGAGATCGAGGGTCGCCTGTCCGCGCTCGGGTACCTTGGGCCCGGCGGCCGCGCGTCGCCCGAGGTTCACCTCGGGAGGGCGGGCCTCTTGATCCGGCAGGGCGAATTCCTCCGTGCCGAAGCCGAACTCGAGCAGGCCCTGCGCATGCGACCCGAGAGCGCGGCGGCGAGGATGACCCTGGCCGCCGTCTACATGCGTACGGATCGCCGACACCTGGCAAGGCGAGAGTGCGACAAGGTCCTCGCTGCCGAACCCCGCCACTTTGTCGCCCTCTGTGCCCTCGCGGACCTGGAGCGGGAGGACGGGAATCTAGTGTAGTGTAACAGATATATCTTTACAGTAGCCCTCGCCCTTCATAGAGTGCCGGCATGTTCACTCCGGCACCCCCCATCCCCCTCGGCGAGGACCA
>JAKEFM010000232.1 GCA_022616055.1 Planctomycetota bacterium
CCGAGGGGAGTTCCTTGAGGACGGCGAAGGTCGGACCCGGCTCGGGCCGCTCCCGCCACTCCTCCTCCCCCCCCTCGATCTCGACGAGGGCGAAGCGGCGCAGCGTCCGGCCCCCGTTGCGGACGATCCCGTCGACGCGGACGGCGCCCCGGCGGAGCAGGGAACGGAGCTGCGCGCGCGGGACGTTCGGGAACCGCAGGCCGAGGAACCGGTCGAGCGGGATCCCGTGGTGCTCGGGAGGGACGGTGAGCGTCTCTTTCACGGGGGGAGGCCGCGGATCGGGCCGCGGCGCGGGGAGTCTATCCCCTCGGCTCCGGCGCGGGCTGGCGCGCGGCGTAGATCTCGGGCTTGAGCGCGGCGAGGTAGGGGAGGTTCCTGTAGCGCCCGGCGAAGTCGAGGCCGTACCCGACGACGAAGACGTCCTCGATCTCGAAGCCGCGGAAGTCGGAGCGGATCGGCACGACCCGGCGCGACGGCTTGTCGAGGAAGACGCAGGTCTTCACGTCGGCGGCCCCCCGCGCGCGCAGCGCCTCCCGCACCCGAAGGAGCGTCCGCCCCGTGTCGAGGATGTCGTCGACGAGGAGGACGCGCCGCCCGGCGAAGTTCTCCGCTCCGGGGATGAAGGTGAGGCGCACCTCCCCCGAGGAGACCGTCCCCTCTCCGTAGGAGCCGCAGGCGAGGAACTCGAGGGTGAGGGGGATCGGGAGGAGCCGGATCAGGTCGGACACGAAGACGCAGGAGCCGTGGAGGACGGCGACGACGGCGAGGTCGCTCCCCCGGTACTCGACCGTCAGCTCCCCCGCCAGGCGCTTCAGCCCCGCCCGGATCTCCGCCTCGGTGAGGAGGACCTTCGAGACGTCGTTCTCCATCGGGCGGGGATCCGTGGGGGGATCGTAGCGGGCGCCGGATGGAGGCGACAGGGCGGGCGCCGGCGGGACTCCTGCCGAGGGTCGATTTGCCAATGTCGACCTCATGGGTCAACTTTATGGCATCCCCCTCGCGGGGTGCTGCGCCATGAAGCTGTCGAAGCGTTGCGAGTACGCCCTGCGCGCCCTGGTCGACCTCGGCGTCGCGAGCCGCCTCGGGCGGCCCCGGGTCGGGATCGCCGAGCTCGCGCGGCGCGAGGGGATCCCGGTCCCCTTCCTCGAGCAGATCCTGCTGCGCCTGAAGAACGAGGGGCTCCTCGAGAGCAAGCGCGGGGCGGGCGGCGGCTACTCCCTCGCGAGGCCGATGCGCGCCCTCCGGATGGGGGACGTCGTGCGCCTCTTCGACCGGCGCCTCGCCCCGATCTCCTGCGTGAGCCGGGTCGACTACTCCGCGTGCTCCTGCCCGGACGAGGAGCGCTGCGGCCTCCACCTCCTGATGGAGGGGGTGCGGGCGGCGATCGCCGGCGTCCTCGATCGCCGGACCCTCGCCGACGTCGTCGAGGAGAAGATGCGCCGGCATCGCCTGGACGGGGTGCCCCTTCCGGCCGGAGTGGATCCCACGTGAGGGGAGCTCCCGTCCCGTTCCTTGCGGTCCTCCTCGCCCTCGCCTCGGCGTCCTGCTCGCGGCCGAAGGAAGAGGGGGGCCCGCGGACCCTCCGCGTCGGCCACTTCCCGAACCTGACCCACGCGCAGGCGCTCGTCGCCCACCGATTGTCCCGCGCGGGGGAAGGGTGGTTCGAGGCGCGTCTCGGGGGCGAAGCCCGGATCGAGTGGTACGTCTACCCTGCCGGCCCGAGCGCGATGGAGGCGATCCTGAACGGGTCGATCGACCTCGCCTACGTCGGGCCGAACCCCGCGGTCAACGCGCACCTGCGCTCCGGAGGAGCGGAGGTCCGCGCGGTCGCGGGCGCCGCCGAAGGGGGTTCGGCTCTCGTCGTCCAGGGGGACGGACGCATCAAGACCGCGGCGGACCTCCGCGGCCGGAGGGTCGCCACCCCGCAGTTCGGCAACACGCAGGACGTCGCCTGCCGCGCCTGGCTCGTGGATCGGGGCTTCCGCGTCACGGCCACCGGGGGGGACGTCCTCGTCGTGCCGACCGAGAACCCCGACCAGCTCGGCCTCTTCCGCCGTGGCGAGATCGACGCGGCCTGGACGGTCGAGCCGTGGGTCTCGCGCCTGGAGCTGGAGGCGAACGGCCGGATCTTCCTCGAGGATCGGGACGCCGTCACGACGCTCCTCGTCGCGAGCGCGCGCTTCCTCGAGAGGGAGCCGCGTCTCGCCCAGGCGTTCGTCCGGGCGCATGCGGAGCTGACCGCCTGGATGTCGGACGACCCCGAGGAGGCGCGGCGTCTCGTGCGGGAGGAGCTCGCGGCGGAGACGACCCGCGAGGTCCCCGCAGCCCTCGTCGAGCGATCCTGGGACCGCCTCCGGTTCACGTGCCGGCTCCCGGGCCCGGCGATCGAGCGGTTCGTTAGGACGGCGGAAAGCATCGGCTTCCTGAAGGGACCCGTCGACCTCTCCCGGTTCGTGTCCTCCCCATGGCCGGAAACGCGGGCGGACTAGGGGACCGGGCTTCCGCGAGGCTCGCGCTCGAGGGGGTCTCGAAGTCCTATCGCATCCGCGGCGAGACGGTCCGCGCGCTCGATGACGTGACGGTGCGCGTCGCCGAGGGGGAGTTCGTCTGCCTCCTCGGGCCGAGCGGCTGCGGGAAGTCGACCCTCCTCAACCTCGTGGCGGGATTCGAGACGGCCGACCGTGGGGCGGTCCTCGCCCACGGGCGCCCCGTCCGGGGCCCGGGGCCCGACCGGATGCTCCTGTTCCAGGAGCCGGCCCTGTTCCCCTGGCTCGACGTCCTCGGCAACGTCCGGTTCGGCCTGGGGCTGGCGGGCGGGATAAGCGGAGAGAGCCGGACCTCCGTGGCGCGGCAGCACCTCCGCCTCCTCGGCCTCGAGGGCTTCCTCCACGCCCGGGTCCATCAGCTCTCCGGCGGGATGCGCCAGCGCGTGGCCCTCGCGCGCGCCCTCGCCCCGAACCCCGAGGTCCTGCTCATGGACGAGCCGTTCGCCTCCCTCGATGCGCTGACGCGCGAGCGGCTCTACGGCGACCTCCAGCGGATCGGGCGGGGCCGGACGACCCTCTTCGTCACGCACAACGTCCGCGAGGCGGTCTGCCTCGGGGACCGCGTCGTCCTCCTCTCCCCGCGGCCGGGGAGGATCGTCCGCGAGTTCTCGATCGGCCTCCCGCGCCCGCGCGACATGAACAGCGTGGGCCTCGCCGCCTACGCATCGGAGATCGGCGCGGCGCTCCGGGGCGAGGCCCGGCCCTCCTCCCTCGGAATCTCGGCGTGAAGCGGGCCGCGCGGGTCCTCCTCTTCGGCCTCGCCCTCCTCCTCCTCTGGCAGGTCCTCGCGCTCTTCTCCTCCCCCGTCCTCTTCCCCTCACCGCTGAGCGTCGGGGCCTACCTGCGCGACGCGCTCCTCGACGGGACCCTCCTCTCGGCGACGGCGGTCACGCTCCGGCGGCTCCTCGTCGGCTACGCGCTCGCCGTCGTGCCCGGCCTTCTCCTGGGCCTCCTCTGCGCGCGCTTCCGCTCCGCGCAGGACACGCTCGGCCTCGCCGCCCTCGGCCTCCAGACCCTCCCGAGCGTCTGCTGGGTCCCCCTCTCGCTCCTCTGGTTCGGCCAGACGGAGGTGGCGATGCTGTTCGTCGTCGGGATGGGGACCGTCGGATCGGTCCTCCTCGCGACCGCCGACGGCGTGCGCGCCGTCCCCCCGATCTATGCGCGCGCCGCGAGGACGATGGGATCGCGCGGGCTCCACACCTGGGCAACGGTGATCCTCCCCGCCTCGCTCCCCTTCCTCCTCACCGGCCTCAAGCAGGGGTGGGCCTTCGCCTGGCGCTCGCTGATGGCGGCGGAGATCTTCGTCACGATCCTCACCGGCTTCGGCCTCGGCCACCTCCTCCACTACGGCCGCGAGCTCCACGCGATGGACCAGGTGATCGGCGTGATGGTCGTCCTCCTATCGATCGGGATCCTCGCGGACCGGCTCCTCTTCTCCCCCTGGGAGCGCTTCGTCCACGCCCGCTGGGGAACCGCGGCTCGCTGAACCGCCCCTCTCAAGCGGGACGCGCCGCCAGTCCGATCACCCGCGCCCGGTTCCTCCGCGACGGGCTTGACCCTCCGAACGCGCTTCCTCCGCGCCCTGCTCCTCGTGGCGCTCCCCCCCGCCCTGGTCGCGGTCGCGGTCTTCGGCCTCTTCCTCCGCAACACGCTGGAGCGCTCGGACGCGACCGAGCTCCGGGAGGGGATCGGACGCAGCGGCCGGAGGCTCGAGGCGGAGTTCGACGAGGGGATCGACCGCGTCCTTCGGCTCGCGCGGGAGCCGGCCGTCGTCGCCGACGCCCAGGCGGGGTCGAACGAGCTCGCCGGAGCCGACCCCGCGGCGATCCGTACGCGTCTCCTCCAGGGAGAGAGGGAGTGGCGGACCCCGGGTTCGGACCTGGAGAGGGACCTCCTCCGCCTCCCCCTGTCGACTCGACTCCGCCAGGAAGTCGAGGCGGGGAGACAGGAGCTCCTCGAGCTCCTCGTCACGGACCGGACCGGGCGCCTGATCGCCGCGAGCGATCGGACCGCCCGGTACGACCGCTCCGAGGAGGAGTGGTGGAGAACGGCCTGGGACGGGGGGCGCGGCGCTCTCTTCGTCGGGGACGTCCGGTTCGACTCGGTCGCGAAGGTCGCGAGCATCGACGTCGCCGCCCCCGTCCGGAACGAGTCCGGCGGCGTCTCGGGGGTCATGAAAGGGGTGCTCGACATCCGCCGCCTCCTCGTGGAGAGCGCGCAGCTCCTCGGCGGAGCAGGGGCCGGTCTCACGCTCTTCTCGCGCAGCGGAGCCCGCGTCCACGTCGGCCCGACGGCGGGTCCCTGGAGCGACTCCCTCCTCGATCGCATCCTCGCAGGAGACGCCGGCACGACCTTCCTGCGGGACCCGGTGTCGGGCGACCCGGTGACGGCGGCCTTCCGCCCGGTCCGCGTCGCCGACCGCGAGGGGCTGCGCCGGGCGGGGCAGGAGACCTACTTCATCGCGGCTCACCGTCCGAAGCCTCCCATCACGACGACGTGGCCTCTGCTCGGACTCCTCGCCCTCTGCGAGCTCCTCCTCCTCGTGGCGATGAGCGCCGCTGCGTGGCGGATCGCGGGAGGGCTCGAGGAGGACCTCCGAGGGCTCGAGACCGCGCTCGGGGCGGCGGCGAGGGGAGAGGGGAAGGGGGTCCTTTCGCTGCGGACGGGCGGCCTCCAGTCGTTCGCCCGGGTCGTCGACGTGCTGCGACGCGACACGCGGGCCTCCATCGAGAAGACCGAGAGGCTCACCGGCCACCTCCGGGCCCTTCTCCGGAGGGAACGCCCCTCCCGCGGAGGGAACCTCACCGGCGCGGTGGAAATGGAAGACCCGCGCGGCCCGTTCCTCCGCGGGCTCTCCGAGGAGATGCGCGCGCACCGGGCGGCCGTCCACTCCCTGGCCGAGATGCTCGCCGCCTGTCGCGAGAGCCCCGCGATGCAGTCGCAGCTGCTCCGGATCGTCGAGGGGGAAACGAAGCGCCTGAACGACCTCCTCCAGGACATCCTCGACCTGAGTCTTCGGGGCGACGAGGTCCCGGGTCGTTCCCCGAAGACGCGGGAGGAACTCCCCGTCGAGGCTCCGGTCCCGGGTCCGGAGGCGAGTCCGCTCGCCGGCTCCTCGCCGGCCTGATCCCCCTGCCTCCGAGTCGCGCGACCCGCGTGGGTCGCGCGAGGAGGCGCGGAAACCCGGAGCGACCTCCCCCGGACGCGAAGGGGGACGATCGTTGCCGGTCGCGCCGGCGCGCGGCTAGCATCCCGCGCTCCGCAGGGTCCGGAGGCACGGTCGGCGTACCAGCGGTGAGGCTCCTCATCGGCGTCCCGAAGGAGTCCGCTCCGGGCGAGCGGAGGGTCGCCGTCGTTCCCGAGCTGGTCCCGAAGCTCGCCCAGGCCGGCCTCGACGTGGCGCTCGAGCGGGGCGCGGGAGCGGCGGCGGGATTCCCGGACGCGGCGTTCGCGGAGAAGGGCGCCCGGATCGAGGCGGAGGTCTTCGAGGCGGCCGACGTTCTCCTCAAGGTCCAGCCGCCGACCGCGCAGGAGGTCGCGCGGATCCGGGAGGGGGCGACGCTGATCGGGCTCCTTCAGCCCTACTCGTCGCTGGAGGAAATCCGAGGGCTCGCGGCGCGCCGGGTGAGCGCCTTCGCGATGGAGTTGATGCCGCGCATCTCGCGCGCGCAGGCGATGGACGTCCTCTCCGCGATGAGCACGGTGGCGGGCTACAAGGGCGTGCTCCTCGCGGCCGCGAGGCTCCCGAAGTTCTTCCCGCTCCTGATGACCGCGGCGGGGACGGTCTCGCCGGCGAGGGTCTTCGTGATCGGCGCCGGCGTCGCCGGGCTCCAGGCGATCGGGACGGCGCGCCGGCTCGGCGCCGTCGTCGAGGCCTACGACACGCGCCCGGCGGTGAAGGAGCAGGTCGAGAGCCTGGGGGCGAAGTTCGTCGAGCTCCCCCTCGAGACGAAGGACGCGGAGGACAAGGGGGGGTACGCGAAGGCGCAGTCCGAGGAGTTCCTGCGGCGGCAGCGGGAGTTCATGGCCCGATGCGTCGCGGAGGCCGACGCCGTGATCACGACGGCGCTCGTCCCGGGCCAGAAGGCCCCTGTCCTGATCTCGGAGGAGATGGTGAAGGGGATGCGTCCGGGCTCCGTCGTCGTCGACCTCGCCGCGGAGGCCGGGGGGAACTGCGCGCTCACGGAGCCGGGCCGCGATGTGGAGAAGAACGGCGTCGCGATCCTCGGGCCCCTGAACCTGCCGAGCAGCGTCCCCTTCCACGCGAGCCAGATGTACGCCCGCTGCGTCGCGAAGTTCCTCCTCCACCTCGTCCGGGACGGGAAGATCCATCTGGACCTGGAGGACGAGCTGACGCGCGGGCCCCTCCTCACGCGCGAGGGGGAGGTCGTCCATGAGGCCGTCCGCTCGCGCCTCGCGGCCGCGGGAGACCGCAGGGGATGACGAGCGACCTCGAGATCGGCCTGTACATCTTCATGCTCGCGGGGTTCCTCGGGTACCACGTGATCTCGAGGGTCCCCCCGCTCCTCCACACGCCCCTGATGTCGGCGACGAACGCGATGTCGGGGATCTCGCTGGTCGGCTCGCTGGTCGTCGCGGGGGCGAACTACGGACGGCTGAGCACGCTCCTCGGGATCCTGGCGGTCGCCTGCTCCTCGACGAACGTCGTCGGCGGATTCCTGATCACCGACCGGATGCTCAAGATGTTCAAGCGCAGCGGCGAGGAGGAGGCGCTCCGCCGCCGCCGATCGAGGTTCCGGCGCTTCGTCCTCCTCCCGGTCGGGGGGCTCCTCGCCCTCGTCCTCGTCCTCGCGGCCACATCGGGGGGGTTCCGCCACGGTCTCCAGCGCGCCCTCGAGGCCTTCGCCGAAGGGGCGCTGCGCTTCTTCTACATCCTCTCCGCCGCCCTCTTCATCCTGGGGCTCAAGGGGCTCTCCTCGCCCCGGTGGGCTCGGCGGGGGATGTTCCTCGCCGAGTTCGGGATGGCGGTCGCCGTCATCGGCACGCTCTTCCACCACGAGATCGTCGACTACCGGGCGATCGGGGGGGGCCTCGCCGTCGGGACGATCTTCGGCGGGTGGATCGGCCTCAAGGTCCCGATGACCGCCGTCCCGCAGCGGACCGCCTTCTCCCACTCCCTGGGGGCGCTCGCCGCCCTCCTGATCGGGATCTCCGAGTACGAGCGCCACCACGGGGCGATCGGGCGCGTCCTCATGACCGCCCTCGGCTTCGAGGTGATGATCGGCGGCCTCACCTTCACGGGGAGCCTCATGGCGGCGGGGAAGCTCCAGGAGCTCCTCCCCGGCCGCCCGATCACCTACCGCTTCCAGAACGCCTCC
>JAKEFM010000233.1 GCA_022616055.1 Planctomycetota bacterium
CGACGCGGCGTTCGTGACGGCGAACTCCCTCGGCGCGCAGCCGGCGGTGAACACCGTCGGGCAGGACGGCGAGCGCTGGACCACGGTCCAGTAGTCCGGAGGAACCAAGCGACGGCTCGGGGGAGCGGGGTCGACCCGCTCCCCCGATTCGTTTCGAGACCCGATGGACCCCACGAGCCGATCGTCCCTCTCCGCGGAGCCCTCGCGTCCGGCGGGGCCCCCCCTCGCGCCCGCGCCCGCGCGCCCGACCGGCAAGGCCGCCCCTCCGGAGCGAGCCCCGGCCCGGCGCTCGCGCGTGCGCCGGGTCTCGGTCGTCCTCCCCGCCTGCGACGAGGAGGCGGCGATCCCCGGGGTGCTCGCGCGCCTGGCGGCCTCCCTCGCCCCCCTGCGGGAGGAGGGGTACTGGTTCGAGACGATCGTCGTCGACGACGGGTCGCGGGACCGCACGGCCCAGCTCGCCGCGGAAGGGGGGGCGCGCGTCCTGCGCCATCCGCGGCGCCTCGGCAACGGGGCCGCCGTCAAGCGGGGGGCGCGGGAGGCGGACGGGGAGTTCCTCCTGTTCCTCGACGCCGACGGACAGCATCCCCCCGAGGAGGCTCCGCGGCTCCTCGAGCTCCTCGAGACCCACGACCTCGTCGTCGGGGCGCGCCGCCGCCCGGGCGGGTCGTGGACCCGGCGCCTCGGGAACGCGGCGCTGAACCTCTTCGCCTCGGCCGTGACCGGGCGGTCGATCCCCGACCTCACCTCCGGCTACCGCGCCGCCCGGACGGAGGCCTTCCGGCGCTTCCTCTACCTGCTGCCGAACGAGTTCTCCTACCCCACGACGAGCACCCTCGCCTTCCTGCGCGCCGGGCTCTCCGTCGCCTTCGTGCGGATCGAGTCCGCGCGGGACGGGGGGGCGAGCCACGTCCGGCCCCTCGCCGACGGGGGGAAGTTCCTCCTGATCCTCCTCAAGGTGGCGACCGTCTTCGCCCCGCTGCGCGTCTTCGTCCCGATGTCGGCGGCGATCGCGGCGGGGGGCCTCGCGAACTACCTCCACACCTACTGGACGCAGGGGCGCTTCACGAACATGAGCGTCCTGATGTTCACGCTCGCCGCGATCATGCTCGCCCTCGGCCTCATCTCGGAGCAGATCGCCGCGCTGCGCTTCGAGCGGAGCGAAGCCGCCGACGAGCGGCGGTGAAGGTCCTCCTCCTCTCGACGGCCCCCGACCTCCCGACCCTCCCGCGTCCCCGGCTCCTGCGCGAGGCCCTCCGCGCGGCGGGGGTCGAGGTCCTCGAGAGGACCGCTCCCGCCCGGCGCGGCGGAGGGAGCCGGGCGCGCGCCCTCTCCGGGGCCGGCGCGGCGATCCGGGAGGGGACCCTCGGCCTCCTCGCCCTCGCCCGCCTGCTCGCGCGCGGCTGGCTTCGCCCCGTCGAGGCGGACGCGATCCTCGTCCCCTACGGAGGGACCCTCGACCCCTGGATCGCCCGGCGGCTCGCCCGGCCCCTCCTGAGGGCCGGGGGCCGGATCCCCGTCGTGGTGGACGCCTTCCTCTCCCTCCACGAGGCGGCGGTCGAGGACCGCCGCGCCGTCGCCCCCGGAACCCTGCGGGCGAGGGGGCTCGCGTTCCTCGACCGGCTCGCCGTCCGTTGCGGAGACCTCCTCCTCGTCGACACGCGGGAGACGGGCCGGCTCTTCGCGGACCGGTACGGGGCGAGGGAGGACCGGATCTGCGAGATCCCGGTCGGCTCCGACCTCGCCTCCCGGCCCCTCCTCCCGCAGCCGCCTCGCCTCCGCGCCCTCTTCGCGGGAACGGGGATCCCGTTCCACGGCGTCGCGACCCTCCTCGACGCCCTCGAACGGCTCGAACGCGACGGCCCGGGGATCGACCTCACGTTCGTCGGCGGGACTCCGGAGGATGGCGACCGGGCGGCCCGGCTCCCTCGCGCCCGGGTCCTTCCCGGTCCGGTCGGGCGGGACGCCCTCGCCGATCTCCACGCCGGGAGCGACCTCGTCCTCGGCGTGTTCGGCGCGGGCCCGAAGGCGGACCGCGTCGTCCCGTGCAAGGTCTACGACGGCCTCGCCTCCGGCCGGGCGGTCGTCACGGGGGAGTCCCGGGCCGCGCGGCGCCTCCTCGCCGGGATCGCCGGCGTGGTGTTCGTGCCGCGGGAGGACGCCCGGGCCCTCGCGCAGGCCCTCGCCGGCCTCCTCAGGGAACCGGGGCGGCTCGCGCCGATGGGCGCGGCGAACCGGCGGGCGTTCGAGGCGAGGTTCGCTCCGGGGATTCTCGGGGGAAGGCTGCGCGCAGCGATCGAGGCGTGGCGGCCCAGCGCAGCGTCGCGAGCGTTTCCCGCGCGCATCGCTCCCACGTGAAGCCCCGCGCGCGCGCGAGGCCCGCCTCGCGCAGGCGCGCCCGCAGCCCCGCGTCCTCCGCGAGTCTCGCCGCCGCCGCCCCGAGCGCCGCCTCGGTCGGCTCCACGAGGAGCCCCGCCTCGCCCACGACCTCGGGGATCGCCCCCCGGTCCGAGGCGAGGACGGGGCAGCCGCACGCCATCGCCTCGAGGGGGGGGAGGCCGAAGCCTTCCTCCAGGCTCGGGAACGCGAGGAAGGACGCCTGCCGGTAGAGCGCGGCGAGATCCTCGTCCCCGACCTCCCCGATCGGGAGGACCCGCTTGGAGACGGGGGGAGAGGCGCCTCCCCAGCCGGAGGGGCCGGCGAGGACGAGCGGGGGGAGGGGCCGGGAATCGAAGACCCGGGCGAGGAGGAGGAGGTTCTTCCGCGGCTCGCGGACTCCGACCGCGAGGGCGAACTTCTCGGGCAGGTCGTGGCGGGCGCGGAGCCGCTCGCGTTCGCCGGGGGCCGCATGCGGCGAGAACCGTGCCGCCACCCCGTACGGGACGACCCGCGTCCGATCCTCGACGCCGGGATGGAACCGGAGCAGGTCGCGACGGGTGGCGAGCGAGGGGACCTGGACCGCCTCGACGCCGCGGAGGCCCGGGCCGAAGACGAGGCGCATCCCCGCGGCGAAGCCGCGGGTATGCTCCCGGGGCCGCGTCCGGAACGTGAGGTCATGGACGACGAGAACGACGGGCACGCGGGAGAGGATCGGGGGGAGGTTCGCGGGGGCGAGGAGGACGTCGGGTCGCTCCCCGAACCGGTCGAGGGGGAGGGGCGCGAACCGGGCGAGGGATCCCTTTCCCATCCAGCGTGGGGGCGTACGCAGATCCCACGCGACCTCCGGATCGACGCGGCGCGCCGCCGCGAGAAGCTCCCGGAGGACCCGGCCGACCCCGCTCGCGGGGCTCTCGAGCGCACGCGCGTCGACCGCCACCCGGAGCTTCACGGCGCGAGGGGGAGTCTCGGGGTGGCGAAGGTGCTCGAGTAGCCGAGGGCCGCCCCCCGCAGGCAGCGGAGCGCGTGGCGGGGGAGGCCCACCCCGGCGGCGGGCCGGCGCAGGCGCGCGAGCGCGTGGAAGAGGGGAACGACCGGGAGGAGGAGGCGGCGGACCCCGCGCGCGTGGCGGAAGGCGAAGTAGGAGGCCGAGCGGATCACGACCTCGGCCCTCCGGTGCGCCGCGCTCCCCTCGGAATCCTGGAGGACGAGCGCCTCCCGGCAGAAGACGAGGCGCCCGCGCTCCTGGAGGCGCAGGCACAGGTCGGCGTCCTCGAGGTGGAAGGGATAGTTCTCGTCGAATCCGCCGGCCTCGAGGAGGCGCGCGCGCGGGAAGGCCATGTTCCCTCCCGTGAGGTACGGCATCGGGCGGGCGGCGCCGTCCCCGGTCCTAGGGACCCCGAACGGGGAGACCGAGAGGGGGAGGGCGAGACCCGGGTCGCGCCAGTCGAGCACGGGACCCCCGGCGGCGACGACGTCGGGCGCGTCGAACGCGGGGAGGAGGCGGGCGAGCCAGTCCCGGACGGGGACGGAGTCGTCGTCGAGGAAGGCGACGATCCTCCCCTGGGCCGCTCCGACGCCGGCGTTGCGCGCCCCCGCCAGGTTCCGCTCCGCGTAGTCGACGACCCGGCTCCCCGAATGGACCGCGACCTCCCGCGAGCCGTCGCGCGTGGGGCCCACGACGACGATCGTCTCGAAGGAGGCTCCCCGGAGTCGCCGGATCGCCCGCAGGGCTCGCCGCAGCCACTGCTCGCGGTCGACGGTGCACACCACGATGGAGGAGAGGGGAGCCACGCCCCTCAGGCCTCCAGGACCGATCCGTACAGGGCCCGGTGCGCCGCCGCGGCGGCCTCCCAGGTGAACCGCGCCGACCTCGCCCTCCCCGCCTCGGCGAGGGAGCGGCGCCGGGGCTCGTCGGCGAGGAGGCGGAGGATCTCGGCGGCGAGGACCTCCGGCTCGGTCGTGGCGACGAGCGCTCCGGCGTCCCCGAGGACCTCCGGGATCGCGCCGTCCGCGAGGGCGAGGACGGGCAGGCCGCTCGCCATCGCCTCCGCGACGGCGAGCCCGAACCCCTCGATCCGGGAGGCGGAGACGAGGAGGTCGGCGCAGCGCAGGAGGGCCGGGAGGTCCGCGTCGGGGAGGCCCCGGATCCACCGCACCTCCTCCCCCCCGAGGCGTTCGAACGCCTCCTCGAATCCCGAGGAGAGCCAGCCCCTCCGTCCGACGAACAGGAGGCCCGGGGCGGGCCGGACCCGGTCGCGGACGATCGAGAACGCCTCGAGGACCTCCCGCTGCCCCTTCCGGGGCTGCACGGTCCCGAGACAGAGGAGGAGGGGGGAGGGGAGGGCGATTCGCGTCCGGAGACGGGCCATGCGTTCCGGATCCGGCTCCCGCCGGAACCGCGCCTCCACGCCGTAGGGGATCGCGGCGACCTTCTCCGGCGCCACGCCGAGGCCCTCCACGATGTCGCGCCGCGACGCCTCGCTCCCGGTCACGATCGCGTCCGCGCGCCGCGCGGCCCATGCGGTTTCTCGGCGCAGGTACGCGCCCGCGAGCGCCGGGAAGGTCTCGGGGGCCCGGAAGGGGGCGAGGTCGTGGATCGAGACGACGGCGCGGCAGGGGAGGCGCGGGGGGAGGGAGTGCTTCGTCCCGTGGAAGAGGTCGATCCCCAGGCGCCGGGCGAGCCGCGGGAGGAAGACCCTCTCCCCGAGCGGGCGGAGCGCGCCTCGCAGGGCGGGGACCGCCACCCCCTCCCCGTCGATCGCCCCGAGCGCGCGGGGGTCGTCCGCGAAGAGCCGGATCTCCGGGGAATCGGGGAGGGCGCGGAGCGCGGCGAGGAGCCCCCGCGCATAGGTGCGAGGGCCCCCGACGCTCCTGCCGATCGCCGCGAGGCCGATCCTCACGGATCGTACTTCGAGCCCCCGCTCCGGCGGCTTGAGGCGCGGGGGGGGGAAGATCGAAGAACGCGGCGGCGTGCGCCGCGTCCCCCTCCCCCTCGTCCCGTTCCTCGCGGCGACCCTCCTCCACCTCGGCGCGCTCCGCGGCGGCTTCCACTTCGACGACGAGCACGCCGTCGTGCGCAACCCCGCGGTCCAGGACCTGCGCAACGCCCCCCTCTTCTTCACCGATCCGGCCCGTTTCTCGGCGGCGGGGGAGGGGGCGATGTACCGTCCCGTGACGCTCTCGCTCCACGCCGTCAACGCGGCGCAGGCCCGGACCTCCTCCCCGCTCCCCTGGCTCGCGACGAACCTCCTCCTCCACGCGGCATGCTCGGCGGGCCTGTTCCTCCTCGCCCGCGAGGTCCTGCGCCGGAGCGGATCCGACCGCCCGGAGGTCGCCTCCCTCGCCGCCTCCCTCCTCTTCGCGGTCCACCCCCTGGCGACCGAGGTCGTGAACTACGTCTCCGCGCGATCCTCCTCCCTCGCCTTCGCGTTCGCGATCGGCGCCCTCCTCGCCCACCTCCGGGCGCGCGAGGGGAGCCGGCTCGCCTGGGCCGGGTCCCTCCTCCTCGGCGCGCTCGCGATGCTCTCGCGGGAGACCGCGGTCGCCCTCCCGCTCCTCGTCGGCACGGTCGAGATCCTCCTGCCCGGCTCCGCGCGCGCGCGGGGCCTCCGCACGCTCCCCTCTCTCGCCCTCACGGGCGCGTTCCTCGCGCTGCGGGCCCACCTCGTCGGCGGGGTCGTCGGCCCGACCGCGGCCGTCCCGGACGTCGAGCCCGAGGCGGGCTGGGGGCGCTCCCCGGAGACCAATTTCGTCCTCCAGTCCCTCGCGGCGGTCCGCTTCCTCGGCCTCGTGCTCTGGCCCGGCGGGCTGACCGTGGACCACACCTTCCCGCGCCCCTCCGGGCTCGGGGATCCCCTCTTCTTCTCCTCGGCGGCGATCCTCCTCGTCGTGGCGGCGGCCGCCTTCGCGCTGCGTCGCCGGCCCGCATGCCTCCTCGGCTTCGTCCTCCTCGCCTCCGGGCTCGCCCCCTACTTCTTCGCCCCCCTGAACGTCGTCTTCGCGGAGCACCGCGCCTATCCCTCGCTCGCCGGCGCCTGCCTCGTCCTCGGCGACGGCGCCGCCGCCGCTCTCGCCGCGTGGCCGCGTCGCGCTCTCGCCCTGAGGGGCGCGGCCGCGATCCTCCTCCTCGGCCTCGCCACGCGGGCGGCGGCGCGCGACCTCGACTGGAGGGGAGGGGAGAGCGACCTCCCCCTGTGGGAGTCGGCCGTCCGGGTCAGTCCCGGTTCCTTCCGCGCGCACCACGGGCTCGCGAACGGCCTCTTCGAGTCGGGGGACCTCGACGGGGCGGAGCGGCACTACCGGGAGGCGCTGCGGATCTACCCGCGGTACGACGCGGCGCGCATCTCCCTCGCGGGCGCCCTCCTCCGGCGCGCGGGGGGACCGGCGCTCGACGAGGCGGTCGCCCTCCTCGAGGATCTCCTCTCCCGCCGTCCCGCGCACGTCCTCGCGCGGTTCCGGCTCGCCGCGGCGCTACAGGCCCGCTTCCTCCTCTCCGGCGACCTCGCGGACGCCTCGCGCTGCGACGGCCTCCTCTCCTCCCTCGCGGAGGAGAACCCCGTGGACCGGAACGCGCGGACTCTCCTCGAGCTCTTCCGGAGGGAGAGGGAGCGGGGCTAGAGCGGGAGCCCGAAGAGGCGCGCCGCATTCCCGGCGATCGCCTCGGCGAGGGAGGGGACCTCCTCGCCGCGCTCCGCCGCGAGCCGCTCGAGCGTGTGCCGGACGAAGGCGGGCTCGTTGCGCTCCTTCCGCACCGGCTGGGGGGGGAGGAAGGGGCAGTCGGTCTCGACGAGGATCGACGCCGCGGGGACGAACCGGGCGGCGGCGCGGATCGCATCCGACTTCGGGTAGGTGAGGGTGCCGGAGAAGGAGACGTGGAATCCGCGATCGAGCGCCTCCCTCGCCTCCTCCGGCCCCATCGAGAAGCAGTGGAAGACGCCTCCCGCCTCGCGCCCTCCCTCCGCGTCGAGGATCTCGAGGAGGTCCCGGAACGCCTCCCGGCAGTGCAGGACGAGGGGGCGGCGCAGGCGCGCGGCGAGGCGGACCTGCAGCGCGAAGGCCCGCCGCTGGTCCTGCCGCGGCGCATAGTCCTTGAAGTAGTCGAGGCCCGTCTCGCCGACGCCGACGAATCCGGGCCCCGAGGCGAGGACTTCGAACGCCCGGGTAGCCGCCGGATCGAGGAGGGAGCGCGCGTCGTGCGGGTGGACGCCGGCGGTGGCGACGAGGCCGGTCCCGGAACGGGCGAGCGCGAGGGCCCGCTCCGAGGAGCCCGCGTCCGTCCCGACGCAGACGATCCCCGCGACCCCGGCCTCCCGGGCGCGGCGGAGGACATCGCCGACCTCCGCGCCGAAGAAGGAGGGATCGAGGTGGGCGTGCGTGTCGACCAGCCTCGGCCGGGGCACTCTCCTAGCGGCACTCCCTCCGGAGCGCGTCCTGGAGGACCAGGCGGAAGGCCTCCTGCCGCTCCTGCCGCTCGCACTCCTCGAGGAACGGGCAGGCCTCCTTTCCCTGGATCTGCACGAGGGACAGGACCGCCTTCCGCTTCCGCATCCCGTCCCGCGGCTCCGTCAGGATGATCCGCTTGAGCGGGTCCACCGCCTCGGGGGACTTGAGCCGTCCGAGGGCCTCGATGGCGCGGTAGTGGGAGGAGGGGTCGCGCTCGGGGTGCTCCGCGAGCTCGAGGAGCATCTGGACGACCTCGGGCCCCCCCTTCTGGGCGGCCATCGTCACCGCCTCCCCCAGGAGCGGGAAGGAGCCCCTCGCCGAGCCGCGGATGAAGGCGAGGAGCTCGGGAAGGGCCCGGTCGGGATCGGCCCGCATCGCCACGCCCGCCGCCGTCATCCGGAGCACCGGATCCCCTTGCGACCGGAAGATGCGGAGCGCGACCTCGGCCGTGCGGGCGGGGTCGATCCCCTCCATCGCCAGGAGGACCCGCTGGCGGAACGGAGCGGGGGTGGGGGTGTCGAGGGCCGCGGAGAGCGCCTCGAAGCCGGCGCTCCCGAGCGCCTTCAAGGCGGCGACCGCGGCGTCCATCCGCTTCTCGGCGACGCGCTGCTCGACGGGATCCTGGGGGTACGACAGGAAGTCGTCGCAGGCGGCGCGCAACTCGTCGAGGAGAGCGGCCGGGTCGCTGGGGGGAGGGGCCGAGGCTCGTCCGGGTCCGGGCCGGGCCGCGGCGAGGGCCGCCTCGACCCTCGTCCCGAGGCGACGGACCTGGACGAGGCAGAGGCCGACCAGGACGAGGACCAGGCACTGCAGGAGGAGGATGGCTCGATTCAAGTTCGCACGCTTGTCTGCGCGAGGGCGCACGGCCGCCGAGCGATTCTGTGAGGCCCTTGATCCGGGGACAAGGCGAGGCAGGGCTCCCCGGGGGAGGGACCGGCCGGCACGCGTCGCGCTCGCTGGCACAACCGTTGCGTCGGGCTTCATCGCAAGGCCCGTACCCGAATCTGTGAACCGTCGAAACCCGCTGCTATCATCCCTTCCGTCGCTGGCGCGCCGGAGCCCCCTCACCCGCCGCGGCGCTTTACCTCCTTCCGGGGACCCTTCATGACCCTCGTGAGCCGGCTGCTGCCCCTCCCCTTCCTCCTCGTCCTCGGTTGCTCGGGGAGCGGCGGGGGGTCGTCGGGCACCTTCGTCATCGTCTCGTGCTCCCTCGGCTGTACCACGGGCGGCTGCTCGATCAACCAGATCGCCGAGAACCAGGAGATCGTCCTCGAGTTCAACCGGCCGGTGGATCCCGCCAGCGTCGGCCCCGACACGTTCAACGTCGTCAAGGCGGTCCCTGGCGGCGCCGCCCCCCCCGGGACGTGGGTCACGCAGGGGAAGAAGGCGATCTTCCGTCCCCTCCTCTCCTTCGGCTCGATGGGCTCGATCGTCTTCGGGTTCGAGGAGAACGCTCCCTACCAGATCACCGTCCCCGCCGCCCCGGCGGGGGCCGTGATCCGCTCGACCGCCGGGAGCCCCAACCGCACGGCCATCTCCTGCGTCGTGACGGCGTCCCAGGGCGTGAACGACTACGTCCCCGGCTCGCCCCATGTCGCGGTCTTCTACCAGTCCGACCCCTTCAATCCCAGCGCCCTGGTCCCCCTCGCCGACGCGACCTGCGTCCCGCGCGGGCTGCCGGATCCCGACCTCCCCCAGCCGCCGGGGACCGTCCCCGCGCCCGTGCGGATCGTCTTCGTGTTCGACGACATCATGCAGCCGGAGAGCCTCGTCGACCCCCTCCTCCAGTCGAGCGAGACGCTGCGGGTCCGCGTGAGGCAGTTCGATCCGACGACGATTCCGCCCGAGGAGACGACCACGGTCGTCCCCGGGAGCTTCACGATCTCCTACGACTTCACGGCGCTGCGGACGCGGGTCGTCTTCGCCCCGACCGTGCTCTACCCGGGGCTCGGCTTCGACCCGACCGCGGGGGACTGCATCCCTCCCTTCCCGGTGGGGGAAACGCTCCGGCAGATGGAGGTGGAGCTCTCCCCGGCGATCTTCGACGTCTCGGGGAGCACGACGACCCCCCCGAACCCGCTCGTCCTCGCCTCCAACCAGGATCCGGTCGTCTTCACGACGAAGCCGGCGGAGGCCTCGACCTTCACCCTCACGGAGGACTTCGAGACGACCGCCCGGGAGGACGCGTCCCGGACCGGGGCGATGTGGAACGACCCCTCGGCCCCCGGCGTGCTGAAGATCGGGAAGGGAGGGGGGAGGGGCCTCCTCGGGGACGTCCGCCTCGGGGTGGACGACGTCATCATCGACACGGGGAGCCAGACCTTCCCGCACCCGGGCCTCCCCGGGACCCACACCCTGACGGGCGCGCCGATCACGGTGACGGACGGGATCTTCGAGTTCGAATCGATACGCGTCCCCCAGGGCCGCAAGCTCACGTTCGTCGGACCGAACGTGGCGCGGGTCTTCGTCCGCGGGAATCTGGAGGTGCAGGGGACGCTGGACCTCACGGGCAAGCCCGGCCCGGACGTCCTGACCTTCAACGACGCCTTCCAGACCGGCTTCCCCCAGCACCCCACGGGGGGTTTGGGCGGAGAGGGCGGTCCGGGCGCTGGCGCTGGCGGGGAGGGTGGGGACATCGACCCGAACGTTCAGGCGTCGTTCCCCCCCACTCAGTTCTGGTCCTCGACCGCGATCCTGGACGGGCAGCCCGGGGAAGGAGTCGGGGGTTCGACCGTTCCGGGGACCGGCGGCGCCCCGGGCGTGGCCCACTACCCCGCCAACCTCCCTCCCCCGGGGAGCCTCCCGGGCGAGATCTGCCCGGCGACCGTCGTCTGCAAGTCCCAGCAGAAGGGGAGCGGAGGCGGTGGAGGCGGGTACAAGACCCCGGGCTCGCCCGGTTCGCAGGGGACCGCCCCGTACGGGGGGCTCACGCAGGGCTGCGCCCTCTCCGCCGTGATCCCGCTTGCCCAGCCTTCCCCGGGCGGACCCGCCGTCGTCGCGGATCCGACCCTCAATCCGGATCTCGGCTTCCTGCTTGGAGGCTCGGGTGGCGGGGGGACGGGGGTGAACCCTCACGACTCCAAGCCACTGCCGGTCGGGATCGCCTGCGACATCAACAGCATCAACGTGGTGCCGACGGACAAGGTCGTCTACCAGACCGGATGCGGAGGAGGCGGGGGAGGGGGAGCCGGGCAGATCCAGGTGGGGCGCGATGCCACCTTCCAGGCGCCGGGCCTGATCGACGCCTCCGGCGGGAGGGGCGGCAGCTCCCTCTCGTCCGCGACCGCGAATCCGGGGTCGGGCACCGGCTCCGGCGGCGGGGGGGGGAGCGGCGGGGCCGTCCTTCTCCAGGTGGCGAGACAGATCGCTCTCCCCGCGAGCACCTCCTTCGTCCTCCGGGTGAAGGGGGGAGCGGGAGGACCGAACACGGTCACCCAGGCGGTCGGGGGCGCCGGCGGGGACGGCTACGCGCGGATCGAGGCCGATCCCGCCCCGCCCCTGGGCACGTTCACGAACTTCGTCGACCCGATCGCCTCCCTCACCGTCGGGACCTACGTCCCCTTCACCGGGTCCGCCGCGAACTTCTCGGGGGCGACCTCGAACTGGATCCCCACGGCCGGCTCCGGCTCCCTCATCGTCACCTACGACCACTACAACCTGAAGGCGGCCTTCGGCAACCCGGCCACTCCCCCCGCGAACGTCCAGGACTGCTCCGACCCGCTCGTCACCTGCACGGATTTCGACGACGATCCGGGCACGCCGAACGGACCGCTCCTCCCCGGCGTCCATCCCATCCAGATCTTCTTCCAGGGTGCGCCGGCGGACGAGTCGGGCGAGACGCCCAACGAGGCGCTGGCGGGCGAGTGGGTGACGACCCTCGCCGCCCTCAACGCGAACGATCCGGCCGCCCGGTTCGTCCGGTTCGCGATCGTCTTCGACCAGGCGCTCGCGACGACCGGCCCGCCTCCCCTCCTCCTCGCGATCCTCGAGGTCAAGCTCTTCCTCAACGCCGAGTGACGGGGCGGCGGGCGCTCCCGGAAACGGAGTCGCGCCTCTTCGCCGCGGCGGGAGTCCTCGTCGACCCCGAGACCTGGATCCCGGGAGGATCGCTCCTCCTCCAGGCGGGGCGCGTCCGGGAGGTCCGCGCCGGGGTCCCGGGGAAGCGCGGCGCCGAGGTCGTGGACCTGCGGCCCGCGGTCCTCGTGCCCGGCCTGCTCGACGCGCACGCCCATCTCGACCTCACCCGCGTCGGGACGGTGCCGGCGCGCCGGGGATTCGCGGACTGGATCCGGGGCGTCCTCGAAGGCCGCCGGACGATCCCCGGAGGCGGATCGCCGGAGTCGGTTCGAGACGGGGCGCGGGCCCTCCTCGCGCGCGGCTCGACCTCCCTCGCCGACCACGACGGTTCCGGGGACTCCCTCGCGGGGCTCTCGGGATGGCCGGGGCGCGCCCTCGTCCTCCGCGAGGTGATCGCGCCGGCCCCCGAAGCGGCGGAACGGGAGGCGCGCCGGGCGCGCTCCTGGCTCGAGACCTTCCCCTCCCGCTCGCGGCGGAGGCCCGGCCTCGCCCCCCACGCGCCCTACACCGTCTCGGTCCCGCTCTACTCCCGCCTCGCCCGCCTCGCCGCGGCCCGGCGCGTGGCCCTCTCGACCCATCTCGCCGAGACGCGCGAGGAGACCGTCCTCCTCCTCCGCGGGAGGGGCCCGCTCCGGGACCTCCTCGAGGAGCGGCGGCGGCTCCCCCCCGGATGGCGCCCTCCCGGGATGCGACCCCTCGAGGTCCTGGAGGCCGCGGGTGCGCTGGGCCCGCGCACCCTCCTCGTCCACGCGAACGACCTCACGGAGGAGGAGAGCGCCAGGGTCGCCCGCTCCGGAGCGACGGTCGTCGTCTGCCCCGGCACGCACCTCCATTTCGACCGGGCGGCGGCGTCGGTCCGCCGGCTCCGGGAGTCCGGCGCGCGCCTCGCCCTCGGGACGGACGGTCTCGCGAGCAACGACCGGCTCGACCTCTTCGTGGAGATGGCCCGGCTGCGCCTCCTGGTCCCGGCGATGAGCCCGGCCGAGGTCTTCCGGGCCGCCACCCTCGGCGGGGCCGCGCTGCGCCTTTCCCGCGGGGCCGGCACGCTCGCTCCGGGGGCGGCGGGGGACTTCCTCGCGCTCGACCCGCCGGGGACGAGGCCCGATCGGCGGGGGCTCCTCGCCTGGCTGACGGAGGGATCCCCCGTGCCCCGCGCCGTATTCGTCGCCGGCCGGGCCCCCGATCGGACGTAGCGCGGTCCGGCTATATTGCGCAGCCTCTCCGGGAACGGGCGGACGCCCGTCCTTCCGACGGAAGACGGATGACGTCGAACGCGAGCGCGGCCGAGATCCTCCGGCGGGAAGCCCGCTTCCTGATCACGGGCCACGTGCGGGCCGACGGCGACTGCCTCGGCGCGGAGGCCGCCCTCTGGCACCTCGCCCGGGCCCTCGGCAAGGAGGCGACGATCCTCAATCCCGACCCCCTGGCGGAGCGCTACGCCTTCCTCGCGAGGGTCGCCCCCTTCCGGTCCTACGATCCCGCCGCCGGCCCCGAGCAGGTCCCCCCCTACGACGCCCTCTTCGTCTGCGACGTCGCGGTCCTCTCCCGCACCGGACCCCTCGAGCCGATCCTGCGGGCGCGCCCCTCGCGGCGGGTGGTCGTCGACCACCACGTGCCGGACCGGGGGGAGGTCTGGGACGCCGCCTACGTCGACGAGTCGGCGCCCGCGAGCGGCTACCTCGTCTGGCGCCTCGCCCGCGAGATGGGGGTCGCCCTCCCGAAGGATGCGCTCGAGGCGGTCTTCGTCGCGCTCACGACGGACACCGGCTGGTTCCGCTACAGCAACACCTCGGCGCTCGCCCTGTCGGCGGCCGCGGAGATCGTGGGGGCGGGGGTCGACGTGGCGGAGGTCTACCGGCGGGTCTACCAGCAGTTCCCGCCCCACTGGCCGGTGGGGATCGGGGCGATCCTCGGCACGCTCCGGTACCGCGCGGCGGGCGCGCTCGCCGTCGTCGCGATCGACCGCCGCGGGCTCGCGGAGCGCGGCGTCGAGACGATGGAGGACGCCGACGAGGTGCTCGACGTGCTGCGCGCCGTCGGCCCCGTCGAGGTGGTGCTCTTCCTGCGGGAGCTCGAGGACGGCCGCGTCAAGGGCTCGCTTCGCTCCAAGGGGGACTTCGACGTGAACGAGCTCGCCCGCCGCTTCGGTGGCGGGGGGCACCGGAAGGCCGCCGGCTTCGAGCGGCCCGGCCCCTTCGCGACGGCGGTCCCGGGTCTCGAGAAAGAGGCGGAGGAGGCGGTCGAGCGCTGGCGCGCGGGGAGGCGGGGTTGATCGCGCTCGTCTCCGACCTCCACAGCAACCGCGAGGCGCTCGAGGCGGTCCTCGGGGCGATCGCCGAGCTGGCGGAGGTGAAGGAGATCGTCTGCCTCGGGGACATCGTCGGGTACGGGCCGGACCCCGAGGTGGTCGTCGACCTCGTCCGGCAACGGACCTCCTTCGCCCTGATGGGGAACCACGACGAGGCACTCTTCCGGGAGGCGACCGACTTCAATCCCTACGCGCGCCGCGCGATCGAGGTTACCCGGCGCAAGATGCGGCCGGGCCTCCTCGCCTCCCCGGAGAAGCGGGAGCGATGGAGGTACCTCCAGTCGCTCCCCTCCTCCGTGCGGCGGGACGGGCTCCTCTTCGTCCACGCCTCCCCGCGCGACCCGCTGCGGGAATACGTGCTCGCCACGGACGGCATCCACAACCCCGAGAAGATGGAGGCGGTCTTCGCCGCCTTCGACGGGGTGTGCTTCATCGGCCACACCCACCACCCCGGGATCCACGGGCCCGACTTCCGCTTCCAGGCGATGGACGGGGCCGACCGGATGCGCGTGCGCCTCCCCACGGGGGAGAAGAGGCTCGTCAACGTCGGCTCCGTCGGCCAGCCGCGGGACGGGGACCCCCGCGCCTGCTTCGCCACCTTCGACGGTGAATCGGTGGCTTGGCACCGGGTCGCCTACGACTTCCGGACGACGATGGAGAAGATCCGCGCGACGCCGGGCCTCGACGACATCCTGGCGCGGCGGCTCGCGATCGGGAAGTGAGCGCCTACCGGAAGAGGGCCCGCAGCACGTAGCGCGCGATCCTCGGGTTCTCCCGGAGGCGGCGGATGGAGTAGGCGTGCCACTCCTCCCCGTAGGGGACGTAGATCCGCACGCGCTGCCCGCTCGCCTCGAGCCGGGCGCTCAGGTCCTCCCGAACGCCGAGGAGCATCTGGCACTCGAAGCGCTCGGGGGAGATGCGGAGGCGCCTCGCCATCGCGATCGCCGCCTCGGCGAGGGGCTCGTCGTGAGTCGCGCACCCGACGCTCGCCCCGCCGTTCAGGAGCGCCTCGAGGACGAGGAGGTAGTTGCGGTTGATCTCGTCGTGGGCCTTCCAGGCGATCTCCGGGGGCTCCCGGTAGATCCCCTTGCAGATCCGGACGTTGAGCGGCGGACCGCCGAGGAGGGAGCGGGCGTCCTCGGGCGTGCGGCGCAGGTAGGCCTGGAGGACCGGGCCGACGTTCTCGAAATCGGAGCGGAGGCGTCGGTACAGGGCGAGGGTCGCGTCCGTGCAGGAGGAGTCCTCCATGTCGATCCGGACGAAGTTCCCGAGGCTCCTCGCCTCCTCGAGGAGTCCCCGCATGCGCCGCTCGCACCCAGCAGCGTCGGTCTTCAGGCCGAAGTGGGTGAGCTTGACAGAGATGTTCGATCGGAGGTTCCCGCGCCGGATCTCCCGGAGGACCTCGGCGTACTCCGCGACCGCGGCGTCGGCCTCGGCGGGGTCCCTCGCGTGCTCGCCGAGGAGGTCGACCGTCGCCACCATCCCGGCGGCGTTCAGCCTCCCGATCGTGCCGAGGGCGTCCTCGCGCCGCGTGCCGGCGATGTAGCGGCGGGCCACCCTCCAGACGACCGGCTTCGGGAGGAGGGGGAGCGCGCGGGTGATCGCGGCGTCGAGGAGGCCGGGCATCGGGGAGGGGGCGGATTCTAGTGAGGGGCGCTCGCGCGTACATTTCGCGCCGTGCCGTCGCGCCGGACTCGACCGGAAAACCGGGTGGCCGAGGGGAGGGGCGCCCTCGTCCTCCTCGTCACCGCCCCCGACCGTGCCTCGGCCCGCCGCCTCGCCCTCGCGCTCGTGGGGGAGCGGCTCGCGGCCTGCGCCAACGTCGTCCCCGGCCTGCGGTCGATCTATCGCTGGAAGGGGGAGGTCCGCGACGACGCCGAGGTCCTCCTCCTGATCAAGTCGCGACGCCCCCTCCTTCCGGCCCTCGTCGCGCGCGTGAAGGCCCTCCACTCCTACTCGATCCCCGAGGTCCTCGCCCTCCCCGTGGCGGCCGGGAACGCCCCCTACCTCGCCTGGCTCCGGAAGGAGACCGGGCGGGCGTGACGGAGGGGACGGACCGCGAGAGCCCGCTCGGGTTCCGCCTGGTCCCCTTCCTCGCGGGCCTGGGGCTCGGCCTCGCGGCCTTCCTCCTCTCGGGATCCCTCCCTCCCGCGCAGCGCGCGACGGCGGCGATCACCGTGGCGACGACGGCCTGGTGGATCGGGGGGGCGATGCCGCTCGGGGCGGCCTCGCTCTTCCCCTTCGTCGCCCTCCCCCTCGCGGGCGCGATGCCGGTCGGAACGGTCGCCACCGCCTACTTCGACCCGATCATCCTCCTCTTCTTCGGGGGATTCCTCCTCGCCCTCGGGATCGAGCGGTGGGGACTCCATCGCCGGATCGCCTACGGGATCGTCCGGCGCGTCGGGGCGGGGCCGAGGCGCCTCGTCCTGGGGCTGATGCTCGGCACCGGGTTCATCTCCATGTGGGTCTCGAACACGGCGACGGCCCTCCTGATGCTCCCGATCGCCCTCGCGGTCGTCGCGGGGCTGGAGGAGGCCGGCGCCGGGCGAAACGAGAACTTCGCCTTCTGCGCCCTCCTCGGAGTGGGGTACGCCGCCTCGATCGGGGGGCTCGGGACGCCGGTGGGCACGGCGCCGAACCTGATCTTCCTCGGCCAGTACCGCGCCTTCTTCCCCCAGGCCCCGGAGATCACCTTCTTCCAGTGGATGGTCGCCTGCGGTCCGCTCGTCCTCCTCCTCCTCCTCGCGGCCTGGGCGATCCTCACGGCCTTTGCGCCTCCCGGCCCCGGCGACCCTCGCGTCGCCGCGGCCGTCGAGGAGAAGGCGCGCGCGCTCGGTGGCTGGACGCCCGCGGAGAAGAGGATGGGGCTCCTCTTCCTCCTCGCGGCCCTCGGCTGGCTCTTCCGGCAGCCGATCGAACTCGGGGGCGGCTGGAGGATCCCGGGCTGGAGCGGGCTCCTCCCCGACCCGAAGTCCGTCGACGACGCGGTCGTCGCGGTGGGCGTCGCCTTCCTCGCCTTCCTCGTCCCCGCGGGGAACGAGAAGGGGAAGAGCCTCCTCGACTGGGAGACCGCCGCCCGCGTCCCCTGGGACATCCTCCTCCTCCTCGGGGCGGGCTTCGCCATCGCGAAGGCGTTCGAGGCCTCGGGATTCTCGAAGACCGTGGGGGACCTCCTCCTCCCCGCGATGCACGGGGCGCCCCCCCTCCTCCTCGTCGCCGGAACCTGCGCCCTCGTCACCTTCCTCTCCGAGTTCGCGTCGAACACGGCGACCGCGCAGTTCATGATGCCGGTCCTGCGCGGCGTCGCGGCGGCCGCGTCCCTCGACCCCCTCCTCCTCCTCCTCCCCGCCGGGCTCGCCGCCTCCTGCGGGTTCATGCTCCCGATCGCGACCCCCCCGAACGCGATCGTCTTCGCCTCGGGTCGGATCCCCGTCCGGCGCATGGTCCGCGTCGGGCTCCTCGTCGACCTCGTCGGGATCGCGGCGATCACGGCGCTCGTCTTCACGCTCGGCGGGCCCGTCTTCGGGATCCGGTTCGACGGGCCGCCCCCCTGGGCGGCGCTGCCGGGCTCCCCCCGCTGAGTCAGAAGCGCAGGGTGTAGACGAGCTTGACGACGCCCTGGGTTGCGATCTCCTGGGGCGTCTCCCCGGGGTCGGGGACGGGGGTGACCGCGTTCCACGGCCGCGACCCGTAGGGCTGGTTGCGGTTGAAGACGAGATAGAGGTCTCGCCCCGGGCGGAGGATCCACCGAAGCCGCGTGTTCACCCCGGCGGTCCGCGAGACGTTGTCGAACTGGGCGAGGGTCTGCCAGGAGACCTCCGGCGAGAAGTTGACCTCCGTCCGGAGGCGCCCGATGCGCACCGTGAAGTCCCCGTCGTCGTCCACCCCGGGTACGCCGAAGGAAGTCTCGAGCCGGTTCTGCTCGTACTCGGCCGAGGCGTTGAGCCAGCCGCCCGGCCTCCAGTGGAGGGCGAGCTCGAGGTCGGTCCGGGTCCCGTCGAAGAACTCCCCCGCCTCGAACCCCGCCGACAGCGCGAGGGGCCGCCTGTCCGAGGTGTCGAAGAACGCCCCGTACCGGACGAAGTCGTAGGCGCCCTCGGGGATCACGATCCCCTCGAGGATCTCGAAGTCCGCCGGGAGGCGCTCGCGGGTCGGCGTGACGACGATCCCTCCCTCGTCGCCGGACTCCAGCTCGACCCCCACGACGTCGGTCCGGAGCGTGAAGGTCTGCGTCTGGCCGGACATGTCGGTGAAGAGATCCGGGGCGACCTCGAAGCCGAGCTGTCGGATCGCGGTCCCGGGCCGCGGGTTCCAGGAGACCGCCCCCGAGTACCGCACCGTCCCCGGGCGCTGGACGAACCCGAGGGCGGGGAAGAAGTCCTCCTCGATCACCCGAGCGCCGAGGCGCGCCTCCCAGACGTCGTTCGGGTAGGAGAGGTCGATCCCGTAGGCGGTCTCCTCCCCGCCGGTCCCCTCCGTCCAGGAGTGGAGCGCGTAGAGGACGGCGTCGAGGTTGCGGTCCCCGGCGAACTTCGTCGTCGCGAACTTGTAGTCGAGGCCGACGAGACTGTTCTCCCCCGTATCGGCGGGATTCCCGCGCGTCGCGACGAGCCCGAGGACGGATTCCTCCCCGAGGTTTCGGCGGACCCGTGCCGCGAAGAGGTCCTGGGAGGAGAGCTCGTGCTTCTCCTCCGTCGCGACCCCGAGGGCCCCGATCGACCAGGCCCCCTCGCGCCCGCTCACCTTCGCGCCGCCGCGGAGGGGGACGGGGCGGTTCTGGTCGTCGATCCCGATCCTGCGGCTGAAGAAGGGGAGGAGCTCGGGGGAGTCCCCGAACTCTCCCCCCCCGGTCTCGAAATTGAAGATCCCCGCGTCCTCGAGGAAGAACTTCCTCTTCTCGGGGAAGAAGAGGGGGAACCGGGTCAGGTTCACGCGCAGGTCGTCGACCTCGGTCTCGGCGAAGTCCGGGCGGACGGTCCCCGTCGCCGTGATCCCGGGGGTCAGGCGGTAGAAGACCTCCCCCCCTCCGCGCAGCGTGAGGTCGAGATCGCGCCCCTCGAAGTCGTGGGTCCGGTCCGCGTCGGCGCGGACATAAGGGACGAGGTCGAGGCCCAGGCCCTGCTCGAGCCCCTCGAGCCCCTCGAGGTCCCCCGCCTCCGAGATGCGGAAGAGGGAGAGCCTCTGTCGCGCCGCGGCCCACCGGCTCTGCTCCTCCCGGCGCTTGAGGATCCGGTTGACGTTGAAGCCCCAGGTCGTCCCCTCCCGGTCGAAGGCGACCGTGCGGAAGGGGATGGCGATCTCCGCGGTCCACCCCTCGGGGACGATCCGCGAGCGACCCTCCCAGATCCCGTCCCAGTCCTTGTTGAAGTCGGAGCCGTTGTTCGTGACGAGCGCGTCCCCCGGGCCCCCGGCCGGGCCGACCTGGAAGAAGTAGGCGTTCCTGCGGTCCCGGAACGTGTCGAGGACGATCTCGACCCGGTCGTCGGGGTCGAGCCGGGCGTCCCGGCGCATCTGGGTCGCCACGATCCCCGAGGGATTCCGGTCGAAGCAGGCGATGCCGAGGTAGAGGGCCGCCTCGTCGTAGGCGACGCGGACGCTCGTGACCTCCGTCGGGGCCGCCCCCTCGACCGGCTCGACCTGAGTGAGGGGGCCGATCTCGGGAGCCTTCGACCAGACGGGATCGGCGAGGTCCCCGTCGATCCGGGGCGCTTCCGCCCGCGGGATTCGCAACGCCCGCGCGCGCGGCCTTCCCGCGTCCTGGGAGGGCGCGAGGGGTGCGAGGAGGACGAGGAGGGCCCGGGTCATCGGGGTCGTGGCCGGCGGCCCCCCCCCGCGCGCCGGGGGAAGCCCGAGGGCGGCAGGGTAAGCGGCGTCAGCGGCGAGCGGGTGGAGGTTTCGCCGCGCGCGCCCTCGCCGCCCGAGCCTCCGGGAGGCGCCCGAGGCCCTCGAGGGCCGAGGCGAGCCCGTTCCAGGCCTCCGGCCGGTCGGGGGAGAGGGAGGCCGCCCGCTCGAATTCGACGCGCGCCCGCTCCAGCTCCCCGCGCGCAAGCAGGCAGGTCCCGAGGCCGCACCGGGCCTCGAAGTTCGCCGGATCCTCCCGGAGGAGGTCCTCGAAGATCCGGCGCGACTCCTCGGGCCTGCGGAAGGCGGGATCCTGCGAGGAGAGATAGAGCACGCCGAGCCGGTAGAGCGCCTCCTGCCCGAGCGCAGAGCCTTCGGTCGCGAGTCGAAGCTGCGCCTCGGCCTGCGCGATCCGGCCCGTCCCCTCCAGCAGCTCCGCGAGGGTCAGCCGCGCGCGGGCGGTCGGGTGGATTTCGAGGGAGCGGCCGTAGGCCCGCTCCGCTTCCCTCAGGTTTCCCTCCTCCCTCCACGCGTTGCCGATGTCGACGAAGGCGTTCGCACGCAGCGGACCCGAGGCGGCGGCGGGGGCGAGGAAGGAGAGGGCGGCGGCGGCGATCCCGGCCGCGCAGGGGCCGAGCCGCCGGCGGGACCGGACGGCCTCGAGGAGGACGAGGCACCCGGCCCCCGCGAAGGGGAGGAGGGCCGGGAGGAGCAGGACCCGGAATCTCGAGTAGGGGAAGAAGGCGACCTGCAGGGCCGCGCCCGCCGCGAGGAAGGAGAGGAGGACCCTTCGCATCGCCGGGTCCCGCGCGGAGGCGAAGAGGCCGGTCGTGGCGAGGCCGAGGAGGGCGGCGAACGGGACGAAGAACAGGTGGAGGCTCGCCGCCAGCTCCCGCTCCGCGGTGGGGGAGTAGACGATCTCGGTCTCCTCGTTCGACAGGAGACAGGACGCCTTCGCGGCGAAGGCGACGGTCGCCTCGGCGGGATGCGAGGCGATCCAGCCGAGGCCGCGCCGGTAGAAGAACGCGGAGGCCTCCCTCTCCCCGACCTCCCGGCCGAGGGCCCGGGAGGCCTCCCGGAGCGCCGTCTCGCGTTGCTCGAGGATCGAGCCCCACTGCGGACCGGGGGCCCGAAACGTCCCGCGGACGCCCGGGTGATTGCCGAGATGGAAGTTCACCCCGCCGTTCGCGCTGACGAGGACGGGCTGGCCCGAGACGGCGAAGTTGCGGACGAGGGTCGCCCCCGGCGCGAGGACCGCCCCAGCGAGGAACGGGAGGACCGCCGGACGCGTCGGGCCCTTCGCGAGGGCGAGCGCGACGGCGGGGAGGGCGGGAAGGAGCTGGGGGCGGGCGCAGGAGGCGAGGCCGAGCAGGAACCCGCCCGCAGTTGCGCGGGGACGGGAGCCGGGCAGGCAGGAGAGCCCGGCGAGGGCGAGGAACGCGGCGAGCGTCTCCGCCATCGGCTTCCCCTCGAGGAAGGCGGGCGGGAGGAAGAAGGCTCCGAGCGCGACCGCGAGGAGGGCGGCGCGCTCCTCGAAGACGCGGCGCGCGAGGCGGTGGAGGAGGAGGAGTCCGGCGATCCCGAGGGCGTGCTGGAGCAGGACGAGAGAGAGCGCGTGGGGACCGGCGATCCGGTAGAGGAGGGAGAGGACCCAGGGATAGAGCGGCGGCATCCAGTGCGGACGACCCGAGGGCTCGGGGGGGAACTCCTTCCCCTGCGCGAGCGCGACGGCCCATTCGTGGTAGTAGCGGCCGTCCGAGTAAGTCTCCCGGGTCGGGAAGAGCGGATCGTGGGCCCGCAGATCGAGGAGGGAAACGACCCGCGCGGCCGCGGCGGCCGTGAGGATCGCGAGGAGGAGGAGCCGGCCGGCGCGCGGGCTCACGGGCCGCATCCTATTGGTCTAAGATCGCCCCTGTATGGCGGAGGTGCCGGAGGCGCGACGCGACCGTCGCGCGGCGGGGTGGCTCTTCCTCGGGTGGGGGGCGCTCTACCTCGCCGGGATGTTCGGGACGACGGAGAACCCCGACGCCGAGGTCGAGTACCAGACGGCGCGCTCGCTCCGCCGCGAGGGCTCCCTCGCGATCGGTGAGACGGCGGCGGGGCGGGCGATCGTCGAGCGACGGTTCGACGTCCGGCAGGGAGTCGACGGCCGCTGGTACGCGTGGTTCGGGGTCGGACGCGCCGTGCTCGGCGTCCCCTTCCTCCTTGCGGGGGAGGCCGCGTCCGCGGTCTTCCCGGGGCTCGCCCAGGCTCTCTCCGCGCGGACCCGGACCTTCGCGGGGGTCGAGGTTGCGGGCCTCCCCGACGAGGAGCCGCTCGAGCATCTCGCCTTCGCGGCGACGGGGCCCCTCGCCTCGGCCGGCTGCGTCTCCCTCGTCTTCCTCCTCGGGCGGGCGCTCGGGGCGAGCGCTCCCTCGGCGATCCTCGCCTCGACCCTCGCCGGAGCGGGTACGTTCCTCCTCGCCCACTCCCGGTCGTCCCTGAGCGACTCGATCGGGCTCTTCTTCCTCCTCCTCGCCCTCCTCGCGGCGCTGCGCGCCTCCCGGCCCGCGGGCTTCGCGCTCGCGGGCCTCGCCGCCGCCTGCTGCATCTCTATCCGGCCGATCTCGGCCCTCTACCTCCCCCCGCTCGCCGCCTACCTCCTCGCCCGGAGACCCGGCCTCCGAAGCCTCCTCGCCGCGACACTTCCCGCGCTGGCGATGGGAGTCGCGCTCGCCGCGTGCAACGCCGCACGCTTCGGCAGCCTGCTCGAGTTCGGCTACGGGGGCGCGGTGGGGAGCGGGACCTACTTCTCCTTCCCTCCCTGGCTCGGGCTCCTCGGCCTCCTCCTCTCGCCGGGTCGCGGCCTGCTCTTCTACGCGCCCCCCGTCCTCCTCGCTCCCGCGGGCGCCCGCGCGCTCCTGCGGAGCGGAGGGAAGGCGAAGGTGCGGTTCCTCGCGGGGACCGTCGCGTGCGTCCTCCTCCCCCCGGCGTTCACGGAGGGGTGGCACGGGGGATGGTGCTACGGGCCGCGCTACGCGCTCCCCGCCGCGGCGATCCTTTGCGCGCTCGCGGCCCCGGCGCTCGAATCGACCCGGATCCGGCGGTTCGGCGTCGCCCTCGGCGCGCTCGGGATCCTCGCGTCGGCTCCCGCCTTCCCCGTCTCTTATCCGGTCGGGATCGCGCGGGCCAACGCGGAGGTGGCCGCCCGGTTCCTCGACGAGCCCGAGAACTCGCGGTACCTGTACATGCTGTTCCAGCCCCGGTTCGCCCCGCCTCTCCTGCATTGGAGGCTCCTCGGAGAGAGCCGGGTGCGCGACCAGATGGCCTGGGCGCGGCTCTCTTCCGTGCCGGGCTACGGATGGCTCGCCGCGGCCCCCGCGCTCCTCCTCGCGGGGGGGATCCTCGCCCTCCGCCGCGCCCGCCGGACCCCCGCATCGCCCTGAAGTCGGGTGGGGGGTATCCTCCGCCCGCGCCTTCATCCACCGGACCCATGGATCGAGTTCACCTGGCCTGCCTCTGCGGAGGGGGCCCCGACAGGACGAGGATCGAGGCTCGGTCCTCCACGCCGGCCCGCCCTCCCTCGAAGGCGTCCGTCCTCGCGCTCGCCGTGATCTGCGGGGCCGGAAGCGCGCTCCTGGCAGGTCCAGCCTGGGCCCGGCAGGGGGCGGACAGTCCGAAGGCGCCCGCGAAGCCCGCCGGGGCGCCCTCCCCGGAGGCCACGGCGGCCCGCGAGGAGGCGGAGCGCTGGACGAAGGACGACTTCATGAAGTCGGCCGGCGGGATGCGGGAGGTCATGAAGTCGTTCGCGGGGAAGTGGAAGTTCAAGTTCTTCGCTGGCGACGCGATCGCCCCGCGCCCCTACCTCCTCGCCGGGCAGGAGTCGGACGTCCATCCCCCCGAGGAGACCTCGCGGGAGGTCGGGCGCGTCCTCGAGGCGCTCTACGCGAGGTTCTACGAGGAGTACGGAAAGCCCTGCGGGATCAAGCCCCTCGAGGTGCCGGTCCCCGTCTGGATCTTCATGGACAAGGGGGCGTACGAGAAGGCGCACAAGGAGACCCCCGGCTTCGCCCCGCTCTCCTCGGAGCACGTGGGGGGGTACTACCGGGGCGCCGCCTTCGGGATCACGGTCGGGGAGGGAGAGGACGCCGACGTCCGATCCTCGGGCTTCCTCTACCTGTGGAACTCCGAGGACCTCGAGGGCGTGGCGATCCACGAGGGGACGCACCAGCTGATGGGATTCAACGGGAAGAGCCAGGCCTTCCGGGCCGGGCAGTCCCCGTGGTTCCAGGAGGGGATCGCGGAGTACTGGGCGGGCTACGAGAAGAGCTACGACGTCGAGACGAAGAAGTACCGCTTCGAGATCGGCCGGCTCTCGCGGGGGCTCGTGAAGCAGCGCTGGACCCACGCGCGCAACGCCTTCCAGTCGGACGACCCGGACCAGCAGTTCACGCTCCGCGGCCTCCTCGAGTTCGGATACGGCGACTTCGCCGCGGCGCAGGCGGCCGCCTACACGGAGAAGCCCGACCCCAAGGCGTCCCTGAAGGTCGGCCTGGTCTACTCCCAGGGATGGGCCCTCTGTCATTTCCTCAACCAGGCCCTCCAGGCGAAATACCGGCCCGGATTCCTCAAGTACGTCCGAGAGGAGCTGGACGGCACCGGCGGGGCGGAGTCGTTCGCGAAGTGCTTCGGCCTGAAGTCGGAAGAGGACTGGGAGCGGATGGAGGAGGAGTGGAAGACCTACGTCGTCCAGGATCTGAGGAAGCAGGTGCGCGCCTTGGAGCGCCGCTGACAGACCTCGGGCTCAAGGTTTCCCCCGCACCGGCCGAAGGGAGGAGCCGCACCGGTCCCCGCCGTGCTGCCGATCCTCCTCCCCCTCCTCGCCTTCGCCGCCTTCGACCGCATCGTCCTCGCCAACGGCGCCGTCCTCGAGGGGACGATCACCCAGGAGAACGAGGCGACCGTCGAGATCCGCCTCGTCTCCGGGGGGCTCGTCGGGCTCGAGCGCTCGAAGACGGTCGAGATCGTGCGGGAGCCCCGCCCGGTCGGAGGGTCCGAGGAGGGATCGAAGACTCTCGACGTCCCCCGACGGGAGGAGTGGTTCCTCGTCCGGGACGGCCGGGGGTCGATCACGGGCGTCCGGAGCGCCTTCCGCTCCGCCGACCTCCACAAGGGTCGGTCCGCGCTGCGCCTCGAGGAGGTGTGGCGGTTCTTCGAGCCGGAGGGGGAGACCCTCGTCGCGGAGATCGAGTGGGCCGACCCGGAAGGCTCGCCCCTCGCCTTCCAGTACCGGGAGGAATCCCCGCGGCGCGCGGTCCTCCTCACCGGCGAGGTCCGGGGAGAACGCCTCCACCTCCTCGAGAGGGGGACGGCCGGCACGCGGGAGGACTCCCATCCCTTCCCGCGCGGGACCCGCCTCCCCCTCCTCGCGCGGGACGGGCTGCGGGAGAAGCAGCTCGGCAGCGGCCGCGCCTACTCCTTCTCGGTCTTCGATCCCCGGGAGGGGACCTTCGTCCGCCGGGACTTCGAGTGCCCGATCGACCGGCGCGCCCCCGTCGGGGGGTCGGATCTCCCCCTCCTCGTCCTCGCCGAGACCCGTTTCGGCCGGCGATCGGAGGAGTGGTTCGACGCGCGGCAGGGGACGGTCCTCCTCGAGGCGAACGGACCCGACCTCGTCGCCCACCGCTGCACGGCGGAGGATGCCGAGCGGGCGCGGGAGGGCCCGCGGGATCCCTCGAACGGCCTCCTCACCGCCGCGAACGGTCGGCTCCGGTTCTCCCTTCCGAACCCGAACTGGGAGCCGGTCGGCGGGGGGGAGGGGGCCACGGCCTTCTTCCGCGACCGCGTCGGCGGGGCGCTCCTCTGCGTGTTCCCCCTCGCCGACCTCGACCCCGAGGTCCTCCTCGACGGGGCGTGCGTCGAGCTCGAGAAGCGCCTGCGCTCGAGCGTGGAGGGGTACGTCCGGACGGAGCTGGCCCGCGAGACGACCGTCCGCGGGACTCCCGCCCGGGAGGTTCGCTTCGAGGGTCGCGGACCGAAGGGGAGGGTCCTCGGTCGCGCGGTCGTCGTCCGGGGCGAGCGCGACTGCCTCGCCCTGGTCCTCCTCACGCCCGAGGCGACGCTCGCGCTCGCCTCGGCAGACTTCGATCGATTCCTCGCGGCCGCGGACCTGGCGCTCTGACTCCCTCGCCTACAGGCTCACCGCGAGCCCGCCGCTCATCCCGCTCGGGAACACGGGATTGACCGGGTCGAAGACGGCCCACTGGGCGTAGGCGGTCCCACCGCACAGGAGGCCCGCCGGCAGGGGAGCCCCCACGGTGACCGTCCCGGTCGGGCTCGCCGTGACCGGGATGAAGACGTCGGGGCTGACGAGGAGGCTGCAGGCGGCCGGGCCGCCGAAGGCGGAGAGGGGAACCGGGAGGGGGGCGCCGGACCAGCTCGTATTCGACGCGCCGAGGAGGAGGAGGGCCGGCGAGCCCGCGGGCGCGGAGGAGAGCGTGATCGCGTAGGTCGGATTCGGCGGGAGGGGAGCCCCCCCGGTCGACCCGATCGAGGGAAAGATGCCGGGGGAGGTCGGGCAGCCCGTCCCGAACGGGGACTGGAAGCCGCAGTCGCAGGGGTCGAGCTCGAAGTCGGCGAAGGGGATGGCCGGGTTCGAGGCGCCGCCGCCCGTCACGTCCAGGGCCAGGGCGCCGTTCCCGCTCTCGAGTCCGACGGTGGCGTTCCACGCGTTCGCCCCCGTCGCGAAGGAGCCGAAGTCGTGGTGGAACTCGACCGCGTCCGTCCCTTCGCGGAAGACCGCGGCGAATCGGACGTTCTCGCCGCTGCCGTTGCCCGGCGCTCGCTCGAGGTTGCGCCACTCGACCGTCAGCGCGCGGGAGCCGGGGGGGCCGGTCACGAGGTAGGCGGTCGCCGCGGTGGGGGCGAAGTGGGCGAGGTCGTCCCACCAGGGGGCGGCGAGGTCGTTCGGGAATCCCGCGGTCCCGGGCGGCGCGTTCGCCGGGAACCCGACCGCGAGGGACGAATCGAAGGCGACGAACCCGTTCGCGCTCACCTGGAAGGAGGTCTTCGGGACCCCGAAGAAGGAGAAGGGGAATCCGATCGGCGCCGCGGCCGAGATCCCCTCGTCCTGGGGAGCGGAGAAGAGGGGGACCGCGCCCGGGGTGCCGACGACCGCGGGGAAGGGCAACGCGGTCGGGATCGCCGTGTAGGCGAAGGCGACGGTCGGGGTCGCGGGCACCGGCGCGAGGAGGAGGTCGACGGCGGGGAAGACCGGGTTCGAGACCCCCGCCCCGGTCGCGTCGAATCCGAGGGCCGAGAGCGCGCTCTCGCCTCCGACCGTCGCGAGCCAGGGGTCGGTCCCCGTCGAGAAGCTCGACCCGTCGTAGCGGAACTCGACGGTCCCCCCGGCCTCGTTGAGCACGAGCTGGAAGCGGGCGTTCTCGCCGCTCCCGTTGTTCGGGTATCTCTCGAGGTCGATCCACTCGACGATGAGCTGGCGGGTTCCCGGCGCGCCCACCAGGGCCCGGACGGTCGTCGCGCTCGGCGCGAGATGGAAGAGGTCGGCCCACCAGGGGGCGAAGAAGTCGCTCGGGGGGGAGATCGAGGGGAGGAGCGTGTTCGTGGAGAAGCCGGCCGGGAGGTTCCCGTCGAGCGCGACGAACCCGTTCGCGCTCACCTGGAAGGTCGTCTTCGGCAGGCCGAAGGCGTCGAAGGGGAACCCGATCGTGTCCGGCGCGCTCATCCCGTCGTCGTTCGGGGCCGTGAAGACGACGACCGTGGAGGGCCCCCCGAGGATCGTGGCGAAGCCCGGACCGAGGGGGGAGGCCGCGTAGTTCTGGTCGATCGCCGGGCAGGGCTGGGCCCGGACCTCCGCGCAGATGAGGGAGAGGAAGGGAATGGAGGGGAGGAGGGGAGTTCCCTTCACGGCCGCGGTCTTCTCCGGTCGGGGCTGCGCGCGGAACTTCCGCTGCGTCGCGTCGTTCCGGCCCCACCCACTACAAGCCGCCCCCGGGCTCCCGTCAACGGCCCGGTCCGGAAGAGGGGCGCCCCGCTCCGGGAGCCGGGCCCCGCGGCCGGCCGCCCCTACGCGGGGGACCTGGCCCCGGTCCAGCGCCCGATCGCCCGCGCGAGGTCCTCGCCGCGGATCGGCTTCGTCAGGTAGTCGTCCATCCCGGAGGCGAGACAGCGCTCCCGGTCCTCCTTCGTCGCGTGGGCCGTCACGGCGACGATGGGGACGCGCTGGCCGGGGGCCTCGGCCGCCCGGATCGCCACCGTCGCTTCGCGACCGTCGAGCTCCGGCATCTGCACGTCCATCAGGACGAGGTCGAAGGTCTCCCGGGCGAAGGCCTCGACCGCCTCCCTCCCGTTCGAGGCGAGGGCCGGCTCGATGCCGATGCGCCGGAGCAGGGCCGTCGCGACGAGGCGGTTCACCGGGTCGTCCTCGACGAGGAGGACGCGGGGGCCGGCGCCGTGCCCCCTTCCCGTCCCGCCGGGGGGGGCCCGCCGCGCGACCGCGGGGGCGTCCGCCAGGGTGGAGAGGAGGAGCGAGGCCTTCGCCGGCTTCGTGAGGATCCCGAAGGAACGGCCCGCCACCTCCTCGCGTCGCGCCCGCAGGGGGAGGAGGAGGAAGGGGTGGGGCGGGGAGCCGCCCCCGGCCGCGCGGATCGCCTCCGCGAGCGCGATCCCATCCTCCCCGGAGAGGTGGCGGTCGAGGACGATCGCGTCGAAAGGGCGTCCCGACGCGAGGGCTGCCCGGACGAGGGACAGGGCCTCGCTCCCCGTCGACGTCGCCTCGACCTGGGCGCCCGCCGCCCGGACCTGCTCCGCGAGGAAGTCGCGGGCCGACGGCGGATCGTCGAGGACGAGGACCCGTCGTCCCGCGAGGGAGGCGGGCGGGGGAGGGGAGACCGCGCCGGACGGCTCGAGAAGGAGCCGGGCGAGGAAGGTGCTCCCGGCCCCGCGCCGGCTCGCGAGCCCGATCGTCCCTCCCATCAGCTCGGCGAGGCGCCGGGAAATCGCCAGACCGAGGCCGGTGCCCCCGTGGCGCCGTGTGGAGGAGCCGTCTCCCTGGGAGAAGGGGTGGAAGAGGCGCTCCTGCTGGACCTCGTCGATCCCGATCCCCGTGTCCCGCACGGAGATCCGGACCTCGACCCTCCCGTCCGGACGGACCTCCGTCTCGGCGAGCAGGACGACCTCCCCCCGTTCCGTGAACTTCACCGCGTTCCCGCCGAGATTGAGGAGGATCTGGCGAAGCCGCGCCGCGTCCCCCCGGAGGAGGCGGGGGCCGCCGGGGCGCAGCCCGCAGACGAGCTCGAGCCCCTTCTCCTCGGCCCGGGCGGCGAGCCCGTCGGCCACCCCCTCGAGGAGCTCCCGCAGGTCGAAGTCGTCGGACTCGAGCTCCATCCTCCCCGCCTCGATCTTCGAGAAGTCGAGCACGTCCCCGAGCACGCGCAGGAGGGCCTCGGCGGACCGGCGCGCGATCTCCGCGTACTCGCGCGCCCGCGGATCGAGGGTCTCGTCGAGGAGGAGGTCGAGGATGCCGATCACCCCGTTCAGGGGGGTGCGGATCTCGTGGCTGATGTTCGCCAGGAACTCCGATTTCGCCCGGCTCGCGGCCTCGGCCGCCTCCTTCGAATGTCGCAGCGACTCCTCCGCCCGGCGCTCCGAGGTGACGTCGCGGAAGACCAGGACCGCTCCCCGCAGCGCCCCGTCCCGGACGATCGGGGCGAGGACGTAGGAGGCGGAGAAGGGGGTCCGCTCCCGAGGCGCGAACCGACCCACCCCGCTCTGGATCGTGCGCTCCTCGACCAGCTCCTCCCAGCGGGGGGATCGGCCCCCCGGGTTCGCCTCGTCGCGCCCCTCGATCCACTCGAGGATCGGCTTACCCCGTCCCTCCTCCTCCTTCCACCCGAGGAGCCGCTCCGCCTCCGCGTTGAGGGAGAGGACCCTCCCCTCGGCGTCGAGGACGCACAGCCCCTCGCCCACGGACCGGACCACGGCCCGGAGGTGGTCCCGTTCCTCGGCGAGGGTCGAGTGGAGCGCCTGCATCTCCGCGGAGGAGATCTCGAGCGAGCGTTCGATCGTGTAGCGGTTCCGGTCGGCCTCCGTGTAGCTCGCGCTCGCCCGGTGCAGGAACTGGCTCCACGCCTCGAGGTTCGGCGGGAGGACCTCCCCCCGCAGCCCCGCCTTCCGCAGCTGTCGCTCGAGGAGGGGGTGGAGCACCCTACCCCCGTTCCTGGAGGGTCGTCAGGGTCATCGTCTGGTTGTGGAGGTCGCTGCGGCCGCTCGCGAAGGGGGAGATCTCGCCGTAGGAGTAGAAGCCGACGACGCGCGCGTGGGGGGGGAGGGCTTCTCCCACCGCCTCGAGCTCCTCCTCCGTCCGCTCCCCGAGGACGAGCCTCCGGCCCACGCAGCTGACGGCGATCGCGAGGATCGGGCGGCCCGCCTCGCACCGCCGTCGCGCCATCGATGCGGCCCCCTCCGCGCCGTCGACGAGCCGGTCGAAGTTCGCGTGCATGAGCTGCGCGAGCGATCCCTGCGGGACGTCCCCCGCGAAGGTGAGGGACCGCGCGCCCTCGTCGACGGCGAGGATCGTCCTCACGAGGCTCTTCCCCTGCGTCGCGTCCGCGCGCAGCGCGAGGGGGAAGAGGAGCGCCGTCGCCGGCAGGCCGGTGGCGCGCTCGCCGAGGTAGGCCTTGTAGAGATCGAGGGCGGGCCTGCCGTCGAGCTCGAAGAGGACGTTCCCCTCCGAGCGGGTGACGAGCCGCTCCGGCCCGAACCGGTCCCACCCCCCGTTCGAGCCGTGGCCGATCACGATCCGGTCCCCGTAGAAGCCCACTCCGAAGAGCGACTCGTCCCGGGGTTCGCCCCCCTCCAGCACCCAGGTTCGGCGGAAGCGGTCCCCGTCGCCGGCGAGCCCGCCGGTCACGGCGACCGGCTCGGGGAGGACGGAGTTCACCCCCCGGATGAGCTCGCTCCCGTTCACCCGAAGGCCGTCGGAGAGGAGGAACACGCCGCGCAGGTCGGGGCGCAGGAGTCGCCGGGCGAGCTCGGCGCCCGCGCCGCGGGAGTCGGCCGCGGCGCGGACGTTCGCTCCCGCCACAGCGAGGGAGGTCCCCTCGAAGCGCGCCACCGCCAGGGAGATCCCCCCGTCGCCCACCTTGGCCCCGAAGATCTCCCCGGAGGTCGAGCAGCCGACGATGGGGGAGCGGGGGAAGGCTTGGCGGACCTCCCGGAGGGGTCCGGGGGAATCGGCGAGTTCCGAGGCGCCGAAGAGGAGGACAAGCGTCCCCTCTCCGTCCATCGCGGAGGGGAGCGGCGCCGACCAGCCGCTCCGATTCGACCAGCTGAGGGTCTCGATCTTCATCCGCGTCCGCCGTTCCCGAGGGTCCTCCGCGCCGGACCGCCTCACGCAAGGGGCACGCCTCGCCGGGGATGCGGGGGTCTCCGGCGGTCGACCGGGTCGGGTATCGACGACGCTTCCTCCGCGTCTTGAATCGCGGCCTGCCGCCGGACCGGGCTCAAGAAGCGGTCTACCTCGCGCCGAGTCTCCTCCACCGCTCTGGTAGATTCCCGCCCTCCTCGCTCCCGACCCTTGCCCCGGGAAGACCTCCGACAGCTCATCCACGCCCTGATGTGCGCGTGGGCGCTCCTGTTCCCGTGGATCGGGAAGGGCGGGGCGATCGCGCTCGGCGCGGTCGCCGTCCTCTTCAACGCCTTCCTGCTGCCCCGCCTGCCGGTCGGGAAGCGGGTGGCCCGGGAAGGGGACCGGCGCTGGACGGGGGTCCAGTGGTACCCGGTCGCGGTCCTCGCCTTGGTCCTCGCCCTCCCCCTCCACCTCGCGGCGGGGGCCTGGGGGGTCCTCGCCGCCGGGGACGCCGCGAGCAATCTCGTCGGGCGCCGGTGGGGGAAAGCGAAGCTCCCCTGGAACCCCCGCAAGTCGTGGGCGGGGACGATCGCCTTCGCGGTCGCGGCCGGCCCCGCCTCCTACGCTCTGACCGCCTGGTGGTTCGGGCACTCGCGCCCGGATGCCCTCTTGGATCACGCCGTTCCCGTGATGGTCTTCGGGTCGGCCGCCGCTGCGATCCTCGGAGCGATCGTCGAGACGATTCCAACCCGGATCGACGACAACCTCACCGTGGCGGCGGGGGCGGGGGCGGCGCACGCGATCGTGGCGGGCTGCTTCGGAATGCTCCGGTGACGGGGAGCCTCCTCCTCGGCCTCGCCGTGAACGCCGCCGCCGCGGGGGCGGCCTTCGCCCTGCGGACGGTCTCCGGCACCGGCGTGCTCGCCGGCGTCGCCCTCGGCACCCTGATCTGGTGGGCCCTCGACTGGCGCGGCTGGGCGATCCTCGCCTCCTTCTTCGCGCTCGGCTCGGCCTTCTCCCGCGTCGGCTGGTCGAGGAAGGCGGCCGCCGGGCTCGCCGAGGCGAACGAGGGGAGGCGCGGCGCCGCCCGCGCGCTGGCGAAGGTCGCGTTCCCCGCCCTCGCGGCGATCGCGCACGCGATCGACCCGCGCCCCTTCCTCCCGGTCGTCTTCCTCGCCGCCTTCGCGACGGCGCTCGCGGACACGGCCGGGAGCGAGATCGGCCAAGTCTACGGGAGGCGCCCGGTGACGCTCCCGGCCTTCCGGCCGGCCAAGGTCGGAGCCGAAGGGGCGGTCTCCCTCGAGGGGACCCTCGCCGGGATCGCCGCCTCGATCCTCCTCGCGGCCCTCGGCTGGGCGCTGGCCCTCGTCCCCGACCTCGGGGCGCACGCGATCTGGATCGTCGGCGCCGCCGCCTTCGCGGGGACCACGATCGAGTCCCTCGTCGGCTCGACGCTCGAGGGGAAAGGGAAGGTCGGGAAGGACTTCACGAACGCGATGAACACGGTGGTCGGCGGCGCGACGGGGGGAGCGCTCGCCGCGCTCTGGATGCGATGAGGCGGGGGCGTCTCGCCGTCTACTGGCAGTTCGTCCGCCCCTTCACGCTCCTCCCTCCCCTCCTCGGGATGGTCTCGGGGGCGGTCTCCGCGATCGGGGCCGTCGCGCGCCACCGCGGGCGCTCCTTCTTCGAGGAGATGGGGGAGCACGGCCTCACCCACGGGAAGTTCATCCTGGTCGGCTCCCTCATGGCGGCCACCCTCAACGCCGCCTCGAACGTCTTCAACCAGTGGACCGACCTCGAGAACGACCGGATCAACAAGCCGAACCGTCCCCTCCCCGCGGGGCTCGTCACGGTGCGGGAGACGGTCGTCCTCTTCCTCCTCCTCTACGCGGTCTCCCTCGCCTCCGCCTACTTCGTCACCCCCCTCGAAGGGGCGTGGTGGCGGCGCCACCAGTGCTTCGTCATCGCCGCGCTCGGCGCGATCGGGACCTGGATCTACTCCGGGCACCCCTTCCGGACGAAGCGGTGGGGGTGGCCGGCGCAGCTGACGATCGCGATCCCGCGCGGCTGCCTCCTCAAGGTCTGCGGCTGGACCTGCGTGGCGACCGCCTTCGGCGACCCCGAGCCCTGGTTCATCGGCGCCGTCTTCTTCCTCTTCCTCCTCGGGGCCTCGGCGACGAAGGACTTCGCCGACATGAAGGGGGACGCCGCGGCCGGCTGCGTCACCCTCCCGATCCGCTACGGCGTGCGGTCCGCCGCCCGCCAGATCTCCCCCTTCTTCGTCCTGCCGTGGCTCCTCCTCCCCCTCGGCGTCCTCCTCACCCGCGGGGACTTCGACGGGGACGGGCGCCCCGACCCGATCCTGTCCGGCAACCCCTGGGCGCTCGCCGCTCTCGGTCTCGCGCTCGTCGCCTACGGCCTCTACACCGTCTCGACGATCCTCCGCAACCCCGAGGAGCTCGCCACGACGGAGAACCACCCTTCCTGGACCCACATGTACCGGATGATGATGCTCGCCCAGGTCGGGTTCGCCGCGGCCTACCTCTTCTGACCTTGCGGGTCCTCGTCACGGGCGGGACGGGCTACTTCGGGAGGCACCTCGTGCGCGCCCTCCTCGGCGCGGGGCATCGTCCTCGCCTCCTCGTGCGGGCGACGAGCCGCGTCGAGGGGTTCGACCGGGAGAAGGTCGAGCTCTCGGCCGGGGACGTCACCGACTCCGCGTCCATCACGAGCGCCCTCGACGGGTGCGAGGCGGTCTTCCACGCCGCCGCCCTCGTCAAGCGCTGGGACCCCGACCCCTCCGCCTTCGAGCGCGTGAACGTGCGGGGGACGGAGAACGTGATCCGCGAGGCGCTCGACGCGAACGTGAAGCGCATCGTCTACACCTCCTCCTTCTTCGCCCTCGGCCCCTCGGACGACGGGCCGGGCGGGATCATCGACGAGGGGCACGCGCGCGATCCGGCCCACTGGCACACCCCCTACGAGCGGACGAAGGCTCTCGCCGACGCGCGCGTGCGCGCCCTCGTCTCCCAGGGGGCCCCCGTCGTCACCCTCTACCCGGCCGTGATCTACGGCCCCGGGGACCTCACCGAGGGGAACATCGTCGGGCGCCTCGTCCTCGACTTCGCCTCGGGGAGGCTCCCGGGCATCCCCTGCCGCGGAGACCGCCGGTGGGGCTACGCCTTCGTCGAGGACGTGGCCGCGGGCCACCTCCTTGCCTTCGAGAAGGGGAAGGCGGGGGGCCGCTACATCCTCGGCGGGGAGAACTGCACGGCGGACACCTTCTTCGGGATCCTCGCGGGGCTCCTCGACCGCCGCGTCCCGCGCTTCCACCTCCCCTACGGCCTCGTCTGGTCCGCGGGCCTGTTCGAGGAACTCCTCGCCCGCTTCGGGATCCGGGAGCCGCGGCTCACCCGCGCGGAGGCGGCGACCTACCGCCACCACTGGGCGTACGACGACACCCGGGCCCGCAGCGAGCTCGGCTACCGCGGGCGCTGGCTCGAGGAGGGCCTGCGCCAGACGCTCGGGGGGATGTTCCGAAACCGGTGAGGGCCCTCGCCCTCTCCCCGTTCGCTCCCGCCTTCGCCCTGGGCGCCGGTCTCCTCGGCGCCGGGATCGGCCTCATCGTCGGCCACGCCTTCCTCCTCCCGGTCCTCCAGGCCGCCCTCGCCTATCCGATCTTCCTCGGCGCCGTCCGGGAGGGGCGCCATGGCCGCGCGGTCGGGCTGATGCTCCTCTGGGCCGTCGCGACCTCGATCCCCGTGATCCTCGCCTCCCGGACCGATCCCGGCGGGACCGAGCCCGCGATCCTGCGCGGGAAGGAGTACCGCGACGAGATGTTCGCGTGGATCCGGACGGGCGTCGGCAAGGAGTCGGACCCGGGCCGGTTCCTTCCCGAGCACGGGCTCCACTTCGCCACCTTCGCCCTGCTGGCCTACTTCTCCGTCGGGGCGGGGGCCCTGCTCCTCGGGGCGGTCCTCCTCGACTACATGAACTTCTACGTGGGGGCCCTCCTCGCCGCGGCGGCGGACCCCGCGGCCGTCGCACCCTTCGCCTGGCCCGTCTACGCCGTCGTCCGCGTGATCGGCTACGTCGTCTGCGCGACGGCGCTCGCCGGGCTGAGGCTCCGCGGCCCGGAGCCGGACGAACGCCGCCGGCCGCTAGGCCTGCTCGCCCTCGGCTTCTCGCTCGTCCTCGCCGACGCTCTCCTGAAGGCGCTTCTCGCGCCCTGGTGGCGCGAGAGGCTCGCGGCCGGGTTCTAGGCCGGCGCCTCGACGAGGGGAAGTCTCGGGTCGGTTGCACTCCCCTTCCTCAGAGGTAGCATGTTCGTCGGCGCCGGAGCGGCAGTTCCTCGGCGGGGTCCTGAGCCGCCTCCTCCGACGGAGACGGCGGAACGATGGGTTCCCTCGGGCTCCCCTGGATCGGGCCGGCACCGGTGCGAAGGGAGGTGCGTCGTGCGTGCGGTCCTGTGTTCGATCGTGGCCCTCCTGGGCCTCGAGTCGGCGGGACGGGGACAGCCGTTCGGTTTCACGCACCGGATGTTCCCGACGGATACGGACCACACCTTGGCCGTCGCGCTCGGGGACGTCGACGGGGATGGCGATCTCGACGCCATCTTCGGCGACATGCCGCTGTACAGCCCGGGCCGGGACCGGCTCTATCGGAACGACGGCGTGGGGATCTTCGCGGATGTCACCGCCTCGAACCTCCCGGCGGTGCTCGCCGGGACAGTCGCGGTCGCGCTGGGGGACATGGACGGGGACGGAGACCTGGATGCCATCCTCGGAAACGGGGGAGGCGGGACGCAGGACCGGCTCTTCGCGAACAACGGCGCCGGCCTGTTCTCCGACGTCACGGCGACGAGCCTTCCCGTCCAGGTCGGATTCACGCTGGCGGTCTCGCTCGGGGACGTGGACGGGGACGGCGACCTCGACGCTCTCCTGGGGACGGGGGGACAGGATCGCCTCCTCCTCAACAACGGACTCGGGGCGTTCACGGACGTCACGGCGGCGGCCCTGCCGAGCCTCCTCGAAGCCACTCCGGCGGTCGCCCTCGGCGACGTGGACGGGGACGGCGACCTCGACGCCTTCCTGGGAAACTGGGAGTCGCCTGGAGTCTCGGACGCGCTCTGCGTGAACAACGGCACGGGAGGATTCACGGATGTCACGGCGACGAATCTCCCTGCCCAGCTCGACCTGACGACGGCCGTGGCGCTAGAGGACCTGGACGGGGATGGCGACCTCGACGCGTTCTTGGGGAACGGGGGCCCAGCGGGCGGTCAGTGCCGTGTGTACGTGAACGACGGGACGGGGGTCTTCTCGATCGTCGCGGGGGCCCTGCCTGGAATCGTCGACGACACCGAGGCGCTTGCCCTCGGCGACGCGGACGGGGACGGCGACCTCGACGGCTTCCTGGGGAACGCGGGCCCGCCGTTCTTCCAGAACCGGCTGTACCTGAATGACGGGACAGGGGTATTCACGGATTCCCCGGCGAGCCTGCCTTCCGACGTCGATGAAACGCGGGCCGTCGCCCTCGGCGACGTGGACGGGGACGGGGACCTCGACGCCCTGCTCGGGAATGGAAACGTTCCATCGAGAGCCCAGGACCGCCTCTATCTGAACGACGGGGGAGGGGTGTTCGCCGACGTCACTCCGACCCAGCTCCCCGGGCTGGACTCCTCGGTGTCGTGCGTCGAATTCGGCGACGTGGACGGGGACGGCGACCTCGACGCCCTCGTGGGGAAAGAGAACGGAAGTGCACCCGGGGGACCAGGTGATCGCCTCTACCTCAACGATGGGACGGGCTTCTTCACGGACGTCACGCTCGCGAGCCTTCCGCTCCAGTTCGTCGACACCCTGGCCGTCGGCCTCGGAGACGTGGACGGCGACGGCGATCTGGACGCCTTTCTCGGTCGCGCGAGCTTTGGCAGCGCGGGCGTTCAGGACGCCCTCTACCTGAATTACGGGTCGGGCAGCTTCTCCGACGCCTCCCTTACGAGCCTCCCGGCGGTGTTCGACACCACGCTCTCGGTCGCGCTGGGGGACGTGGACGGGGACGGAGATCTCGACGCCCTCCTCGGGAGCTCCGGAGGGTGGCCCAGTCGTCTCTACGTGAACGCCGCGATCGGGGTCTTCACGGACGCGACGGCGACGAACATGCCGGCCTTGACCGGACCCGCACCGGGAGTGGCGCTCGGCGACCTCGACGGGGATGGGGATCTCGACGCGTACCTCGGAACCTCGGGGGTGGACCGCCTCTACCTGAACAACGGGACGGGCGTGTTCACGGACGGGACCTGGACGAACCTCCCGGGGTTCTTCGATCCGACGCAGGCGGTCGCGCTCGGCGACGTGGACGGGGACGGCGACCTCGACGTGTTCGCGGGGAACGGGAGCTCCTCCTCCGGCGCGCAGAGCCGGCTCTATCTGAACGGCGGAACGGGGGTGTTCGCGGACGCGACGTCGACGAATCTGCCGGTCCTCCTGGCTTCCACGTTCGCGGTCGCGCTGGGGGACATCGAGGGGGACGGCGACCTCGACGCGTTCCTGGGGAACCTCGCGTCCGTCGGAGCGCAGAATCGCCTCTACCTGAACAGCGGAACGGGGGTGTTCACGGACGTGACGGCGAGCGAGCTCCCGCCGCTGGTGGACGCCACGTGGGCGGTCGCGCTCGGCGACGTGGACGGGGACGGCGACCTTGATGCGTTCTCCGGGAACTCGGACCAGGAGAGCCGGATCTGCACCAACCTCCTCCGGCAGGTCTCCTGGCGGGGGACTCCGAGGATCGGGAAGAGCCTCACCCTGGATCTTTGGGGAACCGCGGGCGGCACGTGGCTGCTCGGAGCGGCGGCGGGGGGCGGGAGCCTACCGGTTCCCTCCGTCGGGACGCTGTGGCTCGAACTGCCTACCCTATTCATCGTTGCCGGTGGGGCCCTTGATGCGCAGGGTCGCGCGAGCCTGTCGTTCGTGGTTCCGGCGAACCCGGCGCTGCTCGGCGGCTCCCTCTACTGGCAGGCGGTCGTGGGGTGGCCGCTGCGGTTCACGAACCTCGAGGTCACGACCGTCACCAACCTCTAAGCCGCCCGCTGGGATTCGAGCCTATCGGGCAAACGCCTCGAGTACGCGGGGCTCACACTCGCGCCTGCCCCGCCGTTCGGGGTGAGGACGATCGGGACGGCGAGGAGGGTGACGATCCGGTAGCGGGGACGCGGGGGAGATCCGCGCGGCGCGGAGGCCGCGCTCCCCGGGGGAGGGTGACTCGTCCCGAGGTGGCTGGCGCGACGCCGAGCCACCCCCGCGGTCCTCTGGGCGAAGGCGACGTGGCTCACAGCGTCGCCGGCATGGCGACGGTGATCAGGGTCGTCGCGAGAACCTGGCCGCCCTTCGCGAGGGTGACCTGAACCGGAGCGTTCGGGTCGATGGCCCCCGCCTTGACCCCGCACCGGATCGAGAGGACCAGGCACCGGCGGTTGAACTTGACGACGGTCCCGGAGGAGTTGGAGCTGGTCTCCGGCACCGCCGGGCCACCCGAGACGCGGAGCTCGAAGGTCCCCTCGGAGGGGACGGAGCCCGTGATGTGCGCCGTCATGACCGAGGTGGGCGAGGTATTCGGGTTGAGCGGCAGGTTGTCCGGCGTCAGCTCGAAGGTGATCGAGGGGGGGGCGGGGGCGGCGACCGACACCGTGGCCGAGTCGGAGGCCGAGTTGCCGGCGAGATCGGTCGCGACGGCCGTCACGACCCTCGAGCCGGAGGATCCCGAGAAGTCGAAGGGCGCCGAGAGCGGCGAGGAGGTCGACATCGCCACGTCGGCCCCGTCGACGAGGAGGGCGAGGGAGACGAGGTCCACGCCGGACGCCTCCGCGGAGAGGAGGACCGAGCCCGAGACGCTCGCCCCGTCGGCGGGGGAGAGGAGGGTGACGACCGGGGGCGTCGTGTCGCGGTCGACGCTGACCGTGACCGAGGTCGAGTTGCCCGAGGCGTCGGTCGCGGTGAAGACGATCGAATTGGATCCCTCGAGGAGGAGCGGGACGTCGCCGATCGCCGAGCCGCCGCCGGGCGGGAGGGAGGCGGTGAGGCCGCCGGGGGCGGAGACGACGCTCGTCGCGCTTGCGTCGGAGACGAGGACGGAGGCCGCGACGCTGGTCGTGTTGACCAGGGCCCCGTCGACCGGGGAGAGGACCGTCACGACGGGCGGGAGGTTGTCGACCGCCCCGTCGATCTTGAAGACGCCGACCTCCCCCGTCCCGGTGAAGGCGTCGGGGTTGCCTCCGGGCACGCCGAAGGCCGCCTCGGCCCGGCCGTCGCCGTCGACGTCCCCCACTCCCGCCACCGAGAACCCGAGGGTGGCGCCGAACCCGTTCCCGGTCGCGGAGAAGAGAGGGGCGCCGTCCGCCCCGGAGTGGATCGTCGCCTGGCCGGCGTTGCCGAGAGGCCCCGCGTCGAAGAAGGGGGCGCCGACCACCATCTCGCTCCGGCCGTCGCCGTCCATGTCGCCCGCCAGGGCGGTCGCCTGGCCGGTCGAGCCGTTCGAGTCCGTGCCGGGGAAGGTGAAGAGGACGGCCCCGCTCGCTCCGGAGAAGGCGCTCGCGGATCCCGCGTCGAAGATGCCGCCCACGTCGGCGAAGGGGGACCCGACGAGGAGGTCGGGGACGGAGTCCCCGTCGACGTCCCGGCCGCCGCTCACGGAGAGGCCGAAGGCGTCGCCCGGGGAGGCCCCGGAGAAGGAGAGGATGATCGCTCCGCTCGCCCCGGAGAAGGCGAGGACGTACCCGGGGCCGGGGGTGGCCCCGAACGGATCCTGGGCCGCCCCGACGAGCAGGTCGGAGAGGCCGTCGCCGTCGAGGTCGCCGGCGCCGCCGACCGCGGATCCGAACTGCTCCATCGGGGCCGCTCCGCCGACGAGGAGGAGCGTCGCGCCGGAGGCGCCGGAGGCGAGGCGCGCCTCGCCGGCGTCGGGGATCCCGCCGGGGTCCGCGCCGGAGGCGCCGACCGCGAAGTCGGGGACGCCGTCCCCGTTGGCGTCGCCCAGCCCCGCCACCGACATCCCGAGGGTGTCGAAGTCGCCGACGCCGTCGATCGCGAAGAGGACGGCGGCGCTCGCTCCGGAGTGGACGCTCGCGCGCCCGGCCATGTAGATGCCCCCGGGGCTCGCCGCGGGGTTGCCGACGAGGACCTCGGAGGCGCCGTCCCCGTCGAGGTCCCCCAGGCCCGCCACCGAGAACCCGAAGAGCTCCCCCGATCCGCTCCCGTCGATCTGGAGGAGGAGGGCGCCGCTCGTCCCGGAGAGGACGTAGACGCTCCCGCCGTCGAAGAGTCCGCCGGGGTCGGCGAAAGGCGAGGCGACGAGGATGTCGGGTTTCCCGTCGCCGTTGACGTCGCCCGCGCTCGCGACGGACAGACCGAAGGAGTCCCCCAGCCCGAAGCCTGTGAGGTGGAGGACCTCTGTCTGGGCCGGGAGGAGGGCGGAGGTGGCGAGGAGTGCGACGAGGAGGAGGGAGGCGCGCTTCTTCCCCTCTCCCCCTCCCATTTCGGTTCGCGGATACCGCATGATCCTCTCCGCCGAGGATCCTCTCCAGGGACCGCGCTGGGCCGCGTATCGGCGCGGAATCGCTCGCCGCTTTAGGGGAAGTTCCCTCCCAGGTGGATGGGTAGGTCGGGAGAGAGGGAGGCTCGCGGGCAGCCGCGCTAGGGAGCCGCCAGGTGGGGACCGTCCGCGACGAGCCGCTTGCGCCTCGCGTCCACCGTCGCGCCGAAACCCTCGAGCGTGCGGGAGCCGAGGATCGCGAGATCCCCGGGCTCGCCGAACACGATCTCGTCGACGGTCTCGAACTCCCCCGTTCGAAGGATTCCGTACCTCGTCGAGCGCGTGATCGTCCGACCGTTCGCCATGACGAAGGTCACGTCCTTCTTCGAGGGGGGGATGCCGACCCTGCGCAGGACGTCGCCCGGGATCCAGGAGAACTCCGACCCCGAGTCGACGAGCATCCGGGCGACCCTCGCCGACCGGGAGGGGCGGCGCACGTTAACGACCTCGCAGTCGACGTGGAAGACGCCCATGTGGAGGACCGGAAGGATCCTCGGGGTGCGATTCTATTCGCCCGGGCGCGCCGGGGCTCGCTTGCCGCCGGGGGCGCCCCCTCCGGAGAATCCCGGCATGCCCGAGCCCGAGGCCCCCGCCGACGTCACGCCCCCCGCGCCGGGCCCCGTCGTCGTCCAGCCGGTCGCGAAGGTCGAGGAGAGCTATCCGGAGACCCTCTTCGTCTTCCCGCTCCGCCGGGCGGTCGGCTTCCCGAACCTCCTGATGCCGGTCGTCGCCGAGGCGGGCAAGCCCCTCGAGATCCTCGAGAAGGCCCGGGCGCAGTCGGAGTTCCTCGCGCTCGTCCTGCGGCGGGACCCGGAGGGGGAGGGGATGGGCCCGGAGGACCTGCACAAGGTCGGGGTCCTCGTGCGGGTCCTGAAGGTCGTCCGGCTCCCCGACGGGAACGCCTCGGCCGTGTGCCAGGGGGTGAAGCGCATCGCGCTCGAGCGGTTCCTGCGTGTGGAGCCCTATCCCATCGCGCGGTGCCGGATCCTCGAGGAGACGAACCCGGGCGGGCCCGAGGTCGAGGCGCTCGTCCGCAACGTCCGCAACCTCCTGCGCTCGATCGTCGAGAAGTCCCCCTCCTTCGGCGAGGAGTTCTCGATGGCGGCCCTGAACATCGACTCCGCCGCCCACCTCGCCGACTTCGCCGCGGCCTACTTCGTGCGGGACCCGGAGAAGAAGCAGAAGTCGCTCGAGACGACGGACGTGAAGGAGCGCCTGCGCTTCCTCGACGAGGCGCTGACGACGGAGGAGGCCTACCTCGAGCTCGGGGAGCGGATCCAGAAGGAGATCCGCGAGAAGGTCGAGAAGGCGCAGAAGGAGTACTTCCTGCGCGAGCAGCTGAAGATCATCCGCCGGGAGCTGGGGGAGGAGAAGGACCGCCCGACGCGGGAGCGCGAGGAGTTCGCCGGGCGGATCGCGAAGGCGGGGATGCCCCCCGAGGCCGAGCGCCGGGCGCGGGAGGACCTCGACCGGCTCGGGATCGTCCCGACCGAGTCGGCCGAGTACCCCGTCGTCCGCAACGCCCTCGAGCTGATGGTGTCGCTCCCCTGGTCGACCGTGACGGAGGACCGCGCCGACCTCGAGGCGGCCGCCCGGGTCCTCGAGCAGGACCACTACGGGCTGGAGGAGGTGAAGGAGCGGATCCTCGAGTTCCTCGGCGTGCGCAAGCTCCGGGAGAAGCACAGCGGCCCGATCCTGTGCTTCGTCGGGCCCCCGGGGGTCGGCAAGACCTCCCTCGGCCAGTCGATCGCGCGCGCGACGGCCCGCAAGTTCACGCGCCTCTCCGTCGGCGGGATGCGCGACGAGGCGGAGATCAAGGGGCACCGGCGGACCTACGTCGGCGCGATGCCCGGCCGCATCCTCCAGGGGATCAAGAACGCCGGCTCGGCGAACCCGGTCTTCATGCTCGACGAGCTCGACAAGATCGGGACGGACTTCCGCGGCGACCCGGCCGCGGCGCTCCTCGAGGTCCTCGACCCCGAGCAGAACCGCGCCTTCCTCGACCAGTACCTCGACGTCCCCTTCGACCTCTCCCGGGTGATGTTCATCGGGACCGCGAACGTCCTCGACGGGATCCCGCCGGCGCTGCGCGACCGCATGGAGGTGATCGAACTGCCCGGCTACGTCGTCGAGGAGAAGGTCGAGATCGCGGTCCGCCATCTCGTGCCCAAGGAGCTCGAGAACCACGGCCTCGACCCGGGGAAGCTCAAGTTCCCCCGGCCGATCCTCCGGCGGATCGCGGAGGGGTGGACGCGCGAGGCGGGGGTGCGCGCGCTGCAGCAGGCGATCGCGAAGGTGTGCCGCCGGCGCGCCGTGGCCCTGGCGAAGGGGCTCCGGCGCGCGCCCGGCGCGCTCGACGAGAAACTCCTGCACGAGTACCTCGGTCCTCCGAGGTTCGACGAGGAGGAACGCCGCGCGAGCGCCCCCGGCATCGCCCCGGGGCTCGCCTGGACCGGCTACGGGGGGGATGTCCTCTACGTCGAGGCGGCCCGCTGGCCCGGGAAGGGGGGCTTCTCGCTCACCGGTCGGCTCGGAGAGGTGATGGAGGAGTCCGCGCGCCTCGCCGCGGACTACCTCCGGTCGCGCGCGGCGGCGTTCGGGGTCGAGCCCGAGGCGTTCGAGAAGTGGGACTTCCACGTCCACTTCCCCGCCGGGGCCGTCCCGAAGGACGGCCCCTCGGCCGGCGTGGCGATCGCGAGCGCCCTCCTCTCCCTCCTGCGCGACGAGCCGGTCGCGCCCGGACTAGGGATGACGGGGGAGCTCACCCTCCTCGGCGAGGTCCTCCCGGTGGGGGGGATCCGGGAGAAGGTCCTCGTCGCTCGCCGGTTCGGCCTCAAGACCGTCCTCCTCCCGGCCCGCAACCGCCCCGACGTCGAGGAGCTGGAGAAGCGCCGCCCCGAGCTCGTCCGGGGGCTGCGGTTCGTCTACGTCGGCCGCTACGAGGATGTCTTCCCGGTCGCCTTCGAGCGCCTCCGCTCGAGGAGGCTCCGGCACGGGGGGGCGACGTCTCCCACGTCGATCGCGAGCATGGAGGGAGAGACCCGGTCGCGGTCCCGCCGCGCCGGGGGCGGCGCCTTGCGCACGGCGAGGGCCTCCTCCCCGATCGGACCGTAGACGGCCGTGTCCGTCGGCCCGTAGAGCCCGACGACGGGGCGCCCCAGGGCCGAGGCGAGGTGGAGGACGCCCGTGTCGGCCCCGACGAAGAGGTCGGCGAGGGAGAGGAGAGCCGCGAGGTCGCGCAGCGTCGCCGTCGCGGGGGCGGGGGAGGCCGCGCCATGGGAGAGCGAGGCGACGTCCTCCGCGAGCGGCCGCTCCCCGGGGCCGAAGGTGACGAGGACGCGCGCCGACTCGGCGTCCCGCAGCGACCGCGCGAGGGCCGCGAACCGCTCCGGCGGCCAGCGCTTGTCGCGGCCCCACCCCGAGGTGGCGGGGTGGAGGAAAACGACCGGACCGCTCCCTCCCGGCAGCGCCTCCCGCATCCGCCGGACGCGCTCCTCGTCGAGGGAGGGGGGCGTCGTCCGGGAGGGCCTCGACGTCGGGAGGTCGAGGGCGGAGAGCAGGGAAAGGAACTTGTCCACCCGGTGGACCGCGGTCGGAGGCGGGACGACCCGGCCGTTGACGATGAGGTGGCTCCCCTCGCGCGTGTGGCCCGGAGCGAAGGCGACGTTCCGCGCGGCCCCGGCCGCCTTCACGTGGAGGGCCGACTTGAGGTTTCCCTGGAGATCGAGGACGAGGTCGTAGCGACGCCGCCGCAGGCCCGCGAAATGGCGGGCGAGGTGGAGCGCCCCGCCGGGGAGCAGCCAGGGCCGGCGCACGCCCCTCGACCAGGCCTTCCGCGGGTAGACGACGACCTCGTCGAGGCGGGGATGCCCCTCGAGGAGGGGGGAGAAGCGGTCCTCGACGGCCCACTCGATCCGCGCCTCCGGCATCCCTTCCCGCAGCCGCTCCAGGGCGGGGAGCGCGAAGAGGACGTCCCCGAGGGACGACAGCCGGACGAAGAGGACGCGGGTCACGGCGGAGCAAATTATGGGAAGGGGGGGGCGCGCGGCGAGCGCCTCGGTTGTCCGCCCTGCGGGGAGGGGGTACCTTGCGTCGCGTGGCTCGGTCCGCGCCCCCCGGATTCGACCTCGAGCCGCTCGCCGGCGGCGTCCTCCTCCTCCGCTCGACGCTGCGCGACTCGGCCCTGGCCCGCCTCCTCCGCTCGGGACGCTGGGAAGAGAGGGTGGAGCGCCTTTACGAGGGGAGGGGCTCGACGGGGGTCCTCGCGGCAGGGGGGGAGCGGTTCGTCGTCCGCGGCTACCGGCACGGCGGCCTGCTACGGCGGCTCACGGGAGAGCGCTACGCGAGCCCGAACCGCGCCTTCCGGGAAGCCGCCCTCTACGACGAGCTGCAACGCCGCGGCGTGCCGACCCTCGAGGCGGTCGCCGTCGTCGCCCGCCGGCGCTTCCCGTTCGGCTTTGGCCTCGCCCTCCTCACGCGGGAGGTGGCCGGGGCGCGCGACCTCCTCGCCTACCTGTCGGCCTTCCCGCCCCTCCCGGAGGCGCGCGAGGCCCTCCGCCGAGCGGGGGAGACGGTCCGGCTCCTCCACGAGGCATCGTTCCGCCACGCCGACCTCCACCCGAAGAACCTCCTCGTCACGGCCGACTCGGTCCTCGTGATCGACCTCGACCGCGGCGCCTTCGCGCCTGCGTTCACGCAGACCCTGCGGCGCCGCAACCTCGCTCGGATGCTCCGCTATTTCCGCCGGGTCGAGGAGCGCTCCGAGCGCGCCCTCGTCGGGACGACCGACCTCGTGCGGTTCCTCCGCGCCTACGCAGGTCCAGGGTGGAAGTCCCTGGCCCCCGAGGTCCTCGCGCATTTCCGCCGCACCCTTCCCGCGCACCGGCTCGGCTGGATCCTCGATCGCCTCCTCGCCGGCCGTCGGATCGCGCCGCCGCTTTCCATCGCGCAGGGGAGAGGCGGGTCGTCGTAGGAAGCGCGCCTCGGCGGTTCTCCGGAGGGCGATTTCACGGAACGCCCTTTGAGGTGAGAACCTCCCTCTCGAAGTCCCTGGTTCGCAAGCGGTTCCGAGATGGCGGTTTCCCATTGATGCTTATCCATTCAGCTCAGGAGCCGTCAATTCCTTGTAGGTCGGACCCCTGATGTGGCTGCCGATGCCCAGCACGGTCTGGAAGGCCGCCCTGCCC
>JAKEFM010000234.1 GCA_022616055.1 Planctomycetota bacterium
CTCGTCCCCCTCGAACGCAACCTCTCCCCCGAACAGGTCGACGCCCGGCTCCGCCAGGCCCACCGCTCCCGGCGCACCGCCGAGCGCGCGCTGGCCTTCTACCTCAAGGAGGTGAACGACCGCCGGCTCTTCGAGGCCTTGGGCTTCGCCTCCATTCGACACTACGCGCGCGAGGCGGCTGACCTCACGGGTCGACAGACCCGGGAGCTGCTGCGGGTCGCCGAGGCCCTCGAGTGGCTGCCGCAGCTAGCGCAGGCCTACGCCTCGGGGAGCCTGCCTTGGTCCTCGATCCGGGAGATCTGCCGGATCGCGACCCCGCAGACCGAGGCGAAGTGGATCGAGGAGGCCTCGCGCCTCTCCTGCCGGGCGGTGGAGGCGCTGGTGGCGCGGGCGTGCTTCGGGGACACCCCCGAGAAGGCGAGGGGGCGAAAGGCGGGGGAGGGTGTGGGGGTGGAGTCGGTGCCGCTGGTGCTTCGGGTGAGGCCCGAGGTGAAGGCCGCGTTCGAGGCGGCGCTTCGGGCGGCGCTGAAGGCGACGGAGGGGGGCTCCCTCGAGGAGGCCCTCGTCTACATGACGGAGAAGACGCTGGAGGGGGTGGAGACGGCGGAGGCGGACGAGGAGGCGGGGACCGGGGCTCGGATGGACGGACCTCGATTCCAGGTCGTCCTCTACAAGTGCGAGGCGTGTGGAGGGGCGACCGTCGGCCAGGAGGGGACTGCCGCGCCGCCCTCGCTCGAGGCGCGGGCGGGGTGCGATGCCGAGGTGGTCGCGCTCGGATCGGGGGAAGGCGCCGACGGGAAGGCGAGCAAGACCCTGCCTCCGAAGCTCAGGCGCGCGGTGTTGCTGCGCGACGGTCACCGATGCGTCGTGCCCGGTTGCACGAACCGGCTCTGGCTCGAGGTGCACCATTTGATTCCGCGGGCGGCGGGAGGATCGAACGAAGCGGGCAACCTGGCGACCCTGTGCAGCACCCACCACGGGCTGATTCACGAGGGGAACTTGCGCAGCATCCGGGGCGAGGACGGCAGGCTGCGGTGGTTCGGGCGGACGGGGCGGGAGATCGGGCGCGCGACCCACGTGGGTCGGGGCGCCGCGGAGGCCGTCGCCCAGGTCGGCTAGCGCGTGAGGGCGATCTTGCGGCCGACGATCGCCCGCGCCGCGGCCGCGAGGTGAAGGGCGGCGGTGTTGGCTTCGGCCACGCGCGCGGGCACCGGCTCCTCTCAAGCGTGCGCGTCGAGGAGGGGAGGCGGGTCCTCGGGCGGACGGGGCGGGAGATCGGGCGCGCGACCCACGTGGGTCGGGGCGCCGCGGAGGCCGTCGCCCAGGTCGGCTAGCGCGTGAGGGCGATCTCGTGGCCGACGATCGCCCGGATCGCGGCGGCGAGGTCGGGGGCGGCGGTGTCGGCTTCCGCGAAGAAGGTCTCGGGGCCGGGCACCGGCTCCTTGCCGACGCGGGCCGTCGTACAGCCGGCCCGGGATCCGGCGAGGAGGGCCACAGTCGAGGCGCCGACGAGCCAGGACTGCGTCGGGTCGACCCCGAACTCGTGCTGGGCGGCCATCATCATCCCGATGTTCGGGAGACGGTGGACCGACTCCTTCCGGAAGGGGACCTTCCCGTTCGGGAGGAACGGGCAGTGGTAGACCTTCGCGAGGTGCACGCCGCGCCCGGCGAGGACGCGCTGGAGCGCGGAGGCGTACCGGTCGAAGGCGATGGAGGGGATCCTCCCCAGACCGATCTCCTCCTCGTTCGAGATGACGATCAGGGCGAGGCCGGCGCGGCTCGCCGAGCGCAGCGCCTCGACCAGTCGCGAGGGGAAGGAGAAATCCGTGCGGCGGGGGGGGCGCCGGGGGATCTCGCGGTCGTGGAGGCAGCGTCGCTCGATGAAGAGAGCTTTTCGGGGGCGCATGGGGCGGGGATCGGGGGGGCCTCGGTTCGGCGCGCCGGCCCGGAAACTTGAGCCGCCTCAAGCCCGACCCTCCCCGGGCCCGATCCGGGGGGACGAACTCCCTCCCGGAGCCGGGGGGAGTGCGTCCCCTTGGTCCCCCCCCCTTCCCTCGTCCCCCCCCCTTCCCTCGTCCCCCCCCCTTCCCTCGTCCCCCCCGCTCCCCCCCCGCCCGGGGCCGGCTCGCCGCCCCCCCCGCGGTGATCC
>JAKEFM010000026.1 GCA_022616055.1 Planctomycetota bacterium
CTACAATGCAACGCCCCGGCGCTTCGTCTGGACGAAGGACGCGGACATGATCCTGGCGAAGATCCGGCGCTGTAAAGAAGCGTTAGGTACAGGACACTAGAACCCGCGAGGGTCCTCTACGAGGCGGCGCTGGACGTGAAGCCGGACTCCCTCCTCGCGCATCTCGGACTCGGCGACGTGCTGAACCGTCTCGACCGGCCGGCGGAGGCCGAGGAGGAGTTCCGTCGCTGCCTGGAGATCGACCTCACGAACGCCGATGCCCACTACAACCTCGGCGTCCTCCTCGGGGCCCGGGGGAGGGATCCGGAAGCGCGCCAGGAGTACGAGACGGCCCTGTCGTTCGCCCCGAGCCACCTCCCCTCGATCCTGAATCTCTCCGATCTCCTCGCCCGCCAGCGCGAGCCCGACGGTGCCGTGAGGTGGCTCGAGGAGGGAGTGCGGATTGCGCCGCGGGACCCCGACGTCCGCTACAACCTCGGGACTCTCCTCCTCGAGCGGGGAGAGCCGCACCGCGCGATCGAGAACTTCAACGCGTCGCTCGAGGTTCGACCCGACTTCGTCTTCGCCCGGTCGAACCTCGGGATCGCCTTTCTCCGAACAGGACAAGCGGACAAGGCCCGCCGGGAGTTCGAGATCGTGACGCGGCTTGCGCCGGCGGACGCCGAGGGGTGGCTGCAGCTCGCCCGGATCGACGCGGCGGAAGGGCGTCGTGGGGAGGCATCCGCATCGGCCAAGAAGGCGATCGATGCGGGAGGCGACCGGATCCGCGAGGCGGTCGCTCAGGACGCGATCCTCCGCGACCTGCGCGAGGCCGAGGCCGCCTCCCAACCCACCATCCTGCGGTGACGGAACGGCCGCCGGCGGCTACGATTCCAGAGAGTCCACAAGCGCGATGCGGGCGCGACGACATGCGACGGTGGCCGCGGCTCTCCTGGCGAGCGCGGTCCTCGCCATTCCCGCACAGCCACCGACCTGGACATTGCTGGGGTTCACCCTCCCCCTCACCAAGCGCGACTTCCGGGTCTTCAACAACTTCTCGGACCCGCAGGCGAACGACAACGCGGTGGCCGACCCGAACTTCCCGGGGGCGACGGGAGCGGTCATGGCGATCTGGAAGGCGGCGGTCGAGTGGGGCTCCCGGAGGCATGGTCCCGGCGGGGCGGGGGACCCGACGCAAGGAGCGCTCGGGGGAAACCCCCTCTTCGGGACTCCCGGGCAGCCCGAGGCTCTCGCGAACTTCGATTTCACTTACCAGGGCCTAGCGGCGAGTCCGGGGGGATTCGACGACTCCATCGTGTCGGTGACGCAGACTCCCCTCGGTCCGGGCGTCCTCGCAATCACCCTTTCACCCGACGCCGGGGGCTGCATGATTCTCTTCGACGACACCCAGTGGGTCTGGGAGGACGGGCCGGGGGCGATCGCCTGTACGGGTACTTCGGTCGACATCCAGGGCGTCGCGGCGCACCAGCTCGGACACGCCCTCGGCCTCGGGCACACATTCGTCCTGGGCGCCACGATGCAGCCGACCATCGATTGCGCCGGCAGCATCGCGCGACGCTCCATCGAGGCGCCGGACGTGGGCGGGGTCCGGGCAGCGTACGGGGACGCATCGCTGCCGTCCTCGACGAAGCCCGTCGTCACGGGAATCGCCGGAACCTTCTCCCTGGGAGGCGTGATCGCAGTCGCGGGGATGAACTTCGACCCCGCCGCTAACGAGGTGTGGTTCACCTCCGAGAACGGAGGGCCTCCGAGGATCGTCGGCGCGATCCCCTCGATCGGGGGAGGGACCCAGATCAGTCTCACGATCCCGATGGACGCTCCCCTTCCCCGGAGCGGCGACCTCCTCGTCCGGGTTCCGGGGACAGGCCACGACCGCCTCTCGAACGCATGGCCGATCGACGTCCCGCCGCCGCCATCGCTTCCGCCGACGCTGCTCTCGGTGTCCCCAAGTCCGGTTGACTTGGTGGCGTTGCCACAGCCCGTACTGACCCTGACGGGTTCCAATCTTTCCCAGGTGACCTCCGTGGCGATCGGACCGGCGACGGTCACGCCTCCGTACCTGGTCCAGAGCCCGGGCGTGATCCAGCTCGCGCTTCCGATCCTCCCCCTCGTCGGCCCGGTCGGAGTGCAGGTCGCGAATCCGTTCGGGACGAGCAGCGCGGTCGCGCTCACGGTGGAACCCGCGACCCCACCCGTGTTGCTCACCCAGCCGCCGATCGGCGGCACGGGGGTGCCCTTCACGGCGGAGATGTACACCGTCCCGGGCGACCTGGTCGTGCTCGCGTTCAGTCCCTCGAACCTCCCGTCTGCGGTGCCGGGTCTCGTGAGCCTCGGCCTGGGAAACGGGTTCGCGCTCCTCTTCACGTTCCCCCCCCTTGTCGCCTCGCCGATGAACGGCGCGGCGCCGGTGAGCTTTCTGATCCCTCCGGGAGGAGCCGGCTACACCGTCTACTGGCAGTTCGTGTCGATCCCGCCGACCCTCGTCCCGCCGTTCCCCGCGAGCAACCTGACCTCGATCTTCCTCTTTTTCTGATCCCGCGAGCGCGGCCCCCGTCAACCCTCCGCCGAGACGGTCTGAGCCAGTTTCCGATCCGGGCCGCCACCCGCGCTCGCGTGCCGAGGTGCTCCGTCCGGAGCTACCTCCACTCTGGGACCGTGACCACGTCCTGGAGGGTAGACTCCCGCCCGGTGCGCCGGCGCGAAGAGCAGATCCTCGCCGAGGTCTCGCGGCTGACGGCCCGCGACCTCCTCCTCGCCGAAGCCCACGCTGGAGGGAAGGAGATGGGTCCCCCGCCCGACCTGACGACCGCGCTCCTCGGTGCGGCGCGCGTCCTCGATGCCTCCGGCGTCCCCTACGCTCTCGTGGGCGGGCTGGCGGTCGCCATCCACGCGGCCTGCCCGAGGGCGACGCGGGACATCGACCTCGCGGTCCGATCGGACGCCGATCTCGCGCGCCTCGTCGACGCGCTCGGGAAAGAGGGCTTCGTTCGCGGCCGGCGATTCGAGCACACGATCAACCTGCGCCACGAGAAGGGCCAAGTCGTCCAGCTCCTCTTCGAGGCGACGCTCGACCCGGCCATCGACCGCGCGGAGACCTTCCAACTCGGCAAGGCGAAGATCCGGATCGTCACCCGGGAGGACCTGATCGCCATGAAGGAGAGGGCGGCCGCGGACCGCACCCGGAGGCGCAGCAAGGCCCTCCACGACCAGGCCGACGTCGAGTTGCTCCGCGGGGACGTCCCGGATCCCGAGGAGGGGTGGTAGGCCCGCCGGGTTCGGGGGGGGACCTCGACACCTTCCCGTTCTGGTTCACCATCGCGACGCCGTGACGGAAGGGGGCTCGGCCCCGCCCGCTCCCCCCCCGGCACCGGATTCTCGTCCGATGGGCTCGCGCGATGTAGGTCGCCTTCGGGACCAGGGAGGGCGTCTCCGCGACCGGGGCCCATGTGGGGTGTCGCCGCGCGGGAGACGATCCGTATCGTTTCCCCTGCCCGGGAGAATCCGGGAGGTGTGCGATGAGATGCGGTCGCCCGCGGTTCGTTCTGCTCCTTCTTCCCATCGGCACGGCGCTGGCCGCGTGCGCCGCTGAGCCGGTCCGCTATCCCGCGCCGCCGGTCGTCGTCCGCGCGGGTACGGACCACCCAGCCCGGGTCTACTTCACGGAATCCTGGGCATTCTCCGCACCACCCGGCGCGACGGACGAGGAGCGATTGCGCGCGACCGTTCTCGCGACCAACCGCGAACCGCTTCCTCCCGGCTGGGGCGCCCGCTTCGGCGGCGGGATCGAAGCCATCCGAACGGGGCGGACGGATTGCGCCGGAAACCTCCAGGTGCTCGTGACGGTCGTCGACGATCGCCGCGAGGACCTCGAGCGCGCCGCCCTTCTCCTCGACGGGACGGTCGTCTTTCGGGCGGACCGGAAGACCGGGGCGATCGTGGATACGGCGAGCGGGCCGGTCGCGTCTCTCGCGGCGTTCGTTCCTCCGATGCCCCCCTTCACCGTGACGCTCCGCCGCTGGGACCGGTGGGGTCGCCGCACCGAGGAGGAACTCGCCTTCAAGGAGCCGGGGAAGTTCGAGGGGGGATACGACCCCGGTTCCTGAGCAGCGCGCGCGGGCTCCGGCGCGGAGGTATCGGTCGTCGAAGACCCCCCGCGGACGTCCCGTGGCGGCGCGGGAGCCAGGCGGTCCACGAAGTCAGCCGAGCGGGAGCGACTGCTCGGGCGGCGGCAGGCCGAGCCCCTCGACGAAGTCGCGGATGGCCTTCGCCCTCTCGAGAGCCTGGAGAGCCTCGCGTTCCCCGGGCTCCGGGAAGTCTCCCGGGTAGCGAGGCCCGACGGCGAGGGGCGTCAGAGGAGCCGAGAGCTCGCCGATCTCCCGGAACCTGGGATCGAGATCCGCGGCGAGCAGGGCCAGCAGGAGCAAGTCGTGGGTTCTGGGAGGCTCGAGTCCCCGCGACACGAGCCAGCCCTTCAGGACCTTCTCGGCAGCCTGCTGCGCATGGAAGCAGACGAGGGCGTAAGGAGGATCCCCGATCCGCAGGAGCGCCTCGGCCGCTCGGAGCTCTTCGGCGGCCTTCCGGCGCCACCGATCGACCGCCTGCTCAGGCAGCACGCCGTCGGTAGAGGACCTTGCCCGTCCGGAGGACCTCCCCGACGAAGGAGGAAGGATCCTCCTCCCGGCGCGCGATCTCCTCCGGAGTGAACACGAGGAGGTCGAGCGGCACACGGTAGGGCCAGAGGGCGAGGTAGACGGCGGAGACCCGCTCGTAGTAGGGGAGGCTCGAGCGCATCACGACGAGGAGGTCCGCGTCGGAATCCGGGGCCGCGCGCCCCTCGGCCCGCGACCCGAAGAGGACGACCCTTTCCGGATCGAACTTCTCCGTGAGGACGCGGACGATCCTGGCGAGCTCCTTCTCGCTCGCGGCGAACTCGGCGGTCCGGTCCGGCTTCGCGCTCACGACTTCGACGATAGGAAGCGTCCCGGAACCCGACAAGCCCGCCCGCTCACCCCCCCCTCGAGGCGACGCCGAGCGTCCGCTCGAGGAACGCGGCGATCCGGCGGTAGGCGATCGCGCGATTCGGGAGCTTGCGGATCCCGTGCCCCTCGTCGGGGTAGCGGAGGTACTCGACCTCCCCCCCGTTCTCGCGGATCGCCCGGACGAACTGGTCGGACTCGGTCACCGGGTCCCTCGGGTCGTTCGCGCCGTGGATCACCATGAGCGGCGCGCGCACGTTCTTCACCTGCGTGATCGGGGAGAGCTGGCGGAAGTACTCCCGGTCGGCCGGATCGTCGATGTCGCCGTACTCGAGGCGATCGCTCGCCTTGAGCTGCGGCGAGGCCCCCTCGAGGGCGGTCACCCAGTTCGACACGCCGACGAAGGAGACCCCGGCCCGGAAGCGGTCGGGAAACGTCGTGAGGGCCGCGAAGGTCAGGTACCCGCCGTAGGAACCCCCCATCACCGCCGCGCGCGCGGCGTCGACGCGACCGTCCTTCGCGAGGAAGGCGAGCGCGTCCTCCATGTCGCGGACGGCGTTGGGCCGCTGGCGCTTGTCGTCGAGGCGGGTGAAGGTCTTCCCGTAGCCGGTCGAGCCGCGGAAGTTGAGGTCGAAGACGGCGATCCCGCGCGCGAGGAGGTACTGGTGGGGACCGTTGAAGGAGGGGCGGGCCTGCCCGGTCGGCCCCCCGTGGACGGAGAGGACGACCGGAGGCTTCGGGGCTCCCGGCGGAAGATAGAGGAGGCCGTGGAGCGTCACGGCGTCCCGGGCGGGGAAGTCGAGGTGCTCGGGAAGGACGCACCGCTCGAGGTCGAGCCCTCCGGTGGAGGAACTCGTCGCGCGGCGGCACGACCCGTCCCGGAGGTCCCATGCCCAGACGTCGCCGGGCACTCTCGGCCCGCCGACGGTGACCGCCGCGACTGGAGCCGTCGCCGCCCAGTCGAGTCCGTAGATCCCCGGCGGAAGGGCGGGGATCGGGAGGTCCTTCCCGCTCCCGAGGTCGCGGACGTGGAGCCTGGAGCGCCCCCCGTCGTTCACGGTCCAGGCGAGGTAGCGGCCGTCGCGGGTCCCCGCAACCTGTTCCACGTCCTGCTCGGGGGCCTCGAGGAAGCGCAGCTCCTTCTTCCCGAGGTCGAAGAAGCCGAGCGCGGAGAATTCGCGGTCCTGGTTCGTCGCGAGGTAGAAGCCGCTCCCGTCCTTCTTCCAGGCGAACGGGCCGTACGCGGCGGGGACTTCCGGCCGGAGCAGCGTCTCGAACCGTCCGGTCGCCAGGTCGAGCAAGTGGAGGTCGTTCGCGTCCTCGCCGCGCGTCTCCGACAGGAGGAGGGCGCCCCCGTCGAGGCGCCACGAGGCGACGTAGATCCCCCCCTTCCCCTCGTGGACCTTCCGGTCGCGACCGGTAGCGACCTCGAGGAGGTGGATGTCGAAGTCGACCCCGTTTCGCTCGGTCGTCGCGTAAGCGATCTGGGTTCCGTCCGGGGAGAACCCGCCGAAGACCCGGAACGCCTCGGAGGGGGCGAGGAGCTCGCGCTCGCGCCTGCCGTCCGGGGAGATCAGGTAGAAGCCGGGCCGCTCGTTCCCCCCCCGGTCGACGCCGTAGGCGATCCACTCCCCCGACGGGGACCAATCGTGGAACGTGACCGGCTCGCCGAAGGTGAGCTGGTCGGGCCACCCGCCCGAGGCGTCGACGACCCACACCTGGGAGTGCCCCGTGATCCCCGTCCGGAAGGAGAGCCTCTTCCCGTCGGGGGAGAGCGAAGGAGCCCCCGCCGTCCGGACGTTCAAGAACCTCGCGATGTCGGGCTTCTCGGCGCCGGCGAGTCCGACCTCGCCGGGGACGGGCTTCGGCACGTCCGCCTCGTTCGGGGTCGGCGGGACGGGCTTACCCTGCACGGGGGCGCCCGCGAGGAGGGAGAGGAGAAAGGAGATCGCCGGCATGGGTTCTCCCGCTCATGGAAGGAGCGGCGAGGAGGCTACGCGGGGCGGTCGGCTTGCGCGAGGAGCGCCTCCAGGCGGCGGAGCCGATCGTCCGCCTCGGGGACGAGGGAGCGCAGCCAACCGCGCACGTACTCGCGGTCGAGGTTCGCCCCCTGCCGGGCGACGATCCCCGCGATGTCCGACCAGTCCTTCTCGCGGTGGAAGAGCGCCTTGAGCACGACGAGGTCCTCCGCCGTGGCGACGGGATAGGCCTTCCCCTCGATCCCGATCCGGACAGCCCGGGCGAGGACCGAGGCGTGGAAAGGGAGGTAGGGGACGAACAGCTCCAGCGGAACTCCCTCCATCGTCGCGCGCAGGACGTGCTCCTCCCGGAGCGTGCGGAGCGCCTCGGCGAGCTCGATTCGCGCCCCCTCCCGGGAGAGCCGGTCCACGAGCACAGGAATCCGCAGCGCGGGGAGAGTGATCAGCAGGTCGACGTCGAGCGTCGTGCGGACGACCCCCCAATAGTTCTGCGCGACGCCGCCGCTGACGGCGTAGGGAACTCCGAGCTCCTCGAGCGCCCCGGCGACGCGACGCAGGACGGCGGCGAGGCTCGTCAGAGCCATGGGCGAAGGCCCTGCTCCGCGAGGAGCCGCTCCTTGAGCGCGCGGAAGGACGGGTGAGGGGGCTCGCGGAACTCCCTCGCGCGGTCCCCGTCGGGCGCGCCAGCGAGCTGAGCCTCGGCGAGTCGGAGGAGACCAAGGAAGGCTTCGGTCACCTGCTCCGGCGTGAGCTCTCGGCAGGCCTCGGCCTGCCGGCGGATCGACTCCCACCCGTCGGCGGACGGAATCGTCGAACGGGGCGCTCCCACGGCGCGAACGATAGTCCCCACCCCGACCCGAACAAGTCGCGGAGGACCCCCACGAGCGGCGGGATCCTCGCCGTCCCCCCCGCGGCAGACCGGATGCCCGGCTTCGATTCCACCGGGGAACGTGAATCGGCTGCGCCCCCTTCGGCGCCCCGAGGGGCGTGCGCGTCGTTCGGACGCGCTTCTCGGTGGCCCCTACGGCAGGATCGTCAGCGGCAGGACGGGCGTCATCCAGAGGACCAGGGGAGGCGCGACCTGGAAGCCCTGGAGATAGACCGTCGCGCCCGCCGTCCCGGCGCCCACCGGAACCGTGACGGAGAGGTTCCCCGCGGGATCCGAAGGGCCGAGGGAGGCGAACGTCGAAAGCCCGGCGTAGAGGAAGCAGGTCGCGGGCGGGACCAGCCCCGGGGCGAGAAGGGACACGTCGAGCCCGCCAGGGAGGAAGTTGAGGACGTCGAGGGCCATGAAGGTCGTCACGGACGGGGCGAGGCCCGCGTGCTTCCAAGTGAACGGGAGTCCCTCCCGCGGGGGGTCCTCCGCCCAGATCGTCGGCGCCGGCCCGGGCGTCGTGTTGCACCCGATCCCCGCCGTCGGCGGGAGGAGGTAGTCCTCGACCTCGCCGAAGGTGAAGCCGACCCCCGCCGCCTGGACCCCGGTCGCGCCGAAGGTGAGCTTGAGGCGCGTCCGGAGCAGGCTCGCCGCTCCCACGGGAATGGCGAGCGGACCGAGCGTGGCCGTCACCGGCGCCGGCCCGACCGAGAGGGAAACAGGGGCGAAGACCTCGCCCACCTCGTCCCAGATGCCGTCGCCGTCGAAGTCGATCCAGGCGCCGAACGTGTCCGTGAAAGTCGCGAACGGATCGGAGGCGAGCGCGACGATCGTGCAGGAGCCGCCCGGGGTCAGCCCGTCGATCCGGACGATGCCGTCGTCGACGTCGTCGTCCCACGCCGCGTCCCCCGCGTCGGGCCCGACCGGGGCGTTCACGTCGGCCGAGACGCCCAGACCCAGCCGCTCGCTGTTGATGATGGTGCTGTTGCAGGGCGGGTAGGGAACCGGCGCGTCTCCCGCGTCGGCTCCCCCGCCGCCGGCCGACGGCGTCGTCACGGGCCCGCCCGATCCGGGGAGCACGTAGTCCTCCACCTCGCCGAACTGACCCGTGCTCGTCGCCGAGGAGACCCCGCTGGTGTTGAAGGAGAGGCGTACGCGGACGAACGGGGAGGCCGGCGCCGTCGCCGAGTAGACGAAGGGGCCGAACGTGAAGCTCGTTCCCCCTGGCCCAACCGCCGCCGACTGCGTCGGGAGGGCGTCGGTCGTGGACGACCAGCCGACCGTGCTGTTCCGATCGACCCACAGCCGGCAGAAGTCGGTGAACGTCCCGTTGGGGTTCGTCGCGTCGACCACGATCGTCGCCGTCGTCGAGCCCGGGAAGAGGTTCGAGACGGAGGCGATCCCGTCGTCCCCGACGTCCCCGTACCAGGAGGGGGTCACCGTCCCCGCCTCGGCGGTGACGGTCGTCCCGAGCCGCTCGGAGACGATCGCGTTCGTATGGCGCGCCGCCGTGCTCCCGGAGGCGTCGCCGAAGTCGTCCAAGGGCAAGGTCTCGGTGACGCAGAGGAGGCCCGAGCCGGTCGGCGCCGGAGCCCCGAACCCCGCGAGGCGCACGAGGTAGGTAGTCCCGACCGTGACCGGGAAGGTCACCTGCGACTGGAGGCCGCAGACGTCGTCGTTGCAGGCGACCGAGGTCAGGCTTCCCCCGCAGGCGCCCGTGTACGCCGAGAGGACGGAGTCGAAGGTGGCGGACCCGCAAGCGGCGCAGAGACTCAGGGTGGCGCTGCCTGTCAGCGTGGCCGTGTAGACGTACCACGCGTCCGCGCCGCTCGTCGCGCAGGCGGCGGGGAATCCCGCCGAGTTGGTCGCGCCGGTGGTGTCGACGAAGTTCGCGCCCACGACGAGCGGGAGGGGCGCCGAGCACTCGTCGTTCGACGGCTGCGCCCGAGCGGCCCCGGATCCGATCGCGAGGAAGAAAGCGAGACCCGCCCCCCGGGCGCCACGGAACACTCGGATGCGCATCGGAACCTCCATTCGGGAACCGCCCCGGCCGCCGGCATTCTAGCCCCGGCCGGGACGGGCGCCGTCGCGAGGGCGCTACGTGCTCAACTGAAGCACGATCCCGTCGGGGTCGCGGAAGTAGATCCGCCGGCCCTCGGTCCAGGGCTCGAGGCCCCGCCCGCGGAGGCGCTCCACGATCCCCTCGAAGGTCCACCCCTCGACCGAGAAGGCGAGGTGGTCGAGGCCGGGCTCCTTCCGCTGCGCGCGGCCCGTCCCGACCTCGAAGAGCGCGAGGAAGGGCTCCCCCATCGAGAGGAAGGCCGATCGGGCCCCCTCGCTCGTCACCCGCATCCCGAAGTGGTCCCGGTAGAAGGCGGCGGATCGGGCGACGTCGGTGACGGTCAGCGCGGCGTGGCTGTAGCCGTGGACCGGGAGCGGAGCGACGCCGGGACGAGTCGAGGGAGGGCGGCTCTCCTGCGCCGAGGCCGGTGCCGCGCACCCGGCGCCGAGCGCCGCGATCCCGAGGACGAACTCCCGGCGGGGCAGGGCGCCCTTCTCGAAGAGATCGACGAGGCGTTCGAGGGTCTGGATCATGCGAACCTCCTGCGGGCCGGATCGTCGGCCCGGCCTGCTACGAGCGCGAAGGAGCGGGGCGGGCGAGGGAGCGGGCGAGGTCGGCGAGGAGGCGCGCCTCCGAGGTGAACGTCGCCTGCGGGAAGGCCTTCTTCGCGACGGCGACCTTCTCCGGCTCCCCTCCGACGAAGAGGACGGGGACCGAGCGGCGCGACTTCGCCTCCCAGAACCACGTGACGACCTGGCGCCCGTGGCTCGGCAGCCGCGAGAGGGAGACTACCATCGCCTCGGGGAGCCACTCCTTCATCGCCTTCCACGTCGGTGCGCCGGCGTCCTGCGAGAAGTGGAAGAGGATCTCGTGGCCCGCCTCCCTCAGCGCGCGGACGGTCGCCTTCCCCTCCGCCCCGTTCCAGTGGACGTAGACGACCCGCGCCACCTCAGGCCTTCACCGGCTCGACGCCGAGACCGGAGCCCGGATCCTGCACGGGACGGCCGCGGACGTCGCCCTCTCGCATTCGCACGGGAGGCGCCTCGCGCACCGCGCGCACGATGCTCGGTTTCGGCTCGACCCTGCTCACGCAGCCCCGCCCCGGGGAGGCTGGAGTCTAGCCGGACGGCGATCTGGCCGTAGGCCGTCCGCCGGGGTGGGGGGGTGCCACCCTCCCCCCGCAGGAACGCGATGGCTACGATTCCTCCTCGCCGAGAGCAACGGTCGAGCGAACCGCCCCGACGACGGAGGATGCCTGGACCCCTCCTCCCCCATATCCTCCCGCGTGCCGCTTCGATGACGAGGTATCCCTGCCCCTACCTCCACGGCGAGGTCGAACTCGGCGAGGAACGGGAGCGACACGTCGCGGAGCGACATCCCGACCTGCTCCCCGAGCATCGGGATCGTCTGGCCACGACGCTCGCCGACCCGGACCTCGTCCGCCGGAGCGAGAGGTTCGGAAACGCCCTTCTCTTCTCCCGCTGGTACGATGACCTCCGCACGGGCAAGCACGTCGTGGTCGTCGTCGTCAGCGCGTCGGAGATCGCCGGCCGGCACTGGGTCGTCGCGGCCTACCTCGCCCGCGCCCTGAAGGGAGGCACCGTCGAATGGCGTCGAAGTTGACCTTCCAGTACGACCGGGATGCCGACATCCTCTACATCAACCGACGGCCCCCGTACTTCGAGCAGGAATCGGAGGAGCTCGGCGATGGCGTGATCGCCAGGCTGAACGCAATCACGGGAGACGTCGAGAGCCTCGAGGTGCTCTTCTTCTCGACCCGACTGCTCCGGACGGACCTGTTCGAGCTACCGATCACGGCTGATTTCGGTCGCCCCGCAAAGGGGTGATCGGTTCGTTCGCGCCGGGCGGACGCTGTCGCCGGCAGATGCTCCCAGCCTCGCGTCGCCGCTTCCGGTCCCAACCCGGCCCGGGGGAGGCCGGACCCCTCACCCGCGCCTCGGCTCGACCCCGAGGCCGGGGCGGTCGGGCAGCACGATCCTCCCGTCCGAGAAGCCGAGCCCGACGTAGGGGTCCTTCGCGAGGAGGAGGTGGCCGTCGAGGTCGCAGTGGTCGACGAGGGGGGCGATGTTCGCGGCCTGCGCGATCATCAGGCTGGACTCGATCATGCAGCCGAGCATCACCTTCAGGCGCGCCTTGCGCGCCGCCGCGATCGTCGCGAGCGCCTCCCGGATGCCGCCGGTCTTCGCGAGCTTCACGTTCACCCCGTCGCAGCGGCCGGCGACCCGGGCGACGTCCTCCGAGGTTTTCACGTCCTCGTCGACGTAGATCGGAACGGCCGCCCCCTCGTGGAGCCGCGCGAGGTCGTCGGTGGCCCCCTGCGGGAGGGGCTGCTCGACGAAGGTGACGCCGTGGTCCTTGCAGAGCTTCAGGCGCTCGCGAGCCGTGGCGAGATTCCACCCCCCGTTCGCGTCGACGGAGAGAGGGAGCTTCGTGAGGGAGCGCACCGTCTTCAGGGTCTCCGCGTCGCGGTCGGTCCCGAGCTTGATCTTGAGGATCTTGAACCCCTTCGCCTCCTCCACCTTCTTCCGCGTCTCCTCGATCGAGGCGATCCCGATCGTGAAGGAGGTCGTGGGCATCTTCTTCGGGTCCGCCCCGACGAGCCTCCAGACGGGCGTGCCGAGCGCCTTCCCCGCGAGGTCGTAGAGGGCCCCGTCGAGCGCGGTGCGGCCGGCGAGGTCTCGCCCGATCTCGTCGTAGAGCGCGAGGGCCGCGCCGATCGCGCGGTCGGCCGCCTTCGCGTCCTTCGCCGCGACGACCTCCCCGAGCCGGTCGGGGAAGTCGTCGGCCTTCTCGAGGAAAAGCCCGAGCGCCTCGCGCGCCTTCGGGAGGTCCTCGCCGTAGAACTCGCGCGGGGCGCTCTCCCCGCGGCCGACGAGCCCCTCGACCTCGGCGGTGAAGACGAGGTTCTCGTAGGACTTCGACCCGACGCGGGAGATCCGGAACTCGTGCTTCGTCTCGAGGGGGAGGGGATCGATGGAGAAGCGTGCGCGCATGGTTCGGCTCACCGGTCTGAGGACCGTCGGGGGAGGATCCGGACGACAGGAGGATCGTACCGCCGGGAGGCGCTCAGGCCCGCGCGCGCGCCCGGCCCGGGGTCCGGGCGCGGCCGGCCGGCTTCCCCAGGACCGCGTCGAGGATCGGCTCGACGCCGAACCGGACGGGGTCGGTCGCCGGAAGCCCGGTGTCACGCCGGGCGCGGGCGACCGCGGCGCGGGCCTCCTTGTCGGAGAGGTCGTACGTCGCGAGGGAGAGGGCGGCCACCTTCGCCGGACGGACCCAGGCCGCGGCGCGCTCGTAGATCTCGACGACCCTCGGGAGGGGAGGGAGCGGGACCTCGGGGTAGTTGCGGATCGTCTTCCGGGGCGGCTTGTGGCAGAGGACCATCGCGTGGGGAAGGGAGCCGTGGAGGAGGCCGAGCGTGACCCCGGAGTAGGCCGGGTGCTGGAGGGAGCCCTGCCCCTCCACGATCACGACCCCGGCGCCGTCGGACGCCTCGAGGATGAGGCGCTCGGCGGCGCCGGCGACGAAGTCGGAGACGACGCGGTCGACGGCGATCCCCTTCCCCCGGAGGAAGATCCCGGTCTGCCCGGTCGCGGCCCACGTCGCGCGGACGCCCCGGCGCAGGAGCCCGTTTGCGATCTCGACCGAGGTCGTCATCTTCCCGGCGTTGCAGTCGGTCCCGACGGTGAGGACGACGCGCGGCTTCCAGCGCTTGTTCGCGCCGGTCGGGATGCTGAGGTCCGGGGGCGGCCGGCGCAGGTCCTCGATGCGCACCCCCTTCGCGGAGGCCGCCGCCGCGATCGCGGCGTCGTCCGAGAGGAAGGTGTGGAGGCCCGAGACTACGTCGCAGCCCGAGGCGATCGCCTCGAGGATCATCGCCCTCCAGGCGTCGGGGAGGCGCCCGCCCATCGGCGCGATCCCGATCAGGAGCGTGTCCGGGCGAAGGCGCAGCGCCTCCGTCATCGTCGCGACGACGGGGGCGGAGGGGCCGAAGCCGAGGACGCCGGCAACGGTCTTGCCGGCGCGCGTCGAGTCGATGACGGCGACCACCTCCTCGGAGCGGTACCGCACGACGCACACCGCGGTCTTCGCTCCCTCGGGACTGAAGGAACCCTCTGCGAGGAGGACGAGGCGGCGCTGGTTCACGGGCGGGCGGGGGGGGGAGGGGGGCCGGATGCTAGCGAGGGGAGCGCGACCGGGCGACGCCGGGCGGAGAGTGGCAGGGGGGTCGCGGGGGGAGGCGGGGTCGCCAGCGGAACGGCTCGGAAAAATTACGACTTGCGGGTTTCAAGGGCCTCCTCTAGCATGCGCCGTGGTCCGCTCCTTCCGGGGCGGATTCCTCTCTCAGGTGATGGGTTCCCCTAGTCCCCGGCTCGCGGTCCCCGTTTACTCGGAGGTCCCCCGCATGACGCTCTCTCGCGCGCGTTGCACCCCGTTCGGGGTCTTCGCCCTGGCCCTCGTCCTGACCGGGACGGCACAGGCGCAGATCATTCCTCTCTTCTCGGAGAACTTCGAAGGCCCGCCCGCCCCTCCGGGGAACGTCGGCGCCTACACCGAGGTCGATCCCTTCTCGGGCGTCCCCGCCCCCACGCTCTGGCACGAGGAAGCCGGCTGCGGGATCTGCCCGACGGGCGGATACATCATCACGCCCAACGCCTCGCCCTTCTCGAGCATCGTGAGCAACCCGGGCGCGGTGCTCGTCTTCAGCGGCGGCGACGACGGCTACAGCGGCCGGATCATCTCCCCGTTCATCTTCCAGCACTACGGGGTCGCTTTCCAGCTGATCGACATCAACCGGAACGGCTTCCTCACGCCCTTCCCCGGCGGCGGGGGCGGGACCGACTTCATCAACGACGTCATGGGCAGCCCGAACCCCCCGAACGGGGTCATCGGCCCCTGGTGGGACGACACGACCCACGTCGGCGGCCAGACCCTGTACGAGGTCCAGGGCTCCGCGCCGAACCGCCGGTTCGTCGTCGAGTGGAACAACCTCGAGGCCTTCCCGGGGAACGGGAGCGGCGAGAACGCGACGTTCCAGGCCGTCATCAACGAGACGACGAACGTCCTCGAGTTCCACTACGACAACGCGACCTTCGCGCTCGGCGGGGACCCCTGGAGCGCGACGGTCGGCACGGAGAGCTTCAACGGCACGACCGCCGACGACGCGACCTGCGGCGGCGAGGACAACCTCGTCTTCCCGGCGACCGGCTTCGACCTGACGCCGGGCGTGCCTCCCCCGCCGACGCCGAGCCCGCTCCCGAGCTGCATGGGGACGGAGGCGGCGGCGTACAACCAGGGGGACATCGGGCTGTACACCTTCAACACCTTCTCGGCGAACACCGGGGCGATCGAGAGCCCGGGCGAAGCGTCGACCTCGGCCCTCGCGACGGTCGTGATGGCCTTCGACTACACGAAGCAGAGCGAGGGAGGCGGCTCGGCTTCCTTCGACCAGTGCTTCGTCGAGACCTCCCCGACGGGGCTCGGCCTGTGGACCCTCGTCACGCAGATCACCGGGAACACCGGACCCTGCGGCGGCCCGAGCTCCTCCCAGACCCTCTCCCTCTCGGGCGTCGCCGGGACGAACTTCCAGCACCGGTTCCGGTTCGACACGGTCGACTCGGTCGGCAACGACTACTACGGCTGGTACGTCGACAACATCCGGGTCTTCGAGGCCCTCCCCGGCCCGACCGTCGCCCTCTTCTCCGAGAACTTCGAGGTCGGCACGGTCGCGGGGAGCACCGTCGGCTCGATGGCCGAGCAGGACCCCGCCGGGAACCCGACCGACACCCTCTGGCACGCGGAGGCCAACTGCGACGCCGGGACGCCCGGTTCCTACACCGTCGCGGCGCTGCCGTTCGCTCCCTTCTCGTCGATCACCGGGAGCCCGAGCGCGATCCTCATCCACGGGTCGGGCGTCGACGACAGCGTCGGGACGATCGGGCTCCCGATCGCGTTCAACTTCTACGGGGCCCCGCTCCTCTCGGCGAACGTCGACTCGAACGGCCCGGTGAGCATCTCGGCCTTCTCCAACTTCGTGAACCAGGCGATCCCCACGCCCGGCGCCCCGGACGGCTTCGCGGCCGCCTGGTGGGACGACAACCACACGGGCCCCTCCGGCTCGGTCATGTACGACGTCGTCGGCGGCTCCCTCGTGATCGAGTGGAACGTCGAGCACTACCCCAACAACGGCAGCGGGGAGTTCGCGAACTTCCAGGTCCGGCTGAACCCCTCCCCGGCCGACACGATCGACTTCCTCTACGAGCCGGCCACCTTCACGAGCGGCGGCGACCCCTGGAGCTCGTCGATCGGCGTCGAGGACCCCGCCGGGATCGGGGGGACCGACGTGACCGGTTTCGGAGCCGGCAACTCCACCTTCCCCGGGACGGACGTGCAGCTCACGTTCGTCCCCGGTGGAGGCGGCGGAACCCCGATTCCCCCGCCGCTCGCCGGCAATGCGGCGGCGTTCAACCAGGGTGACCTCGGCAACTACACCTACGGCACCGGCGGCGTGGTCGAGGGGGCCCTGGTCTCGTCGACCTTCTGCCTGCCGGGCGGCAGCCTCGGGACGAGCGTGACCTTCGACTACCTCAAGGTGACGGAGGGCGCGGGCGCGACGATCTTCGACCAGTGCTTCGTCGAGGCGCGCCCCTCGGTGAGCGACCCGTGGAGCATCGTCGGCCAGGTCGCGGGCAACCAGACCTGCGCCGCGGGCGGGGCGACGACAACCCTCTCGTCGACGGCCGTCCCCTCGCAGATCCGGCTCCGGTTCGACTCGGTCGACTCGGTCGGCAACAACTACCTCGGCTGGTACGTCGACAACCTCTCGGCGTCGGTCTCGACGCTCGCGGTCGGGGGCACGGCCGGAGCGGGCTGCCCGAGCTCGGGCGGCTGCGTCCCGACGATCTTCGCCTGCGGGAGCCCGACGGCGGGGAACGCCAACTTCTCGATCGGCCTCGGCAACGCCGAGCCCGGGACGCTGGGAGTCCTCATCCTCTCCGCCGGCACGACGAGCATCCCGGTCTCGCTCTTCATCCCCGGGAACACCTGCACGCTGCTCGTGCCCCTCGTGGTCCTGATCAGCCCGATCCCCGTCTCGGCGGGGGCGGGCTGCAGCGGGTCGGCCTCAGTGACGCTCCCGGTCCCCTGCGGAACGCCGGCGGGGATCCCGCTGAACGCGCAGTGGGGCGTCGTCCAGCCGGGCATCTTCCCGGCGGCCAACTCGGTCTCGATGACGCCGCGGCTCGAGCTGACCACCTTCTAGGCACCACCCAAGTCCACTTCGAGGGCGCGCCCCGCGGCGCGCCCTCTTTGTTTCGACGGACCCCCCGGGACGAGCGCCCCGGCACGGGCGCCCCGGCACGGACGCCCCGGGACGAGCATACGGAGAGCCCGGGCGATGAAGAGGGGAACGAGTCCTCCCCCGGGGGAGGGGGGGGGAAGCGAGAGGGAGGGAGGGAGGGGGGCTTCTCTACCCGCGACGCGAGCCGCCGCCGCCGCCGCCACCGCCGCCACGCATGGCGGGACCCTGCGAGCGCGCCTCGTTCACGACGAGGCGGCGATTCTCGAACTCCGCGCCGTTCAGGGCAGCCGCCGCCTTGTCGGCTCCGGCGTCGTCCATCTCGACGAACCCGAAGCCCCGGCTGCGCCCGGTCTCGCGGTCGGTCACGACCGCGCAGGACTTCACCTGGCCGTGCTGGGAGAAGAGGGTGCGAAGCGCGTCCTCGTTCGTCGTGTACGAGAGGTTCCCCACGTAGAGCTTCTTCGTCATCGGTCGTTCCCTTTAGCGGAGCGAGGAGAGGCGCGGGCGGGAGCGGTCCGAGGAAACGGCCGGCGCGTCCGAGACCCTTCTCTTACCGTGCGCCAAGGTTATGGCTACCGGCGGAGAGACGGGCAAGTCCTTTTTCGGGGTCAGACGCCGAGGACGTGGAAGCCGCAGTCAACGTGGAGGACCTCCCCGGTGATCCCCCGCGCGGCGCGCGAGAGGAGGAAGACCGCCGCCTCCGCGATCTCCTCCGGCTCGACGTTTCGCCGGAGGGGGGCGGACTGCGCGACCCGGTCGAGGATCCCGACGAAGCCCGAGACCCCGGCCGACGAGAGGGTCCGGACGGGCCCCGCGGAGATCGCGTTCACGCGGACTCCCGCCGGCCCCAGGTCGGCGGCGAGGTAGCGGACGGAGGACTCGAGGGCGGCCTTCGCCACCCCCATGACGTTGTAGTTCGGGACGACCCGCTCCCCGCCGAGGTAGGTGAGCGTGACGATCGAGCCCTCCCTCCCCTCCATGAGAGGGGCGGCGCGGCGCGCGATGGCGGTCAGGGAGTAGACCGAGACGTCGTGGGCCAGGCCGAAACCCTCCCGCGAGGTCGCGAGGTAGCCCCCTTCCAGGTCCTCGGGCTTCGCGTACGCCACGGCGTGGACGGCGAGGTCGAGCGCGCCGAAGGAGGACCGCACCCGCTCGAAGAGGGAGTCGAGGTCGCCGTCCCGGGTGACGTCGCACGGCAGGACGAGGGCGTTGCGGAGGCCCGAGGCGAGCTCCCGGACCCCCTTCTCGAAGCGCTCCCCCTGGTAGGCGAGGGCGAGCCTCGCGCCCGCCGAGTCGAGCGCGCGGGCGATCGCCCAGGCGAGGCTCCGCTTGTTCGCGACGCCGAAGACGATCCCGAGTTTCCCGTCGAGCTGGGGCATGCGGTCCCTCCGGACCGGGCCTTGTTACCGGCGGCCCCCCGCCCCCGTCAACGGAGGAGGGGGCCCGGTCCCCCCTTTCCGCGGGCGAGGGAGCGGCGGTCGAGACCGAGGTCCCTGAGCGCCCGGGCGAGGGTGTCGGGGTGACAGCCGAGGAACTCGGCGCCGCGCCCGAGGAGGGGCGCCCCCTCCGCGCGCGCCGTCCGGAGGGCGGAGGCGATCTCCTCGCGTGCGCGCGGACCCCGGAGGGGGAGCCGAGTCTCGAGCCGTCCGCAGAACCGGTCCGCCGTCCGCCGGATTCCCCCGGCGTCGAGGAGGGGTCCGCCGGCGAGGAGGAAGCAGCGGACGAGGAACGTCTCGAGCTCCCGGGCGTTCCCGCGCCACTCCTGTCTCCAGAGGAGCGGCAGGGCGTCGGGCGCCACGAGCGGCGCCGGCCTCCCGTCCCGCGCCGCGAACCGCTCGGCGAAGGCCCGCGCGAGGGCGGGGATCTCCTCGCGCCGCTCCCTCAGGGGCGGGACGTCGAGCCGGAACCGGGCCAGGCGATGGAGGAGGTCCGTCCGGAACCGTCCCTCCCGGGCCGCGACCGCGAGGTCGACCTGCGTCGAGGCGACGACCCGGAAGTCCGTCGGGCGCTCGGCCTCCTCCCCGAGCCTTCGCACCGCTCCCCGATCGAGGACTCGCAGGAGCCGCGCCTGGCTCTCCGTCGAGAGGACGGAGACCTCGTCGAGGAACAGCGTCCCGCCCGCGCAGCGCTCGAGGACCCCGGCGGCCCCTCGGTCCGCTCCGGTGAAGGTCCCGCGCGCGTAGCCGAACAGCTCGGCCTCGACCAGAGCGCAGGCCGACCGCCCGCAGGCGTAGGGGACGAAGGGGCCGGAGGCCCATCCCCCCTCGAAGTGGACGTACCGGGCGAAGACCTCCTTCCCGGTGCCGGTCTCCCCGACGAGGAGGACCGGCCCCCCGCTCCGGGCGGCGCGGGCGAGGGCCGCGGCGAGACGCCCGCCGGCCCCCGCCGCCGGCAGCTCCGCCGCCTCGGAGAAGCGCTCCCTCGTCCATTCGCGGAACTGCTCGGCCCTCAGCCACGGGCCGATGCCGGCGGCGAACTCCTCGAGGCGGGTCCGCTCGCGGTCGCCGAGGTCCCGACGGCACGACTCGACGACCAGGACCCCCGCGGGGGCCCCCGCGTGGGGGACCGGCACGACCAGCCTCGCGCGAGCCGCTCGCTCGCCGCTCTCCGCCATCTCCCGGATCGCGCCTTCGAGGCCCGGGTCCGCGGGGGACCGGGCCGGACTCGCGTCGAGCCCGCGGCGAAGGAGCGCGGGGATCGACGTGGCGCCCGGCTCGACCGCGCGTCCCGCCCGGTCGCGGACCCGGAGGCGGCCGGTGCGGAGGATCGGCTCGAGGAGGCAGGCCGACCGTCCCCCGAGACGGAGCGGGAGGCGCTCGAGCCATCCACGCCGAGCCCTTCCTCCCGGCCCGGCGAGCCTCTCCCGCAGCCGCTCCAGCGCCTCCTCGAGGAAGCGGCGCTCCCCCTCCCCGATCCTCCAGGCGTGCGGGGAACGGAGGACGAGCGTCAGGGGAGGGCTCCCCACCCTCGCCTCGGAGAGCGGATCCTCTCCCTCGGCGCCGGGTCCCGGCGCGGGCGCCCCTGGCTCCGCAGGCCTCCTCCGCGGGAACGACGCCAGACACTCGGCGCCCCGCTCCCCGGAGCGCAGGAGGAGCCCCTGCGGGTACCCGCTCGTCCGGGCGATCCGCGCGAGCGCCTCCGCCGCGAAGCGCCGGTCGGACTTCGCGAGGCGGGAGGCGCGCCCGATCCAGGCCAGCGCGGAGGCGAGGACTCCCTCGACCCAGGCGCGGGCGGCGGCCGATTCCCGCAGGGGATCCCGCAACAGGCGTGGCGCCGCCTCCCGGAATCGTCCGGCCCACTCCGGCCGCGCGTCGAGGAGCCGGGGGAAGGCCGGGCTCGCCCCGAGCGCCGCGAGCACCTCCGGAGTCCCGTCCGATTCCCGATCGAGCCGCCGGAACGCACCGGACGCGGCCTCGGCATCGGGAAGGAGGGCGAGCGCCACCGCGAGTCGCGCGCGCGCCACGGGCGCCTGCGGATGGATCGCGAGCGAGCGCCGGAGGAGGGCGACCGCCTCCCTCACCCTCCCCCGGGCGAGGGCGATCTCCCCGGCTCCCGCCAGTCCCGCCGCGCGGCCCTGGGCCGACCGCGCGCGGGAAACGAGACGGCGGAAGAGTCCGAGGGCCTCGCGAACCCGGCCGCGGCCGGCCTCGAGCCGAGCCGTCCATTCGAGGACGAGATCCTCGTCCGGCGCGAGCGCGGCCGCCCGGGCGAGCCGCCCCTGCGCGCGGTCCACCGATCCGCGCGGCCGATCGAGGGAAGGAGGGAGGGCGAAGAAGGGGTGGCCCGGTCCGAGGGACCTCGAGATCCCCGCCGCGGCCCGACCCGCGAGCGCGCGCGCCAGCCCGCGCGGCTCCACCCGCACCCGCCGGATCGTGGCGAGCCAATCGATCGCCGTCGCCGGCGGACCCGGGACGACGAGACTCCGGAGGGGGGGACCCTCGAGGTCCGGGGGACCCGCGCAAGGGAAGACGGCGGAGCCCGCGCTCTCCATCAGCGGACTCCCGACGGGCGAGGCGCGGGCTGGCGGGGTACGCCCGGGGGCCGCGGGCCCCAGCCGCGCTCGGCGTCGCGCCGCGCCCGGGAGGGTCGGGCCGGCAGGAGCCGGTACCTCTTCGGACGCGCCCCGCGGGGCGCCTTCCGCGCGCCCGACTCGAGGATGAGCCGGAGCACCTCGGGCGGAGGCCGCCTCCATAGGCTCGACCGCATCGAGTTCCGGACGGTCTCCCGCAGCGCCCGGAGCGCCAGCATCCCTTCCCGACACACCCGGCAGTGGCGGACGTGGCGAGCCCCGCCACCGCCGGGACGGACGTGGTCGCATCCCGACGAGCCTCCGGTCCCGCGAGGCCTCAACGCCTCCCCTCCCGCGCCGAGCCCGCCGCGGCCCGTCGCGCCGCGTCCGCGAGAAGCCGACGACGCTCCTCCACGAACCGACGGCGGGCGCGCCGCAGGATCGCCCGGGCATCGGCCTCGACGATCCCCAGCCGGCGGGCGACCTCGCCGATCGAGTGTCCCTCGACCGAGGCGGAGCGCAGCGCGATCCTCTCGCGTCGCGCCAGGCGGTTGAACGCCGCCCGGGCGGCCCGGACGACCGTCGGATCGCCCGGCCCCTCCGGCGGCAGGAGGGGGACCTCGAGAGGATCGGGGTAGAGCCCTTCGCGCGCCGCCTCCCTCGCGACGGACCGGAGCCTCGCGCGCAGGCTCCCGCCTCGCCCCCGCTGGCCGGCCCGGAGCCGCACGAAGACGCGCAGGGAGACCTCCGCCACGTCGAGGACGAACGCCTCCCGGTCGAGGACGTCCCGCACGGCCGCCTCGACCGCGGGGCGGAGCAGCCGGACGAGGTGGCGGAGGACCCCCTCGGGGTCCTTCTCGAGGAGGGGGAGCAGCCTCTCCCCGATCTCCTCGTCCGAGAGCCAGGGCCCCGGGACCGTTCCCCCCGGATCTAGGCGCCTCAGGTCGGCGAGGGCCGCGTCCCCCGGACCTCCGGGGCGACTCGTCTCGGGCCGCCTCGCGAACGCTTCGTCCATGCCTGCGGTCCTTCCTGCGGAGACGCCGGGATCCTCTCCCGGCCCGGGCAGGGGTCAAGCGGAGCAGGACCGGTTCAATCTCCGGGCCAGGGGCGGTCCCGGCCTCGTCGGACGAGGGGGGAGGATCCAAACCCTTGGTCCCGCCGGCCCTCACGCGTCCCGGGAGAGTCGACAGGGCCGGGACCTTCCGTCCGCCGAATCCCGCAGGACCACCCCGGAGGGAGGCTCGGGGCCCTCGCGCCGGGAGCCGTAGACTGGGCTCGTGCCCGGATCCCGGATCGACCGGATGCCCCTCCCCGACGGGAGGATCCTCGAGTGCGAGTCGGCCCCGGGCGTGCACCCCCTCGCTCCCTCGACGATTGCCCTCGCCGCGGCGGTCTTCGCCGAGGTCCGCCGGGGACGAAGGGGCAGCGTGCTCGACCTCGGCTGCGGCGCGGGCTTCCTCGGCCTCGCCGCCGCCGCCGCCGGGGCGCGGCGCGTGCTCGCGACCGACGTCGACCACGCGGCCGTCGCCTGCGCGGCGCGGAACGCCTCGCGAGCCGGGCTCCGGATCGAGACGCGGGTGGGCGACTGGTTCGAGCCCGTGCGAGGGGAGGGCTTCGACCTTCTCGCGTCGAACCCCCCCCAGACCCCGGCGCCCTCGCCGATCGCGCCCGATCGGTGGGGCGGTCCGGAGGGATCGCGCCATCTCCTCCACGTCGCGGCGGAAGCCCCCCGTCACCTGGAGCCCCGCGGAGTCCTCCTCCTCCAGACGAGCACCCTCGCGGACCTCCGGCCGCTCGAGGCGCGCCTGCGCGCGCGCTTCCGCCTCCGCCTCGCCGCGGCGACCGAGCGTCCGTTCGTCGAGGAGGAGTACGCGTCGCTCCAGCCCGGCCTCTTCTCCTACCTCGAGCGCCGTCGCGCGGAGGGAAAGGCCTCGTTCGACGCCGACGGGCCGGGGCGCCTGCGGTTCCGCCTCCTCGTCCGCCGCTGCGAGCTCCTCGACCCGGAGCGAGTCCTCGTCGTCCACGCGGACGACCTCGGGATCGACGTCGCCCGCAACCGGGGGATCGCCGAGGCGTTCGCGCGGGGCGTCCTCACCTCCGCGAGCGTCCTGGCGAACGGCCCGGCCTTCGACGACGCCCTGCGGAGGCTGCGCGAGCTGCCCGGCACCGACGTCGGGGTCCACCTCAACCTCACGGAGGGGAGGCCGCTCAGCGGCGGCGCGACGCTCGTCGGACCGGAGGGGCGCTTCCCAGGGAAGGAGGTCGCGCGCGCGAACCTCCTCGAGGAGGGGCACGCGGACGAGTCGGAGGTCGAGGCGGAGTTCGCGGCGCAGGTCGAGCGGGCGCTCGGATCGGGACTGCCGGTCTCCCACCTCGACGGGCACCAGCATGTCCACGTCTGGCCCCGAGCGCGCCGGGCCTGTCTCGCCGTCGCGCGGCGTTTCGGGATCGCCTGGGTGCGAATCCCGATCGAGGACGCGCCGGAGGGGGCGGAGTGCTGCCCCCACCAGCTAGGGGACCGGGCCGCCCGCCTCCGGGACGATCTGCCGGTCGAGGGGTGCGGGACCGCCGACCGCTTCGTCGGCGAGTCGACGATCGGACGGGCGAGTCTCGAGGAGGTCCACCGCCTCCTGGCGTCGGCCGGCCCGGGAGTGACCGAGTGGATGGTCCACCCCGGGTACGCCGAGACGGGCTCGGTCCCCTTCTCGAACGCCGAGCGCGAGCGGGAACTGCGGCTCCTCACCGACCCGGCGCTGCGGGCCTTCCTCGACGAGCAGGGCTTCCGCCGGTCCGGATTCCGGGACCTCCCCCCGCCCGCCTGACCTTGCGCGTCCTCCTCGTCTCCCCCGTCCCGCTCGACCTCCCGAGCGGGAACGCGGTCAGCGTCGCTCGCCTCGCCGAGGGGCTGCGCGCGCGCGGCCACTCCGTCGAGGTCTTCGTCCCGCCCCCCGAGGGAGGGGCGGTCGCCCTCGCCGAGGCCCACCGCAGGCTCGACCCCGACCTCGTCCACCTCTACCACGCCTGGCGCACGGGGAGGCTCGCGCGGTCGATCCCCCCGGAGGTGCCCATCGTCCTCGGCATCGGAGGGACGGACGTCAACCGCGACCTCGAGGATCCGGGGCACGCGCGGGAGGTGGAGGAGGTCCTGCGCCGCGCGGGGGCGGTCCTCGCGCCGACGGAGGACGCGAGACGCAGGATCCTCCGGCACGTCCCGGACGCCTCCGTCCGCGTCGTCCCGAAAGGGGTCTCCCTCCCGGAGGGGGACTTCCCTTTCCGCGAGTCGGTCGGCCTCGCCCCCGACGAGCCGGTGCTCTTCCTCCCCGCCGCCGTGCGGCGCCTGAAGGGGAACCTCTTCGCCGCGCGCGCTCTTGCGGGGCTTCGCGGAGAGGTCCCGAAAGTCCGGGGCGTCTTCGCGGGACCCGTCCTCGAGGCCGACTACGGGGCGGAGTTCCGCGCGGCGCTCGGTCCCCGCGACCTCCACCTCGAGACGATCCCCCGCGAGCGCATGGCCTCCGCGTACCGGGCCGCGGAGGTCGTCCTCAACGCCTCGACCCAGGAGGGGCTGTCGAACGCCGTGCTCGAGGCGATGGCGCTCGGCCGGGCCCTCCTCGTCTCCGACATCCCGGCCAACCGGGCCCTCGTCGTCGAGGGGGAGACCGGGCTCCTGTTCCGGGACGAGGCGGGGTTCGTCGGCGCCGCCCGCCGGCTCCTGCAGGACTCGCCGCTCCGGCGGCGGCTCGGCGACGCGGGGGCGGCGTTCGTCCGCGCGCGCCACGACCCCGCGACCGAGGTCGACCTCACGCTCGAGGCCTACGCCTCGGCTGCCGGATCGCCCGCTACTGGATCTCGACGGTCGCGGCGGAGAGGTCGAGGTTGACGAGCATGCCCCCGGAGATGCGGGCCGAGGCGAGCGTGATCACGATCCCGGACGTCCCCAGTCCGATGGGGACGTCGAGAGGGGGGAGGGAGAGGTTCCCCGCGGGCCCGACGAAGAGCCCCAGGCCGAGGACGAGGGGATCGACGACCAGGGGGGCCGGACCCGGGCCGTCGGGGTCGTATCCGAAGACCCCGATGACGCCGAGGTCCCCCGGAGGGCCGCCGAGCGCGAACCGGAAGGTCGCGGTCGTCCCCGCCGACGGACGCCGGGGGAAGACGGTGAGGTCGTCCTCGAACTCGTTCACGGCGAGCTGGCTCGGGACCCCGAAGGAGGCGCCGATCCCGCCGGGGAAGTAGGGGAGCGCGACGGCGGGGTGCGGAGGTCCGAGGGAGAGGTCGATCACGAAGATCGTGTCCATGTTCGTCGCGGACACGGTGAACATCTTCGTGCCTTGGATCTCGAGGTCGTTCGGCGGGGAGAGCGACCCGATCGCAGGGGTGACGTCGAGCGGGACCGGAGGGGCCGGCCAGAGGGCGGGATCCGTCGGGAGCACCACGATCCAGGTGAGGCCCGAGGGGCCGCCGGGGAAGCCCGGTCCGAAGGTGCAGGCGTAGACCTTCGTCCTGTCCTCCGAGAGGGTGAGCCCGCTGATCGTCGAGCTCCCCGTGACCGTCGCGACGGAGGCCGCGTTGAGGGGCGTGAGGGTCCCCGTCTCCGGGTCGACGTGGACGACGAACCCGACCCCCATCACGCCGACGTAGAGGTCGTTCCCGACCGGGTCGTATGCGAGCGCGTTCGCGACGGCGCCCCCCCCGAAACCGGTCGCGACGAGGACGGATCCGCCCGTCGCCCGATCGACCTTGTAGACGCTCGCGCCCGAGCTCGCGAAGAGGTTCCCGTCGTCGTCGAGGACGAGGTCCGACACGGAGGCCTGGGAGGGGAGGGTCGCGACCACGGTCGATCCCGTCACCGCCGTTCCGGAGAGGAGCAGCTCGGAGATCGTCCCGGTCGACGGACAGGCCGACCCACCGGGGTCGATCCCCCCGACGAGGAGCTTCGTCGGGTCGTAGGGGTCGATCGCGATCGAGTTCGCCTCGATGCAGGGGAGGCCGGTGAGGAGAGTCGTCGTCGCCGGGATCGGATCGACGAGGGCGAGCCCTCCCGGGAACGCCCCGTCCCGGAAGGCGCCGGCCCCGATGCCGCCGAGCGGGATCTGGGCGGGGCCCGGCGCGGCGGCGAGGGGGAGGAGCCCGAGGGCCGTCGCGGGAAGCCGCGAGAAGCGCGTGGAAGGCATCGGCGATCTCCTTGCCGCCCCAGGGGAGCAGCCCGGTTCCGAGCGACCGTCGCCATCGTCGGCCCCTCCTCCTCTCGCGACGGCAACTCGCTCCGACAAGTGTCGGGGTCAGGACCCGATTCGGCAAGGCCGGAGAGGCCCGGAGGAAGGGGAGGGCCCGGCCCCCGTCCCGGCGGCCGGGCCCCGCGGCCCCTCCTACTGGATCTCGACGTTCGCGGCGAAGAGGTCGAGATTGACGAGGGTGGCGCCGGAGAAGCGGGCCGATCCCAGCGTGATCACCGTCCCCGTCGACCCCGCCGCGAGGGTGGTCGCGAGCGGGGGGAGGGCGAAGTTCCCCTCGACGCCGGCGAAGAGCCCCGCTCCGAGGACGACCGGACTGAAGACGAAGGGGGCCGGGCCCGGGCCGTCGGGATCGAAGCCGACCAACCCGATGGCCCCGAGGTCCCCCGGAGGTCCGCCGAGGGCGAGCTGGAAGCTCACGGACGTCCCCCCCGTCGGGCGCCGCGGGAAGACGGTCAGGTCGTCGGCGAACTCGTTCACGGCGAGCTGGCTGGAGACGCCGAAGGAGGCGCCGATCCCTCCCGGGTAGTAGCCGACCGGGACCGCCGGGTGCGGGGGTCCGACCGAGAGGTCGATCTCGTAGATGAGATCCGCGTTCGCCGAGGAGGCCGTGAACATCTTCGTCCCGTGGATCTCGATGTCGTTGAGCGACGGCGACCCGATGGCGGGAGTGACGTCGAGGGGGAGGAGGGGGGCCGGCCAGAGGGCCGGATCCGTCGGGAACTCGAGGATCCAGGTGGCGCCGGACGGCCCGCCGGGGAGGCCCGTCCCGAAGCTGCAGGCGTAGACCTTCGTCCCATCCTCGGAGAGCGTGAGCCCGCTGATCGTCGGGCTCCCCGTGATGCCGGCGACGGAGAGCGTGTTGAGAGGGGTCTGGATCCCCGTCTCCGGATCGACGTGGATCACCCGGCCGACCACCGTCGCGCCGACGTACAGGTCGTTCCCCACCGGGTCGTAGGCGAGGGCGTTCGCCGTCGCGGTGGTGGCGAATCCCGTCGCGACGAGGGTGGACACCCCGGTCGCCCGATCGACCTTGTAGACGCTGGGGCCCGCGCTCGCGAAGGCGTTCCCGTCGTCGTCGAGGACTAGATCCGCGATCGAGCTCGTGACGCCCGGAATCACGATCGTCGTGGATCCCGTCACCGCGGTCCCGGAGAGCGTGACCTCGAAGATCGTCCCGGCCGAGCCGCAGGTCGTGCCCGCCGGACTGATCCCCCCGAGGAGGACCTTCGTCCGGTCGTAGGGATCGAGCACGAGGGAGTTCACCTCGAGACAGGCCACGCCGGTGACGAGGGTCGTCGTCGTCGCGGCCGGATCGAGGATGGCGAATCCTCCCGGGGTCGTCGCCGGGGCCGTCCCCGTGAGGAACGCTCCCACCCCGATTCCGTCGAACGGGACCTGGGCGGGGGCCGGAGCGGGGAGGAGCCCGAGGATCGTCGCGGAGAGGACCGAGACTCGCGTGCTGACCATCACCGATTCTCCTTGCCGCCTCGGAGGGGCGGCCAACCTTCGAGCGACCGTCGCCGGCGCCGGACCTTCCCTTCCGTGTCGACGGTCCGCGCCGAACAGTGTCAGAGCCGCGACCCCTTCGTGCAAGCCCGGGAAAGCCGGTAGGGGGGGCCGCTATGATCCCTACGAGTCTGTCTACGCAGCCAACGCGCGGATGTGGGCGAGCGTTGAACGACGACGGGCCGCCGGGCTCCATGGCTCTTCCCCCGGAGATCTCCCCTCCCCCTGCCGACCCCAAGCCGCGACGCCGGAGGCGGCGGTGGGGACGCGCGCTCGGCGCGGGCTTCCTGTGCGGAGTCCTCCTCGTGGCCCTCGCGCCGACGATCCTCTCGACGCGCCCCGGGCTCTCCGTCGCCCTCGCCATCGCCGAACCGTTCCTGCCGGTCGAGGTCGAGGTGGGCGACCTCGAGGCGGGGTGGACGAAGGGGATCGACGTCCGCGACCTGCGGATCCGCACGAGGGACGGAAGGGAAGCCCTCACGGCGCGCCGGGCCAAGGCCGCCTTCTCCCTGCGCGCGCTCTTCCGCGGACGGATCGAGGGACTCGCGCGCCTGGAGGAACCGCGCGGTACGGTCCGGAGGCGCCGGGACGGCGCCGTCGAGATCGCGGGGCTGCGGATCGAGCCGCCGGAGGGCGGGTCCGGACGGGGGGAGGAGGAGCGCCGGCGGAACGAGGGGGAAGGGAGCTTCCCGCGGCTCGGCGCGGTCGACCTCGCCCTCACGAACGGATCCCTCCGGCTCGTCGACGAGACCGGAGGACCCGAGGCCTCGCTCGAGGACCTCTCCCTCTCGCTCCGCTCGTCGGGTCGGAGCGCCCCCCTTCTCCTCGAGGCGGAGGCCAAGCTCAAGGCCGGGGGGCGGACCGGGACCGTGAGCCTCAAGGGCCGCGGCCGGCCGGAGGAGAAGGAGGGGGAAGTCGAGATCGAGTTCGACTCCCTCGACCTCGCCCCCCTCTCTCCCCTCGCGGCGGCGGGCGGCTCCCTCGCGCGGATCGCGGGCCGACTCGACGGCACCCTCTCCGTCTCGCTCGCCCGGGACGGGACCTTCTCGAGCACCGGGGAGGTCCGGGCGAAGGACCTGCGACTCGAGAGCGCGCGGCCCGGCGTGGGCCCCTGGGTCGAGCCCTCGGTGACCCTCCGCCCCGCGTTCCAGTTCGACCCCCGGGCGCAGACCCTCTCCGTCGAGGGGCTCGAGGTCCGGACCTCCTTCGCCTCCCTCACGGGTCGCGGCCGGGGGGGAGGAACCGGCGTCGAGGCGGGAGCGGAGGGATCGGTCGACTTCGCCTGCGACCTCGGCGCGGCCCTCGACTGCGCGCGGCTCTTCGCCCCCGGACTCCCCTCCGGCGCCGGGCGGCTCGCGGGGAAGGCGACGGCGAGCGGCACGGGCGGGTCCCTCCGCGTCGACCTCGACGGGAAGGCGACCGATCTCGCGCTCACCGGCCCGAGCCTCCCGCCCGACCTCGTCCTGCCCGAGTCGGCCGCCTTCCGCGCCTCCCTCGCCTACGACGCGACGAACGGGCGGGCGCTGCTCCAGGGAGGTCGCCTCGAGGCGGGCCCCCTCCTCGCGACCTTCGTCGCCTCGCGGGAGGTCGGCGCGGAGGGGCCGGTCCTCGCCGGACGCGCGAAGCTCGAGGGGGACCTCTCGGCGCTCGAGCGTCACCTCCGGCCGTACCTTCCCGAGGGTTTCCGTCTCGGCGGAACGCTCGGATCCGAGTTCACGTTCCGGTCCGATCCGAGCGGCGTCGAGGTCGAGGGGGAGGCGAGCGTCGCCGACCTCCTCGCGGCCGCGCCCGGGCGCGGCGAGGTCCGGCGCGGGCGTCTCGAGGCGAGCCTCGAGGTCGCCCGGGACCCGGAGGAGGATCGGCTCCTCCTCCGCCGCTTCCGGGCCGGCATGGGGGCGCTCGACGTCGAGGCGAGCGGGGAGATCGGAGCGGAGGAGGACTCGAAGGTCGAGCTGCACCTGCGGGGCGGAGGGGACCTCGCCGAGGCCGCGGCGCTCGCGCGCCTCTTCGCCCCCGCCCCGGCGGAGGCGAAGGGAAGCCTGCGCCTCGAGCTCGACGTCACGGGGGCCCGGGACTCCGCGCGCTTCACCCTGCGCTCCGGGCTCTCCGGCGCGTTCCTCGGCCCCGGCGATCCCCCTCCGCTCGAGGCGACGCTCGACTGCGACGGGACGTTCGCCGCGGATTCCTCGACCCTCTCCTTCGAGGGGGGACGGCTCGTCGCCCCCTTCTGCGAGGGGACCTTCTCGGGCGCCCTCTCCGGATCCGGCCTCGAGGCGCGCCTCCGCCTCGAAGGGGACCTCGCCCGCGCCGATCCCTACCTGCGGGCGCTCGTTTCCGGGGGAACCCCTCTCGCCGGGAAGATCCGCCTCGACGGTCGCCTGGAGGCGTCCCCCGATCGGGCGACCTTCGGCCTCGAGGTCTCCTCCTCGGGGCTCGCCGGAGGCCCGGTCGAGGCCGACCTCTCCGGCACCTACGTCCGCGGGGCGGGCCTTCCCGCCCTCGAGGCGAACGGGGGCTTCCGCGCGGACCTCGCCTCCCTCCTCCCCTTCGCGCGCCTCGCGAACCCCCGGCTCGACCTCGCGGGGAACCTCCGGGGGGAGGTAAGCACGAAGCGGAGCGGGGCCGCGACCCGGATCGAGGCGGAGATCGCCGCTGAGGAACTCCGGCTCGCGAGCCGTCCGGGCGGAACCGAGGGGAAGCCCGCGGGGTTCCTGGACCGGCTCGCCGCCTCCCCGATCGTCGAGAAGGAGGCGCGCGTCGACCTCCTCGCAGTCCTCGACGCGGACAAGGATCGCCTCGCGATCGAGCGCGCCGACCTCCGCGCCGTCACGTCCGGGCTCGAGGCGAACGCGCGCGGCAGGGTCGAGGGGGTCTCGGCGTCCGGCCTCCTCGAAGGGTCGGCGGAGCTCTCCGCGGACGGGGAGGCCCTGCGGGCGTGCGCGGCCGCGGCGTTCCCCCCGGATCTCCGGCTCCCGGGGAAGACGACCGGCCGGTTCACGATCGGCGGGAGGCTCCGGCCCGACGCGCTGCGCGGGATCAGCGTCGCGGGGACGCTCGAGGTCCCGGCGATCGACCTCGCCGACACCACCCTGCGCGGGGCGCGCCTCGACGTCGCCCTGTCGGGCGGGACGCTGCGGATCCGCGAGGCCCGCGGCCGCCTGAACGACGGGGAGGTGACGGCGTCGGGGGCGATCGAGTTCGCCGACGAAGGACCTCCTCTCCTCGCCCTCGAGGGGAACGCCTCGGGCGTGAAGGTCCGCAAGGGTCTCGTCCTCCCCCTCGCCCACCTCGTGCCGATCTTCGCGAGCGCGCGGCCCGAGCTCCTCGAGGTCTCCGGGGCCGTCTCCGCGGACTTCGCCCTGCGCGGCCGGGGCCTCGACGAGGCCTCGCTCCTCCGGGGGCTCTCCGGGAACGCCAAGGTCCGCCTCGGCGCGGGCTCGATCTCGGGCTCCCCGGAGCTCGTCCCGATCCTCTCGGCGCTCAAGAGGCGGACCACCTTCCGCTTCGACGACGTCGCCGCCGCCTTCGAGGTCGCGGGGGCCCGGTTCTCGACGGACGGGATCCGGATCGGGAGCCAGGAGGCCTCCCTCACCCTCGTCGGATCGACGGGATTCGACGGGACGCTCGACTACCGGATCGCCGTCGACCTCCCCGAGCGGGTCGACCGCCGATCCTGGGGAGCCGAGCTCGAGAAGGTCTTCGGCGCGGGGGGGCTCCCCGTCGGGCTGGCGGGAACCGTGAGATCCCCCTCCCTCGCGCTGCGGACCCCCGACGTCCGGGACGCGGCCGAGGGCCTCCTCCAGGGGGGGCTCGACCATCTCCTCGAGCGCCTGAAGAAGAAGGACGAGGAGGACAAGAAGAAGAGGAAGACGCGCCCGGGTTGACTTGGTCCCGCGGATCTCAGCCCCGCGGGCCGTAGGCGCACTCGTTCGCGTCGCGCCAACGGAGGTACGCCTGGCAGGTGCCGAGGAGGTCCTGCCAGGCCCGGTCGCGATCGGGTCCCCCGGCCGGCGCCGCCTCGAAGCTCCGCAGCGACTCGGCGAGCCGCCGCCGGAAGCCCTCCACCTCGGGACCCGCGTTCGTCGGGCGGTCGAGGGTGCGGAGGGCGTCCCTCAGGTCGACCCGCGCCTCGACCGCATCCGCCCGGCCTCTCCTCGCCTCCTCCGCCGCCCGCAGCCCCGCCCGGACCGCCCCGTCGAAGAACCCGACGTCGCGCCTGCGGGAGATCCGGGGCGCCTCGATGGCGGTCGCGACGAAGCACGCGATCACGGCGGGGAGGACCGCCCGCCCCGCGACGCGCCAGATGCGCGACCTCCCGTGGCGATCCGCGAGGTAGCCGAGGGCGCACCCCGAGAGGAAGCCCCCCGCGTGCGCGAAGTGGTTCACGCGCGGGACGAAGAGCGTCAGGAGGACGGCGTAGAGGAGCCAGCGCGTCAGCATGCGGTAGACGAGCGCGGGCCCGATCGAGGACCGCCTCCTGCGGACGTAGACGAGGACGGCCCCCATCAGGCCGAAGATCGCTCCCGAGGCTCCGGCCCCTCCCCAGCCCCACGGGAGGCTCAGGAGGTTCCCGGCGACGCCGGTCGCGACGTAGAGGGTGAGGAAGCGGCCCGGGCCGAACGCCTCCTCCGCGAGAGGGCCGAGCTGGAGGAGGGAGAAGCCGTTGAACAGGAGGTGGACCAGGCCGAGGTGGAGGAAGATCGGCGTGACGAGGAGCCAGACCTTCCCGCAGTCGAGGACCTCCTCGGTCTCGAGGACGCCGAAGGCCCGGAGCGTGGGCAGGCTCGGCGCGAAGACGTCGAACGACTCCCCCTCCATCGCCGCGGGCCGCGTCCCGGCGTCGAGGGCGAGCATGCCCGCGTAGAGGAGGACGATCGCGGTCAGCAGCGCGCGCGTCCAGCCGCCGGGCCGGGAGGGGGCCGCGGACTCCCGTCCCCCCTGGGGGGGAAGCGGCCGCGCGCAGTACGGGCAGACCTTCGCCCCGGGTTCGAGCAGGGCGCGGCAGGCGGGGCAGGAGGGCAGGGGAGGGGCGGGGAGGGCGGCGAAGTATAGGACTACGCCCGGCGCCCCTTCCGCGGCGCCTTCCCGGCCTTCGTCCCCTCCTTCGGCTCCTCTTCCGGCTCCGGCTCCTCCTCCTTGGCCCCGGGGCGGGGTCCGACCTCCACGCGCCCCACGAGGACCGCGCCGGGCTCGACGGAGAGCCGGGGGGCGGAGAGGTCGGCGAAGACCTTCCCGGTCGCGCCGACCTCGACGCGGTCGAGGGCGACGACCTCCCCCTTCACCGTCCCCTTCACGACCAGCTCCCGGGCGCGGACCTTCGCCGAGACGTGGCCGCTCTTCCCGACCTCGATCCGGCCGGCGGTCGCGAGGCGGACGACCCCGTGGTAGGCGTCGATCCGGATGTCCTCGACGTCGACGCGCTTGCTGCAGTGGCGGCAGACGACGCTGATCGCCTTCGGGTCGGCTTCGAACGCCTGCTCGCAGTGCGGGCAGACGAAGTTCCGCTTCCGGGCCGAGGGCTGTGCGCCCGAGGGACGCAATCGGGGGCCCCCCCGCGGGAGGGGCTACTTCTTGATCGCGACCTCGGGGCGGGGCGGGATCGGGGGCGGCGTGGCGGGCGTGATCTCCCGGCCCGGCACCCTCTCGGGAGGACGGTGGCCGGCGCCCTCGGCGCGCGCGTGGTCGTGCCCGACCTGGCAGTGCCCCGAGAGGGAGGCTCCGTCCGCGACGAGGAGCTTCGCCGCCAGGAGGTCTCCCTTCATCTTCGCCGTCTCTCGCAGCTCGACCCGGTCGTGCGCGGAGACGTTCCCCTCGATCTCCCCCTCGAGGATCACGTGCCCCGCGTCGATCTCCCCCTTCACCTTCCCCTTCGACGAGATCGAGACGGTCCCCTTCGTGCGGACCTTCCCCTCGAACGTCCCCTCGACGCGGAGCCCCGACTCGAAGGTGAGCTCCCCCTTGAGGACGGCATCCGCACCGATGATCGTCGCGAAATCGCTGGGGTTCTTCTCGGGCATTTCCTGGTCCTTTCCGGCGGGTCGTTCGGCTTTCGCCGCGGCACCGTCGGCCGCCGTTGCGCGGGGATGATAGCCGGGGATTCCGGGAAGGCGACGGCGGAGTCCCCGCGCCGTCGTTCTTCCCCGAACCGGGGAGCCCCCCCGGCGTCGGAGTACCCGTCCCCGTGCGTGGGGCTATCGTGCGGTCGTGAGGCGACCGGGCCTCTTCCTCCTGTCCATCGTCGCCCTACTGCTCGCTGGGCTCCTCGCGATCCGACCGGGGAGTCGCGGCGGCGCCGCCTCCGAAACCGGTTCCTCCTCCGTGGAGGTCTCCTTCCCGGCAAGTCCCGAGTCGACTCCTTCCTTTCCGGCGAGCGCCTCCGCCCGGTCGCCCGCGGAACCACTCGCCGACCCCACCGCGGAAGTCCGCGGTCTCGTCCACGACGCGTCTGGACGTCCCGTCCGCGGCGCCCGGATTCTCGCGACGAAAGATCCCGGTCCCGGCCCGGTCGACTTCGGAGGGTCGCCGTCCGCCGAGTCGGACGGGGAGGGGCGGTTCCGGCTCTCGGTTCCCGAAGGAGTGGACTCCCTCGCGCTGCGGGCGGAGAAGGATCCCGAGGGGGCCGCGACGGTCCGGCTCCTGCGCGTGGCGTCCCGATCCGTAGACGCCGGGGTCGTCTCGCTCGTCCCGACTCCCTCGATACGGGGGCAGGTCCTCGGCCCTGCAGGCGAGCCCGTCGGGGGCGCGCTCGTCCGACCGCTCGGCATCCTCAGTCTCGGCGAGATCCTGTTCGAGGTCGTTCCGACGGAGAACGACGGGACATTCCTGTTGCCCTGCGGAAAGCCCGGCGCCCGCACGCGGGTGATCGCCGACCTCGAGGGGTTCGCCCCCGCGGTGGGCCTCGGCGTCTGCGGCGGGGAACCCGTCACGCTGCGGCTCGAGGAGGGCGCGACGGTGCGCGGCACCGTCCGGAGCGCGAAGGGGGAGCCGCTCGCGGGTGCGCGGGTCGCCCTCGATCTCTACCTGTTCAACCTCTCGCACAGCGAAGGCTGGTTTCCGGACGACTCCCCGCGGAACGCCCGCTCCGGTCCGGACGGCTCCTACGAGTTGACGCACCTTCCCCCTGGCTCGATCCAAATCCGGGCGGTCGAGACTGGACACGACCTCGCTCGGGGGGGGATCAAGCTGTCGAACGGGGAGTCGGGGACGGTGGACTTCTCGCTCCGCCCCGTCGGCACCCTGTCCGGATTCGTCGTCGACGCGGTCACGGGAGCGCCCGTCGAGGGGGCGACGGTAAATCGAGGCGAGGCCGCGAGCGGCCCGGACGGCCGGTTCGTCGCGAAGCGCGAGCGCGACTGGCGCTTCGTCGGGCACAGGGAAGAGTTCCTCTACGCCTGGGTCGAGAAGCCCGGCTATGCCGGACAACGCGCGCGCCTCCCCCTCGATCGGGCAGGGGAGGAGCTGCGCGTCCTCCTGCGGCCGGTCGCGCGGATCCGCGGCATCGTGCTCGATCCCGAGGGTCGGGCGCTCTGGAACGCGAAAGTGGACCTCGAACCCGACTGGCGCGTCGCGCACGACCCGGACGCGGACACGATGCAGTCGGAGCACGCGTTCACGGGGCCGGACGGCTCCTTCTCCGCGGAGATCGCGCCGGGTCCCTACACGAAGATCTACGCCTCCCACGAGCGGTACCCCGCGATCGAGCGGCCCGGGATCACCGTGGCGAGCGGAGAGGCCGCCGACCTGATCCTCGTCCTCGGCGAGGGGAGCGAGGTGCGCGGCTGGCTCGTTCGAGGAGACACCGGCGCGCCCGTCCCCGCCGCGCGCGTGCGCGGCTGGAGGGAATACCGGATCGAGCGTTTCCCACCGGGATGGATCGCCTCGTGCGAGACGCGCACCGCTGCCGATGGCTCCTTTTCCCTCCGCGGATTTCGCGAGACGTCGCTCTGGATCTCGGCCGAGGCTCCTGGTTGCGCCTCCGCCGCCCGCGAGGTCGCCCTGCCCGAGGACGGCCCCGCTGGGGTCGAATGGAGACTCGATCCCGAGCTCGTCCTCGAGGGAGAGGTCCGAGATCCCGGCGGAGCGCTCGTGGCGGAGAGCTACGTCTCCTGCGAGTTGGACGCGGCGCCTCCCCTCCCGAAGATCCTCGGCCCCTTCTGGGTGAAGACCGATGCGGCCGGGCGCTTCCGGATCGGGGGCCTCCCTTCCCTCCCCCTGCGCGCGAGCGCGACCGCTCCCTACGGTCCCGGCCCTCGTCTGGAGGACTCGGAAACGGTGCCCGTCTCTCCCCCCTTCCCCCCGATCCGGCTCGTCCTCCGCGAGCGCTCGCGGAGGTAGCTGCGCGAAGGCTTCGCCTTTCTTCCGAGGGCGGATAGAAACCACCTCATGAAGATCCTCGCCGCCGCGGTCGCCCTCCTTCCTCTCCTCGCCTGTGGCTCGAAGGAGCACGCCCATCCCGGAGAGGATTCGAAGTCGGAATCCCCGAAGCCCGCGACCGAGAGCGCCTCCGCCAAGGCGAACCCGCAGGCGGAGCCGCCGAAACCCGCCGCGGAGACCGCCAGGCCGAGCCTCCCCTCGGCCGCCCCGAGGATCGAGGCGAAGCCGCCGGCTCCCGCGCCCGGCGTCGAGCCCGACAAGATCAAGGTCCAGCACTGCCTGATCGGGTTCGCCGACCAGGGAAGGAGCTCCGTCCCCGGCAAGCCGATCACGCGGACGAAGGAGGAGGCGAAGGCCCTCGCCTACGACATCCTCGACCGTGCGAAGAAGGGGGAGGACTTCGACGGCCTCGTGAAGAAGTACACCGACGACTCCCATCCGGGCATCTACGGCATGACGAACACCGGCAAGCCCCCGGTCGGCGGGTACCGCCCGAGGACCGGGATGGTCCCCGCCTTCGGAAACGTGGGCTTCAGGCTCGCCGTCGGCGAGATCGGGATCGGGGACTTCGACGCCACGGCCTCCCCCTTCGGCTGGCACGTCATCAAGCGGGTCGAGTGACCCCCCCGACCTCCGGCGTTCGCCGGGGGTCCTTCCGCGGGTCGCGGTCTCTCTCCCGGCAGGCCAGGAGGAGGCCTACCTCGGCTCGAGGTCCTTCACGATCTCGACGAGGTGGCGGTTGAACTCGCCGGGCCTCTCGAGCATCGGGTAGTGACCGGCGCCTGTCATGATCACCGCGTCGAAGCCGGGCGAGACGGTGCGGTTTGGTTCGACGTTCGTCGGCCACAGGTCGCCGTTGATGGCGCGGATCGGGACTCCTGCGCCCCAAAAAGCCCCGGCGAAGTCGTAGCCGCCGAGTCCCTCCATGATCCCCGCGACGACGTCGGGCGACATCGCGGACATCCGCCCCTCCGGCCACGCCTGAAGATCGGGGTGCGTCCCCGGATGGAAGAGGGAGCCGACCATCGCCCGGCACGCGCCGGACCCGGGCGCAGGCGGGCCGCCGCGGGCCCGGACCGATCGTCCATGTCGCGGGAACGGAGGCGCGAGCCCATTCCTTCAGCGAGGATTCTCCGACCAAGGCCCGTGCGCCCGCAGATGGGTCTCGAACTCCTCTTCCAGGACGACACGACGCCCGCGCCACAGCTCGCGCATCTGCCACTCGTCTCGGACACGCGAATACCCGGGCGACACGATCGGCAGCGCGCGCTCGACCTCGACCCGGACGACCGCCGTCACGGGGAACTCGGCTCCCCCCTCGTCGAACACGCGCCGGGAGGCGGTCCGATACACCTCGTCGTCCTCGTGCAGGGTCGCCCGTCCGAGGAAGCGGTAGCCGCGCCTGGACAGCTGGTCGACGACGTTGAGCTCGATCCAGGGGTTGTGCCGGAGGTTGCGGCGAGTGCCCGGAGATGCAATGTCGAGGAAGAACAGGTGGCCATCGTCCCAGACGCGGATCGTCCCCTTCGGGGAGAGGTTCGGCCTTCCATCCGGGGAGACGGTCGCCGCGAAACAGAGTCGGGCGGAGGCGATCACGGCCTTCATGTCTTCGGCGAGCTGAATCGGCATGGACCCACGCTACTCGCTCGAGCGCTTCCGGCGGAGGGCGGCCAACCCAGGGGGTTCCGAAGTGACGCCCGCGTCCGTTCGCGGGACTCCCGTTGCCGAGGCGAACGGGTGGGCGACGTCAAACGTACGCGAGCCAGGGGGAGCGAACCCTCGCCTTCACGCCGGCGAACCAGCGACAGGCGGGGTAGAGGAGCGCGACGGCGACGAGCCACGCGAGGTAGACGCCCGGCAGGCCGTGGACGGCCTCCGGTGGGAATGCGCCGGGGTGCTCCAGCATCACCGTTCCAGCCTCCCGCCAGCTCACCCCTGCCGCCATGAGGTGGATGAGGGGGACGTGGAGGAGGTAGTAGAAGAGCGGCACGCGCCCGAAGACGACGAGCGGACGGGCGAGTTTCCCCTGCCCGAGGCCGAATGCGGAAAGCGCGAGGAGGGCGGGCCCGAGGGTCATCAGGAGGTAGAGGAGCGAGGGGGGGTACTTCTCGCAGTTGAGGAAGGAGAGGACGCTGAACAGAGCGCTCCCCTGCGCCGACCAGGGATGCGGATCCCCGTAGAGGTTCGACGCACGCAGAGCGACGAACGCCCCCGTTGCGAGAAGCCCGGCGCGAAACAGCGCGCGCCGGCGGGCGAAGGGTTCCCTCTGGAGGAGGTCCCCGAACCCGTAGCCGACCGCCAGGACGCCGAGCCACGCGAGCAGCGGATAGTGGTTGAAGACGAAGACCCCGCCGACGCTCGTCACGGGGACATGCTCGTGGAGGAGCCGCCACGCGCCGGCGAAGGGGCCGAGGTCCCCGGAGCGGAGCCCGTCGAGGGCGTTGTGGCCGGCGACGATCGCGAGGCCGAGGAGCCCGACCGCGCGGGGAGGAAGGAGGAGGAGCGGAGCGAGGAGGACCATCGACGCCCCGATCGCCCAGATCACCTGGAGGACCAGGAACGAGGGCGTGGCGTCGAACGACCAGCCGAAGCCGACGAGGGTGACCTCAAGGAAGACGAGCCAGGCTCCGCGCGTGACGAGGAGGCGAGCCAGGGAGCCGCGCGAGCGCCCCCGGAAGAGGGAGAGGCGGGCCCCCGCCCCCGCGAGGAGGACGAAGACCGGCGCGCAGAAGTGCGTGATCCAGCGGGTGAAGAAGAGGGCCGGCGTCGTGCGGCCGAGGTCGGTCGGATCGAGGCGGAGGTCGCCGAAGAAGTCGCGCGCGTGGTCGAGCGCCATCACGACCATCACGATCCCCCGGAGGAGATCGACGGCGTCGTCCCGCGCGGGTCGAGGCGGGAGGGGGAGATCGCCCGGGCGCTCCTCGCTCATCCGCGGGATTGTCCCGAGGGCCGCCCGGCCCGCCATGGATCCGGCGCGGCCGATACGATGCGCGGCCCCCATGCCGATCGTCCGCGCGAGCGGCCTCTTCCGCATCTACGCGGTGGACGGCACCCCCTCTCCCGTCCTCCGGGACGTCGACCTCTCCGTCGAGCCCGGCGAGTTCGTCGCCGTGATGGGGCCGAGCGGATCGGGGAAGTCGACGCTCCTCCACCTCCTCGCCGGCCTCGACGAGCCTTCGGCCGGGACGGTCGAGCTCGACGGCCGCGACCTGGCGAAGCTCTCGGAGAACGAGCGGACGCTCCTCCGGCGCCGCACGCTCGGGTTCATCTTCCAGTTCTTCAATCTCATCCCGAACCTCACGGTCGAGGAAAACGTCGCGCTCCCCTGGCTCCTCTCCGGCGAGGAGGTCCGCTCGAGGGAGGGCGACCTCGCTGCGCTCCTCGGAAGCCTCGGCCTGGCGGGGAAGCGCCGCTTCCTCCCCCACCAACTCTCGGGCGGAGAGATGCAGCGCGCCTCGATCGCGCGGGCCCTCGCCGGCAAGCCGAAGCTCCTCCTCGCGGACGAGCCGACGGGCAACCTCTCGAGCAAGGCGGGCGAGGAGGTGATCGCCCTCCTCCGGGCGGCCCGCGACCGGGAGGGGCGCGCGGTCCTCCTCGTCACCCACAACCCGAGGGACGCCGCCGCCGCCGACCGGGTGCTCTTCCTCAAGGACGGGGTCCTCTCGCCGGAGCCGGTCCTCCGCGGGCCGGGCCTCGAGGCGGAGGACGTCGTCGAGGGGCTGCGGGCGCTGGGGATCTAGAGGAGGACCGCGAGCCCCGGCGTGAGCGCGCCCGGGAAGGGGGAGGGGCCCGGATCGACGACGTACCACTGCGCGTAGATCGACATGCCGATCAGGGAGGGGTTGACGGCGATCGGGACGGGCTGGAAGGTGAGGCCGTCGGCGGTCGTCGCGAGGAGGAGCGGGATATCGATCGACACGCGCAGGAAGCAGGCCGGCATCCCGAGGAAGGCGAGGTTCAGGGGGAGCGGGAAGCCGATCCAGCTCGTCGTCGAGACGCCGATCGCGAGCAGGGCGAAGGAGGAGGGGCGCGCGTTGGAGAGGACGAGGGCGAAACCCGGGTTCCCCGCCGCGGCGCTCGCGGGCCCACCCGCCGTCGCGATGCGCGGGACGACGCCCCCCGAGCCGGGACACCCCGTGCCGAGGAGGCTCGAGCCAGGGGGAAGCCCGGCGACGGAGAACACCCGGACCTCCCCCGCCTCCGCGAGTCCGCCCGGGTCGGCGCCGTGCGCCCCGACGGCGAAGTCCGCGACGCCGTCGCCGCTCACGTCGCCGGTGCCCGCGAGGAAGCGGCCGAAGGCGTCCCCGACCGCGCCCCCCGTGGCGGTGTAGAGGGGGAGGCCCGTCAGGCCCGAGAAGATCCGGGCGTATCCGGGACCCGGAGGGACGCCGAAGCCCGCGTTCCCCCCCTGGTGCGCGCCGATCAGCAGGTCGCGGACGCCGTCGCCGCTCTGGTCGGGCAGGCCGGCGAGCGACCAGCCGAGGCCGTCGCCGGGCGCCGAGCCGTTGAAGGTGTGGAGCACGCCCCCGTTCGCGCCGGAGAAGAGCCTCGCTTGCCCGGCCCAGAGGAAGCCCCCGGGGGAGGCCGTCCCCGCGCCGACGAGGAGATCGGGGACGCCGTCTCCGTCCACGTCCCCCGCCCCGGCGAGGGCCCCTCCGAACCGGTCCCCCGCGTTCGTCCCGGTGAAGGTGTAGAGGATCCCGCCGGAAAGCCCCGAGAAGACGAAGGCCTGGCCCGGGCCGGCGAGCCACGCCCCGACGGGGACGTCGGCCCCGCCGTCCCCGTTCACGTCCCCGAGGCCCGCGACGACGCCGAAGGAGCCCGACCCGTTGAACTGGTGGAGGAGGCCGCCGCTCGCACCGGAGAAGACCCTCGCGTAGTTCCCCGTCGGAGCGCCCGCCCCGACGTCGGGAACGCCGTCGGCGTCCACGTCCCCGAGGCCGGCGACGAACCACCCGAGGTTGTCCCCGGGCGAGCTTCCGCCGAACTCGAAGAGCGGTGTCCCGGCCGCCCCCGAGACGACGGTCGCCTTGCCCGCCTGGGCGATCCCGCTCGGGGACGCGCACAGGGATCCGACGATCAGGTCGTCGTGGCCGTCGGCGTTCACGTCCCCCGCCCCGTCGACGCTCCAGCCGAACATCTCCCCGGGCGCCGAGCCGACGAGGTTCCACACCGGCGCGGCCGAGCCCCCGGCGAAGACCTTCGCGGAGCCCGGACCGCAGGTCGGCGCGCAGGTGGAGTACCAGAAGCACTGCGGCGCCCCGAAGACGAGGTCGGGGACCCCGTCGCCGTTGACGTCGCCGGCCGCCGCCACGCCGAACCCGGCGAGATCGGCCGGGGCCCTCCCGCCGAACGCCGCCATGGGGTAGACCTGCCCGCCCGCCTCGGCGAGGAGGAGGCAACCCGCGAGGGAGGCCCACGAGACGAGGCGAGCGCGAGTAGCGAACCCTATTGCGTCTCGGGCGGACACCTGAACCTCCGATCGGAGCGCGGAGGTGCAATGCTAAGCGCGGCCCGGCTCCCGTCGACACCGGCGCGCGCCGTGGTTCCGTTCTTGAAGCCCGCACTAGTGTAGTGTAACAGATATATCTTTACAGTAGCCCTCGCCCTTCATAGAGTGCCGGCATGTTCACTCCGGCACCCCCCATCCCCCTCGGCGAGGACCAG
>JAKEFM010000235.1 GCA_022616055.1 Planctomycetota bacterium
CCCTCCGCGTCCAAAGCCGCCTCCTTCGGCACCCCGGCGCGCGCGAGGACGAGAGCGGTGTCCGCGTCCGAGAGCGGCACCGTGCGCACGAACCGGCACCGGGAGAGGACCGTCGGGGGCAGGAGCGCCGCCTCCTCCGCGACGAGGAAGATGGCAGCGCCGCCCGGCGGCTCCTCGAGGGTCTTCAGCAGGTAGTGGTGGACGTCCTCGTGGAACCGGTCGAGGTCCCGGACGAGAAGCACCCGCCGCGGGCCCAGGAGCGCCCGGAGGGAGAAGCCCTTGAGGGCCTCGCGCACGCCGTCGATCCCCATGTCCCATGTGAGCACCGTGAGGTCCGGGTGGGTCAGGGCCTCGACGAGCGCCTCGTCGCCGAGGATCTCCGCGGCCGCGCCGCGCGCGAGGAGGAACCGGCCCGTCCCCTCCGGCCCGAGGATGAGCGTGCTCCCCTGCCCGCCCGTCCGCGCGAGGTGCGCCCGGAGGGCGGCGACGGCCGCGGGCTGCCCGACCACGCCCCCGAGGCCCCCTCTCTTCACGACCCCTCCACGGCGCGGCGGACGTCCTGCGCGACCGACTCCTCGTCGCGCGACGCGTCGATGACCGTCGCTTTCCCGCCGAGCCTCTTCGCCTCGACGAGGAACCCGTCGCGCACCCGGCGGTGGTAGTCGAGCGAGCGCCCCTCGACCCGGTCGCGCTTGCCCTTGAGCCGGGCGAGCCCGACGTCGGCGGGCACGTCGAGGAGGATCAACCGGTCGGGCTCGAGGCCCTTCGTCGCGACCGCCGACACCCGGCGGATCTCCTCCGGGTCGAGGCCCAAGCCGTGGCCCTGGTAGGCGGCGGTCGAGTACCAGTACCGGTCGAGGAGGACCGTCTGGCCGGCGGCGAGCGCGGGCCGGATCACCGTCTCGACCAGGTGGGCGCGCGCGGCCTGGTAGAGGAGCATCTCGGCGAGCGGCGTGATGTCCACGTCGGCGTGGAGCAGGAGGTCCCTGAGCGCCTCCCCCATCGGCGTCGCGCCCGGCTCCCGGAGGACGAGGACGTTCTCGTGCTTCTCGCGCAGCCGGGCCGCGAGCCGCGCGATCTGCGTGGACTTGCCCGAGCCGTCCGGCCCGTCGAGGACGAGGAACCTGCCGCGCACGGGTAGAGGTTACGTCCGGGGTCCGACGCGCGCGACCTCGTCGAGGATCGCCGCGAA
>JAKEFM010000236.1 GCA_022616055.1 Planctomycetota bacterium
CCGCGCTGGCGGCCGGCCTGCTCGTCCTCGGGCTCGGCGCCCGGGCGCTGGTGGCCGGGATCGACCCCACACCCTTCGCCGAGGGCCTGGTGACGGCCCTCGACCGGATCGGGGGGAACCTGCTGGGGGACGCCGTCTGGGACGCGGCGGCACCTATTCCGGAGGACGGCTCCCCCGCGCCCCTCCGGCTCTTCGTGGCGACCGACCCGCCGAACCCGGTGGAGCTGATCCTGGCCTACCCGCCGGACCCCGTCGCGCCCTTCTTCCGGGCGACGGTGGGGACCGACGGGAGCCTGACCCTCGAGTTCGACAGCGTGGCGGCGGGGTTCCCCGATTTCCCGAAGGTGGTGCCGGCGGACCTGAGCGCGGTGGGAGTCCCGGTACCCGAGGACGGCGAGCCCCAGGAGGGGAACTTCAACGACGGCCTGGTGATCGCCCTCGACAAGGTCGGGGGGAACCTCCTGGGCGAGGGGACCTGGGACGCGACCGCGGGGGCAGGCATCAATCCTTGCTTTCGCGTCTGGCTCGGCGCGATTCCGTCCCATCCGATCGAGCTCGTCCTCTACCCCCCGGACCCCATCGCGCCCTTCTTTCGGCTGACGCTGGGGACCGACGGCGGCCTCACGCTCGAGTTCGACGTCGTGGCGGCCGGGGACATGGACTTCCCCGAGGTCCTCGCGGCCGACCTCTCCGGCCTCGAGCCGCCCGAGGCCGACTGAGGGGCGGAGCCGTCGCGAAGATGAAGCTGGCTTCGCGCGAGAGGCCCGCCCGGGAGAGAATAGTGCACCTTGTCCGATCCCCAGCGCCCCGGCGGGCTTCCGCCGGGCGAGGTCACGGCCCTCCTCGAGGCGGCGCGCGGCGGCGACGAGGCGGCGCGGCGTCGCCTCTTCGACGTGGTGTACGCGGAGCTGAAGCTCCTCGCCCGCCGGCACCTGCGGCGCGTCGGCGGTACAGCGACGCTCAGTAATTATGAGTTGTCGAACAAAGTAAAGGTCAAAGAGCCCATCGCATTGCGGAGTTGTCGAACAAAGTAAAGGTCAAAGAGCCCATCGCATTGCGCCCTAGGGCGCAATGCGATGGGGTGGCCGATGAGTGCCCGGGGGACTCTAAATTCTC
>JAKEFM010000237.1 GCA_022616055.1 Planctomycetota bacterium
CCCTTCCTCGAACGCATCCTGGCACCGCTCCCAGACGCCGCCCGCGAGGTCGCGGACTCCGAAGGGGGACTCGTCCGCCGGGAACACGCCGACCGCCTCTGCGTTCTGGCGCTCCTCCGGGCGCGAGTTTCCGCCCTTGCAGAAGGTCCAGTCGAAGCCGTCCCCCCAGGGAAAGAGCCTCCCGTCCGCGCCGCGCGCCACCCGCTCCCATTCCTCCTCCCTCGGAAGCGCATACTCCCAGCGCTCCCCTGTCTCCTCGGAGCGTCGGTTCAGCCAGGCCACATAGGCGATCGCGTCCTCCCAGGAGATATCCAGCACCGGCCAATGCGGACCGAGGCCGCTCTTGAATCCGGTCGAGTCGGCCTCGCCTTCGGACTCGATCCACCCGTCGTGGGGCTGCGCGTCGGGAGCGTGTCTCGGCACGAGTCGCAAGCGCCCAGCCTGCCTGTGCTCGCGGTACGCCCGGACCGTCTCGGGGTCGTTGAGGAACTCGGCGTACTCGGCGCAGGTGACCTCGAACCGGCCGATGAAGAAGCCCTCGACGTAGGGCTCGCGCCGGTCCCACGAGTCGAAAGCCTCCGAGTCGCCGCCCTGGACCGAGGCCCCCTCGGGGACGTAGACCCACTTCTTTGGATCGGGGTGCTCGTCGGTCCTCCAGAGCCGGATCGGGTTCCGCGGACCCTCCTCGCCGCCGCGTCGGACCAGGACCGGATAGCGGACGTCGACGAAGCCCTCCTTCCGCAGGACGACGAGATAGGACCCGTGGGGGAGGGAAAGCCCCTCGATCGGCGTCTCGCCGAGATCGTTCGAGGAGAGGTCCTCGAGCAGACGATCGTAGACCGAAGGAGCGACGTATCCGGACGCGGGCGCGGTCGCAGCGGCCTCCTCCAGGGCGGCGTCGGGCGGCTGCTCGCGCGCCGCGAGATCCACCTCCTCGCGCTTGGAGAGGTCGAAGGGGACGGGCCAAAGGCGCTTCTCCTTCTCGACGTAGCGGAACAGGAAGGCGCGAGCACCAGGGGGATCCGTCAGGAGCGTGAGCGTCCCCTCCCGATCGAGGAGCGCCGCGTGGCGTCTCTCCTCGTCGTAGAGCCTCACCTGCCCGGCGAGGCGGTTCGCCTCGGGCTCCTCTCCGGCGGCGACCGCCTCCTGGAAGCGGGAGAGCCAGTAGTCGGCGAGGGCGGCCTTCGCTCCAGGGAGCCCTTCCGCACCCGCGAGGGTGAGCGCCCCGTGGAAGGCGTTGAGGGCGCGGGTCTCGAGGTCTTTCGCGCGGCCCTCCTGGAGACGGATCTCCTCCTCGAGCACCCAGAGGGGCCGCTTCACATCGGGACCCTCGGGACCCTTGAGGCCCGCCTCCCCCTCGGCGAGCCGCTTGCGCTTCTCGGGCAGGCCCTCCGCGATGGCCCGGCGCTCGTCGATGAGCCTCCGTCCCTCCTCGACCTCTGCGCGGGCCTCGGCGAGGCGTTCCTCGCGCTTGCGCGCTTCGGCCTCGTCGCGACGTCTACGATCCTCCTCCTCCCTCCTCCGCTCGCGGTCCGAGACGTAGGTAGCGCGCCGCTCCGAGGCGAGGGGATCGTCGGGACGGAGCGTAAGCGCGCTCGAGACGAGCTCGATCGCGCGGTCGAAGTCGCCCGCCTCCTGCGCCGTCCTGGCCCGGTCGAGGAAGTCCCGGAACTGCCCCCCTTCGCGCCGGACCTGGTCGAGCCTCCAAGCGCCTGCGCCGGCGAGGACGACGAGGATTCCGGCGAGGCTCGCGGCGAGAGGGCGGTTGCGGCGGACCCACTTCCTGAACTGGACGACGGGCCCCGTCTTGTGGGCGCGGAC
>JAKEFM010000027.1 GCA_022616055.1 Planctomycetota bacterium
AGGCGGACCTCGATCGTCTCGCCGGCGCTGCCCGCCTCGACCGTGACCTCCCCGAGGGAGGCCGGCTCGTAGCCCTCGGCCCAGACGAGGGCCGAGTAGCGCCCCGGGAAGAGGGGGCCCACGACGTCGCCCGGAATGCCGGGCCTGCCCCACCAGGGGCCGCGGCCGTCGGCGCAGACGGCGACCTCGAACTCGGGGATGGGGATGCCTCTCGCCGCGTCGAGCGCGAGGATCCGGAGGCCGCCGACCTGGGGGAGCGCCGCCACGGGGTCGAACTCGAAGAGGATCTCCTCCCGGCCGGAGACCTCGCGGACGTCGACCATCCGGCCGCACGCCATCAGCGCGAGCCAGAGCCGGGACGAGCCAGGGGGAACCTCGAACTGGATCCTGGGATCCTCGAGGTCGACGTGCCTCCGGGCGATCTCGGCCTCGGAGGGGATCGGCCCTTCGGCGGCGCGGGGGTCCAGCGGGAGGAGGACGACCCGGAGGGCGTTGTCGCTCCGGAGCCGCCGCCAGGACGGAGCCCCTCGAGGGCCGAACCCCGTCGGGTCGGGGTTTCCGGAGGGGAAGCGGACCCGCCCGCGGAGGATCCAGCCGGTGGGGGCAAGGCGGATCTCGACGCCGAGGTCGCCGGAGCGGGCGCGGACGGAGGCGCGGGAATGGGCCGCCGCCATCGCCAAGAGGTCGAACTCCCCCTCGGGGAGGTTCACGAACCGGAAGGTCCCGTCGGGCCCGCTCTCCGCCCTGGGGGCGCCGGATTCCGGAGGCTCGCCGGGCCGCCGCAGGGTGACCGTGGCCTCGACCGGGCGGCCGTCGGCGTCGAGGACCCGACCCGAGAGCTCGAGGGTCGGCCGCAGCACGATCCGGACCCCCTGGGGGGGGATGGAGAAGGGGTCGATCCCCTGGACCAGCCCGGCGCGCCGGGGGCCGGCGGTCGCGTGGACCGCGTAGGGCTCCGGGCTGAGGCGGAGGGCCTCGATCCGGAAGGCGCCGTCGGGGCCCGTCGTCGCGTCGGCGTCGTGCCCGCCTGGCTCGTGCACCCAGTGGCCGACCATCTTCCACTGCCGCTCGGTGTGGATCGTCACCTGCGCCCCCGCCACCGGGCGCCCGTCCGCGTCGACCACCGTTCCGTGGA
>JAKEFM010000238.1 GCA_022616055.1 Planctomycetota bacterium
AGGGGGACGCCCCGGCGCGGTCCGCCTTCGGCCGGGCGAGGGGGAACCTCGCCGCCGGGAGAACCGAGGAGGCGCTCCTCGACCTGCGGTGGTTGCGCGTCGGGTTCCCGGAGGAGGCCGCGATCCGCCGCGCGCTGCAGGAGGCCCTCCTCGCGGCCGGCCGCCTCGAGGAGGCGCGCGCCGAGGCGCAGGCCGACGTCGAGCGGGACGCCACGCCCCTCCACATGGTCCTCGAGGCGCGAGTCGCGCCGACCGCCGAGGAGGCGGAGTCGCTCCTGCGGCGCGCCCAGGAGGTCGACCGTTCCGATCCCGGCGTGCGCCACGGGCTCGCCCGCGGCCGCCTCGCGCGCGCGCGCGAGGCGGGGGCGGAGGTCTCGGAGGCCGAGCGGCGGCAGCTGCAGGAGGACGGCCGGCGGGAGATCGAGGAGCTCGTCCGCGACGAGCCCGGCTACCTACCCGCCCGCGCGGACCGGGCCGCGCTCTTCGTCCGGACCGGGGATCGCGCCGCCGCCATCCGCGAGCTCGAGGCGATCCTCGGTTCCGACCCGGGGGACGAACCCTCCCGGCTCGCCCTCGGCCTCCTCCTCCTCGAGGAGGACCGGGCGCCGGAGGCGGAGCGGGAGTTCCTCAGGCTCCTCGAGGCGCGCCCCGGCAACGCGCCGGCCCTCTACGGCCGGGCGGCCGCGGCCCTCGCGCAGGGGCGGGCGCGCGACGCGCTCGGCGCGGTCGAGCGCGCCCTCGCGATCGATCCGGGGGACCCGCGCGCCCTCTTCAGCCTCGGGATCCTCCGGCGCGACGCCCTCGAGGATCCGGAGGGGGCGGCCGAGGCGTTCCGCGCCCTCCTCGCCTCCTCGAGGTCCTCGAGGGCCCTCTCGCTCCTGGAGCGGATGCGGGTCCGGTTCCTCCTCGACAAGATCGAGAAGGAGGCCGCCGCCGCCTCCGCGACGCGACCGGCGGGATGAGGATGCGCGCGCTCCTCCAGCGGGTCGCGGAGGCCCGGGTCGACGTCGAGGGACATACGGTCGGTTCGGTCGCCCGGGGGTTCCTCGCCCTCCTCGGCGTCGAGAGGGGGGACGGGGAACGGGAGGCCGACCTCCTCGCGGAACGGGTCGCGCACCTGCGGGTCTTCGAGGATGCCGAGGGGAAGATGAACCTCGCGATCGGGGAGGCGGGGGGCGCCGTGCTCCTCGTCTCCCAGTTCACCCTCTGCGCCGACACGCGCCGAGGCCGGCGCCCGTCCTTCGACGGGGCGGCGCCTCCCGAGGTCGCCCGCGCGCTCGTCGAGCGCGTCGCCGGACGGCTGCGCGCCCTCGGCCTCGAGGTCGCCACCGGCTCCTTCGGCGCGAGCATGCGCGTCCACCTCGTGAACGACGGGCCGGCGACCTTCCTCCTCGAGGTAAATCCCGGCGCCGCTTGACAATCCGGTGCCCGGGCGACATCTTGCGCCGCCCTCGCGGGGCCGACCGCCCCGCGCCGCCGGGGCGAGAGAGAAGGCTCCATGAAGGCGCAGAAGGGTCAGACGATCACCAAGAAAGAGCTCGTCCACCGCATCGCGGAGGGGATGGGTCAGTCGAAGGTGGTCGTCAAGGAGATCGTCCAGCGCTTCCTCGATTCGATCACGGACGAGCTGGGGAAGGGGAACCGCCTGGAGTTCCGCGAGTTCGGCGTCTTCGAGGTGAAGGAGCGCGCCCCCCGGCGGGCCCAGAACCCCCGGACGCTGGAGAAGGTCGACGTCCCCGCGAAGCGGGTCGTCAAGTTCAAGGTCGGGCGGATGATGCGGGCGAAGGTCGGCGGGGAGCCCCTCCCCGAGCTCCCGCCCGAGACGGACGAGGCGGAGGTCTAGCGCCTCAGGCCCGCCCCCTCACGCCTTCGCCAGGGCTCGGTCGAGGTCCTCGAGGAGATCCTCGGCGTCCTCGACCCCGACGGAGAGGCGGACGAGGGAGTCGGAGAGCCCCGCCGCGCGGCGCTTCTCCTCGGGGACCGAGGCGTGCGTCATCGAGGCGGGGTGGTCGACGAGCGACTCGACCCCGCCGAGCGACTCGGCGAGGGCGAACCAGCGCGTCGAGGAGGCGAACGCGATCGCCGCCGGCCCCCCTCCCTTCAATTCGAGGGAGACGATCCCGCCGGAGCCGCTCATCTGGGAGCGGGCGAGGGCGTGCTGGGGATGGGAGGGGAGGCCCGGGTAGAGGACGCGCGCCACCTTCGGGTGGCCGGCGAGGAACTCGGCGACTCTCCCGGCGTTGCGGCAGTGGCGCTCCATCCGGAGGTGGAGCGTCTTCGTGCCGCGCAGGACGAGGAAGCAGTCGAGGGGACCCGGGACGGCCCCGATCGCGTTCTGGAGATGGGCGAGCCGGGCGCGCAGCCCCTCGTCGCGTCCGACGACGGCGCCCCCGACGACGTCGCTGTGGCCGCCGAGGTACTTCGTCGTCGAGTGGACGACGAGGTCGAATCCGAGGGAGAGGGGAGTCTGCAGGGCCGGCGTCGCGAAGGTGTTGTCGCAGACGGAGAGGAGTCCGCGCGCCTTCGCCGCCGCCGCGCACGCGCGCAGGTCGACGAGGCGCAGGAGCGGGTTCGTCGGCGTCTCGACGAAGAGCATCTTCGTGTCGGACGAGAGGGCCCCCTCGAGGGCCGAGGGGTCCGAGGGGTCGACGAAGGTGAAGCGAAGCCCCTGGCGCGCGAGCACGGTCCGGAAGAGCCGGAACGTCCCGCCGTAGAGGTCGTCCCCCGCGACGACGTGGTCCCCGGCGGAGAGGAGGCCCAGGGCGGCGTGGATCGCCGCCATGCCGCTGCCGAAGGCGAGCCCCCACGTCCCCCCCTCGAGGGAGGCGAGGTTCGCCTCGAGCGCGACGCGCGTCGGGTTCTTCGTCCGCGAGTAGTCGTACCCGCCGATGGGCCGCGCCGGCTGCGGCTGGACGAAGGTCGAGGTGAGGTAGACGGGCGTCATGATCGCGCCCGTCGAGGGGTCGGGCTCCTGGCCGCCGTGGACCGCGCGCGTCCCGAAGCGCGGGCCGGTCACGGCGCCATCGCCTGCAGGAGGTCGAACTTCGTGAGGATCGAGAACTCGCCGTCGGCGAGGCGGACGAGGACGGCGGGGTGGCCGCCGCGCAGGAGCCGCGAGAGCTCCTCGGCGGGGGCGTCGGGCCCGGCCACCGGGAGCGGGGCGCTCATCACCTCCCGGACGCGGACCTCGGTCGTGTTGCGGCGGGAGACCATCAGCTCGAGGGCGAGGTCCTCGCGCAGGGACCCGAGGACCGTCCCGTTGTCGATCACCGGGATCTGGGAGACCTCGTGGCGCTTCATGAGGCCGACGGCGTCGTGGACGGAGGCCTCCGGGCCGACGAAGACGAGCCTCCCCGGCCCCCCCGCCTTCGCCGTCACGACGTCGAGGGCGTTCACCGGGCCCCGCTCCTCCGCGAACTGGTGCTCCTGCATCCAGGCGTCGTTGTAGACCTTCGAGAGGTAGCGCGTCCCCGTGTCGGGGAGGAGGACGACGATCCGCTCCCCCTTCGGGCGGTCCTTTGCGTAGCGGAGCGCCGCGGCGAGCGCGGTGCCCGCCGAGCCCCCGCAGAGGATCCCCTCGGACCGCGCGAGGCGCCGGGCGACGTGGAAGGACTCCCGGTCCCCGATCGCGATCACCTCGTCGATGACGGAGAAGTCGAGGATCGGCGGGAGGTCGTCCTGCCCGATCCCCTCGACCTTGTAGGGGTGGTGCGCCCCGAGGCGCCCCGTCTGGAAGTACTCCGCGTAGACGGAGCCGACCGGGTCGACGCCGATCACGCGGAGCTTCGGGTCCTTCTCCTTGAAGAACTTCCCCGCCCCCGAGATCGTCCCCCCCGTCCCGATCCCGCAGACGAAGGCGTCGAGCCTCCCGCCGCAGTCCTCCCAGATCTCCGGCCCGGTCGTGCAGTAGTGGGCGCGGGGGTTCTCGGGGTTCTCGTACTGGTTCGTCCAGAACGAGTTCGGGATCTCGCCCGCGAGGCGGCGGGCGACCTGGTGGTTGTTGCGCGGATCCTCGGGCGGGACCGCGGAGGGGGTGACGATGACCCTCGCCCCGAAGGCCTTCAGGAGGTTGATCTTCTCCTGGCTCATCTTGTCGGGGATCGTGAAGATCATCCGGTACCCCTTCGCCGCGGCCGCGAGCGCGATCCCCATCCCGGTGTTCCCCGAGGTGCACTCGATCACGGTCCCGCCCGGCTTGAGCTTCCCGGAGCGCTCCGCCTCCTCGATCATCTGGAGGCCGATCCGGTCCTTGACGGAGCCCCCCGGATTCGCGGACTCGACCTTGAGGAGGATCTCGGCGGGGATCCCGCGCGCCATCCGCTCGGACAGGCGGACCATCGGCGTGCGGCCGATCGCCTGGACGATGCTGTCGTAGATCGGCAAGGTCGACGCGGTCCCGTTATAGAGACGCCCGGGAAGGGGTGTCAAAATCCGCGCGTGGACGTCCCCTCCCTGGAGGCGCTCGAGTTCGGGCGGGCGACCTCCCTCGTCGCGGCCTGCGCGACGGGGCCCCTCGGGGCGGACCGGGTGAGGTCGGAGCGCCCGTCGGGGGACCGGGAGGAGGTCGAGCGGCGCCTGCGCGAGACCTCCGAGACGATGCTCCTCCTCGCCGCGGGGGAGGCGCCCTCCCTCGCGGGAGCGGGGGATCCGAGGGGCTCCCTCGCGAAGCTCGCGGAGGGGAGCGCGCCCCTCGAGCCGAAGGAGCTCCTCGCCCTCGACGGCTTCCTCGCCGCCGCCGAGGCGGCGCGGGACTCCCTCGGCGGGCGGGGGGATTGCCCGGCCCTCCGCGCCCTCGCCCGCGGGATCGCCGATTTCGCCTCCGTGCGCGCCGAGCTCGGCCGGGCGGTCGACCCCGACGGCTCGATCCCCGACCGCTCGAGTCCCCGCCTCGCGCGCGTGCGCGGGGAGATCGCCCTCCTCGAGCAGGAGATCGCGGGGAAGGTCGAGGCGCTGCTCCGTCGCCCGGGGCTGCGGCCGCACCTACAGAGCCGCAAGCCCGTGTGGCGCGACGGTCGGGTCCTCCTCGCGGTGAAGAGCGGATCGAGAGGACGGATCCCGGGGGTCCTCCACGAGCGCTCCGGCACGGGGGCGACGGCGTTCGTCGAGCCCCCCGAGCTGGTCGAGCCCGGCAACCGCCTCGCCGACCTCCGGGTGCGGGAGCGGCGGGAGACGGCGGCCGTCCTCCTCGCGGCGACCCGCCGCCTCCTCGCGGCGCGCCCGGCGATCGAGGAGGCCTGCGCGCGGGTGGGCGCGCTCGACGCCGCCCTGGCGAAGGCCCGCTACGCCCGCGAGGTCGGGGCGACCGTCCCCTCCATCGCCGAGGGGAGGGCCCTCGAGCTGCGCGGGGCGCGCCACCCCCTCCTCCTCGAGGCGGTGCGGCGCGCCCTCCCGGGCGCCCCCGCCGAGGTCGTCGGGCTCGACCTCCGCCTCGGCTCGGACTTCGACCTCCTCCTCCTGACGGGGCCGAACACGGGAGGGAAGACGGTCGCCCTGAAGACGGCGGGGCTCCTCGCGGCGCTCGCGCTGGCGGGCTTCCCGGTCTGCGCGAAGGCGGGGACGACGGTGCCCCTGTACGACGCCTTCTTCGTCGACATCGGGGACGAGCAGGAGATCGCGCAGTCCCTCTCGACCTTCTCCTCCCACCTCCGCCGGATCGCCCCCGCCCTCGAGCGCGCGGGGGAGCGCTCCCTCGTCCTGCTCGACGAGCTCGGCTCGGGCACCGACCCGGGTGAGGGTGCGGCCCTCGCCCGCGCGATCCTCGAGCGGCTCCTCGAGCGGCGGGCGAGCGTGCTGGCGACGACCCACCTCGGCCCCCTGAAGTCCCTCGCCTACGTCCACCCGCGGGCGGAGAACGGCTCCGTCGAGTTCGACGCCCCGACGCTGCGCCCGCTCTACCGGCTCCGCATCGGGCTGCCGGGGGAATCGAACGCGCTCGCCGTCGCCGCGCGCCTCGGCCTTCCCGGGGACGTCGTCTCGAAGGCGCGCGAGTCCCTCGCCGGCGAGCGCCACCCCCTCGATCGCGCCGTCGAGGAAGTCCGGGACCGCAGGGTCGAGGCGGAGCGCTCCCTCGAGGAGGCGCGGCGGCTGGGTGAAGAGGCCGCCCGGGAGCGCGCGGAGGTCGAGGCCGCCCGCCGCGCCCTCGAGGAGGCGCGTCGCTCGGTCGCGGCGGAGGCGGAGTCGGTGGTCGAGGAGTCCTTCGGCCGGGCGCGGCAGGTCCTCGAGGAGGAGATCGGGGCCGCCCAGTCGCCCGCCGTCCGCGGCGGCCTCGAGCGCCTGCGCGGGCGGCTCGCGGAGGCGCTGCGCTCGACCCCGTTCGGGGAGCGCCGCCTCGCCTTCCTCCGGAGGCTCCGGCGCGACGATCTGGTCTACCTGCGACGGTTCCGCCAGCGCTGCCCGGTCCGGAAGGTCGACTTCGACCGGGAGGTGCTCTCGGTCCTCGTCGGGGGGATGCGGATGGAGGTCCCCTTCGACGAGGTCTCGTTCGTCGAGCCCCCGCCGGGACCGGGATGAGCGACCTCCGCTACCGGACGGCCGGGGAGTCGCACGGCCCGGCCCTCCTCGCGATTGTCGAGGGGGTCCCCGCGGGTCTGCGCCTGGAGGCCTCCGCGATCGACGCCGACCTCGCGCGCCGGCAGGGAGGATTCGGCCGCAGCCGCCGCCAGGCGCTCGAGCGCGACCGGGTCCGGATCCTCTCGGGGCTCAAGCGGGGCCGGACGCTCGGCTCCCCGATCGCCCTCCTCGTCGGCAACGCCGACGACTCGATCGACCGCCTGCCGAACCTGCGGGCGCCCCGGCCGGGGCACGCCGACCTCGCCGGCTGCCTGAAGTACGGCACGAGGGACGTCCGCGCGGTCCTCGAGCGCTCGAGCGCCCGGGAGACGGTCGCCCGCGTCGCGGCAGGCGCCGTCGCCCGGGCGCTCCTCCGGAAGTTCGCCGTCGAGGTGTTCGGCTACGTCCTCTCGATCGGCGCGGTCCGCGCCGCCCCGCGCCGGGTCCCCGCCTGGGGGGGAGGGCCCCTCGAGTCGGAGGGGCTCTCCCGGCTGGGGGAGGCGCGCGCGGCGAGGGATGCCTCCCCCTTCGCTTCGCTCGACCCGGGCGCCGCCGTCGGGATGCGGCGGGAGGTCGAGGCGGCGGCCCGGCAAGGGGACACGGTCGGGGGGCTCTTCGAGGTCGTCGCGCTCGGGGTGCCTCCCGGCCTCGGCTCCTTCGCGACCGGGGAGGGGCGGATCGACGGCCGGCTCGCCCGGGCGCTGATGTCGATCCCGGCGGTGAAGGGGGTGGAGATCGGGCTCGGGTTCGCGGCGGCGCGGATGCGCGGCTCGCGGGTCCACGATCCGATCCTCCGGAGGGACGGGGGAGGGTGGGGGGGATGGGCGCGGGACGGGAACAGGGCGGGGGGGGTCGAGGGGGGGGTTTCGAACGGGGAGGCCGTTTTGGTCCGCGCCGCGATGAAGCCCCTCCCGACCCTCCGGCGCGGGCTGCCCTCCGTCAACCTCGAGACCCGGGCCCCGGAGCGGGGGACCTTCCAGCGGAGCGACGTCTGCGCCGTCCCCGCCGCCTCCGTCGTGGGGGAGGCGGCGGTCGCGTTCGAGATCGCCCGGGCGTTCCTCGAGAAGTTCGGGGGAGACTCGATCTCCGAGGTCTCCGCCGCCCGGCGCGCGTACCTGGAATCCTTGGGGTCGGTCTGACCTGGGGTTGCGGTGGGTGCGGAACTTTTCTCTTGACCATCGGGGTCGTCCACCTAGCATCTTCGGTTTTTCCCCGCCGGGGGTCGGATCGCTAGCGTAGCTCAACGGCAGAGCACCCGCCTTGTAAGCGGGCGGCTGTGGGTTCGACTCCCTCCGCTAGCTCCAGTGCGGACGTCCGTGGGCGCGGTCGCCGCGGTCGCCACTCCCTGGAGCGGAACCGGAGCCGGGCGGGAAACAAGTCGATGGCGAAGCGGCGGGGAGATTCCGGAGCGGCCAAACGGGCCAGACTGTAAATCTGGTGGCACTGCCTTCGGGGGTTCGAATCCCTCTCTCCCCACCCTTGCGCCGGCGAACGTGCGAGCGCGGGCGTAGCTCAATGGTAGAGCTCGAGCCTTCCAAGCTCGCTACGTGGGTTCGATTCCCATCGCCCGCTCCAGGTCGGCCGACCGCGACGACCCCCTTTCCGCGCCCGAGGCGGGGGGGGGGGAAGCTGGTGTAGCTCAGCCGGTAGAGCACCTCCTTGGTAAGGAGGAGGTCACGGGTTCGATTCCCGTCACCAGCTCCATCGACGCGGGGAGTCCCCCCAGGAGCAGGCCTCGGCGACGGCGAAGACGAGAATCGGACATCGGAGAAACGGAACATGGCGAAGGAAGTCTTCAAGCGCGAGAAGCCCCACGTCAACGTGGGGACGATCGGCCACATCGACCACGGCAAGACGACCCTCACCGCGGCGATGACGATGGTCCTCGCGGGCAAGGGGGGGACGACGAAGGTCAAGAGCTACGCCGACATCGCGAAGGGGGGGACGGTCCGCGACGCGAGCAAGATCGTCACGATCGCCGTCGCGCACGTCGAGTACGAGTCGGCCAAGCGCCACTACGCCCACATCGACTGCCCCGGGCACGCCGACTACATCAAGAACATGATCACCGGGGCGGCGCAGATGGACGGGGCGATCCTCGTCGTCTCCGCGGCCGACGGCCCGATGCCGCAGACGCGGGAGCACGTCCTCCTCGCGCGGCAGGTGAACGTCCCCGCCCTCGTCGTCTTCCTGAACAAGGTCGACCTCGTCGACGACCCCGAGCTCCTCGACCTGGTCGAGATCGAGTGCCGCGACCTCCTCAAGAAGTACGGCTTCCCCGGCGACGAGACGCCGATCGTCCGGGGGAACGCCCTCGCCGCGATGCAGTCGGCGGGGAAGGACGCCGCCGCCGCGAAGCCGATCCAGGACCTCGTCGAGGCGCTCGACAAGTTCATCCCCGAGCCCAAGCGCGAGGTCGACAAGCCCTTCTCGCTCGCCGTCGAGGACGTCTTCTCGATCAAGGGGCGCGGGACGGTCGCGACGGGCCGGATCGAGCGGGGGCGCATCCGCGTGAACGACGCCTGCGAGATCGTCGGGCTGCGCAAGGAATCCGTGAAGAGCGTCGTCACCGGGGTCGAGATGTTCAACAAGGTCCTCGAGGAGGGGCTCGCCGGCGACAACGTCGGGGTCCTCCTGCGCGGGATCGAGAAGAAGGACATCGAGCGCGGGATGGTCGTCGCGAAGCCCGGCTCCATCACGCCCCACACGAAGTTCGAGTGCGAGGTCTACATCCTGAACAAGGAGGAGGGGGGGCGGCACACCCCCTTCTTCCCGGGCTACCGGCCGCAGTTCTACTTCCGCACGACGGACGTGACCGGGTCGGTGACCCTCCCGCAGGGGGTCGAGATGTGCATGCCCGGGGACAACATCCACCTCACGACCGAGCTGATCACCCCCGTCGCGATGGAGGAGCAGTTGCGCTTCGCCATCCGCGAGGGGGGCAAGACCGTCGGCGCCGGCGTCGTGACGAAGATCCTGCAGTGAGGCCCGGCCGGGGGGGCCCCGCGGGCCCCGCCGGAGGGGGGGCGAGGCCTTGAAGCTCGCCCCCGCCTGAAGAATGAAGAACAAGGAACGGTACGTCTTCCTCGAGTGCCCCGACTGCGGGGAGCGCAATTACACGACGTTCAAGCGCCAGAAGAGCCCCTACAAGCTCGAGAAGCGCAAGTTCTGCCGGCGCTGCCGCAAGCACACCGCGCACAAGGAAAAGAAGCTCTAGGACCGATGTTCCGCCGCCACCGCCCCGCCGAAGGCCACCTCGCGCGGACCCTCGCCGCGTGGGCCCTCACCGCCTTCGCGGTCTACGGGTGCGTGAGCCTCCACCGCAGCGCGCAGGGGTGGGGGGTCGGGTGGCGGACCCCGCTCGGCGACGCGAGCCTCCCGGTCCTCGGCGTGGGACTCTCCCCGGCATTCCTCCTCGCCTCGGTCGTCTTCGTCGCCTCCTTCGTCGCGATCCGGATCTACCTCGAGCGCCCGCGCGTGGCCGACCTCCTCATCTCGACGGAGGAGGAGATGCGGCGCGTCACCTGGCCCTCCACCTCCGACGTCGTCGACTCCTCCCTCGTCGTGATCGCGACCGTCGTCGTGCTCGGCGTCTTCCTCGCCGGGTCGGACGCGCTCCTCGGCTCGGTCTTCCGCTTCCTCCTCTTCCCCGGGGCGGCGAAGTGACGCACCGCTGGTACGTCATCCGGGTCCAGGCGGGCCGCGAGGAGCGGATCCGGGAGAACCTCCTGCGCCGGCTGAAGGCCGAGGCGCTCGAGGACCGGATCACGCAGGTCCTCGTCCCCTTCGAGCGGGTGACGGAGATCAAGAACGGCAAGAAGCGCGTCACCCAGCGCAAGATCTACCCCGGCTACCTCATGATCGAGGCGGAGCTCGACGACACCCAGGACGAGCGGACTCAGCGCGTCCGCGGCGTGCTGCGGGAGACGCCCGGCTTCGGGGACTTCGTCGGCGGGCGCAGCGAGAAGCCCGTCCCGATGGGGGACGAGGAGGTGCGCAAGATCCTCGGGCAGATGGAGCGCTCCGAGGAGAGCCCGCGCCTGGCGATCGGGTTCCAGAAGGGGGACACCGTCAAGGTGAAGGAGGGGCCGTTCGAGGGGTTCGACGGGACGGTCGAGGAGGTGAACACGCAGAAGGGGACCGTGCGCGTGATCGTGACGATCTTCGGCCGGGCCACCTCGGTCGAGCTCGAGTACTGGCAGGTGGAGCCGGTCTAGGGGAAGGGGAGCGGTCGAGGAAGGGACGACGATGGCGACGAAGGAGATCTCCGCGAAGGTGAAGCTGCAGTGCCCCGGCGGCCAGGCGACTCCCGCCCCCCCGGTGGGGCCGGCCCTCGGCGCCCACGGGGTGAACATCGGGGAGTTCGTCCGCCGGTTCAACGACGCGACGAAGGACGCCGCGGGGATGACGATCCCCGTCGAGGTGACGATCTACAAGGACCGGACCTTCACGTTCATCACGAAATCCCCCCCCGCCGGCGTCCTCCTCAAGAAGGCGGCGGGGATCGCGACCTCGACCGGCACGCCCGGCCGCGAGGTCGCCGGGAAGGTGACGCACCAGCAGGTCGAGGAGATCGCGCGTCTCAAGATGAAGGACCTGAACGCCCGCTCGCTGCCGGCCGCCTGCCGGATCATCGAGGGGACGGCCCGCGCGGCGGGCATCCAGGTGGAAGGATGAGCAAGCCCGATCTCTCCCACGGCAAGCGCTACCGCAAGAGCGCGAAGGCGGTCGTGCCCGACCGGCTCTACCCCCTCCCGGAGGCGGTCCGGCTCCTCCAGACGTTCGAGCCGGCGAAGTTCGACGAGACGGTCGACCTCGCCATCCACCTCGGGATCGACCCGAAGAAGACCGACCAGCTCCTGCGCGGGGCGGTCTCCCTGCCGCGCGGCCTCGGCCGCACGGTCCGGGTGGCGGTCTTCGCCGAGGGGGACGCGGCCGGCTCGGCGAAGGACGCGGGGGCCGACTTCGTCGGGTCGGAGGACCTCGCGAAGAAGGTCCTCGGCGGGTGGACCGACTTCGACATCGCGATCGCCCACCCCGACCAGATGAAGGTCGTCGGCCGCCTCGGCAAGGTCCTCGGCCCGCAGGGGAAGATGCCCTCCCCGAAGTCGGGGACGGTCACCCCCGAGGTGGGGCAGGCGGTCCGCGAGTTCAAGGCGGGGAAGGTCGAGTTCCGCACGGACGCCGGCGGGAACGTGCACGCCCCGGTGGGGAAGCGCTCCTTCCCCGCGGAGCACCTGGTCGAGAACGTGACGGCCCTCCTCGATCACCTCCGGGCGATGCGCCCGGCGGCGGTGAAGGGGGTCTTCTTCTCGAAGGTCGTCCTCTCCTCGACGATGAGCCCCGCCGTCCTCGTCGAGGTCGCCTAGGAGGGAGCCGGTGCCGAACCTCGTCAAGCAGAGGATGGCCGGGGAGCTCGACCGGCTCGCCGCCGGGCGCTCCTCGTTCCTCTTCCTCGGGACCCACGGGCTCACCGTCCAAGAGGCGACGAACCTCCGGGCCGCCCTCGGGGAGTGGAACCTGCGCCTGCGCGTCGTCCGGAACACCCTCGCCGCGCGGACGTTCCGCGAGCGGGGGCTCGACGCCGCGGCGTTCCTGCGCGGGCCGACCGCGCTCATCGCGACGGACGAGGCGGGCGTCCTCGCCGGCGCGCGGGTCCTCGTCGAGGCGAAGAAGCGCCTCCCGAAGCTCGAGCTGCGCGGCGGATTCCTCGAGGAGCGAAGCATCACGGCGGGGGACCTCGCCGGCCTCGCCTCGATCCCGACGCGCGAGGTCCTCCTCGCCCGGACCCTCGGGTCGATCCTCGGCCCGGCGACCGCCGTCGCCTCGCTCCTCGCCTCGACCCTGTCGGTCCCGGCGCGGCTCGCGGCGGCGCACGAGCGGAAGCGGGAGGAATCGGAGCCCAAGAAGGAAGCGGAGCCCAAGCCTCCGGAATCGGCGGGCGCCCCCGCCCCCTAGCGGGCGCGCCGCCGGTGCGGGCGCGGCCCCCGCACGGCGCACTCGTGAGCGGCCGCGCGCCTCCCGGCCCGGAAGGGGGGGAGGCTTCCGAGAAACGGAGTCGACGAACATGACCGAGACGACGACGAAGAGCTGGAGCCCCGAGGTCGAGGAGCTCCTGCGGAAGTTCGAGTCGATGACCCTCCTCCAGCTGAAGGAGTTCAAGGAGGCCTACGAGGCGAGGTTCGGCGTCCAGGCCGTGGCCGCGGCGATGGTCGCGCCGGCGGCGGGCGGCGGCGCCCCCGCGGCCGCGAAGGAGGAGAAGACCTCCTTCGACGTGATCCTCGAGTCGGCCGGGGCGAACAAGATCAACACGATCAAGGTCGTCCGGGCCCTGACGAACCTCGGCCTCAAGGAGGCGAAGGACTTGGTCGACGGCGCCCCGAAGCCCGTGAAGACCGGTCTCTCGAAGGAGGAGGCCGAGAAGGCGAAGAAGGCGCTCGAAGAGGCGGGCGCGACGGCGAAGCTCCAGTAGGCGGCCCGCCCGACCCTTGGCCGCGGCGATCCTCCCCTCCTCCCGGCGCCGGACCCCCCTCCCCCCGGGGAGCGCCGGTCCGTTCCGGGCCGGGAGCCGGGGGCGGGTCCGTTCCCGCGGCTCCGCCCGGTCGTATTCCCCCCCGAGCGAGGTTCCCCGATGACGAGCGCACACGTGACGGCGAAGGAAGTCCCGGTCCGGCGGTACGGTCGGCACGAGCCCGTCCTCGGGCTCCCCGACCTCGCCGAGCTGCAGACGAAGTCCTACGAGGACTTCCTCCAGCGGGACATCCCGCGGACGAAGCGCCGCCCGGGCGGCCTCGAGGCGCTCCTGCGGGAGGTCTTCCCGATCGAGTCGTACGACAAGACGATGCGGCTCGAGTTCCTCGGCTACGAGCTCGGCAAGCCCCGCTACACGCCCGACGAGTGCCGGAAGCTCCGGCTCTCCTACGGCTACCCCTTCAAGGTGCGCCTGCGCCTCGTCAAGCCCGAGCCGGTCGAGGAGGACGTCTACCTCGGGGAGATCCCGATCATGCTCGGCGGGGGGGAGTTCATCGTGAACGGGGCCGAGCGGGTGATCGTCTCCCAGCTCCACCGCTCCCCCGGGGTCGACTTCTCCGTCGAGGTCCACACCGGGGAGAAGCGGCTCCACTCCTGCTGGATCATCCCGGAGCGGGGCTCCTGGATCGAGATCAACGTCACGAAGAAGGACGCCCTCGCGATCCGGATCGACCAGTCGGGGAAGTTCTCCGCCCTCACCTTCCTCCGCGCGATGTCCCCGAAGTACGGGACCGACGCCGAGATCCTGAAGACCTTCTACGCGGTCGAGACGCTCCGCCGGAAGCGGGACGAGCCGGAGGGTCGCTTCGTCAAGGCGGTCCAGGGGCGCGTCGCCGTCGGGGACGTCGTCGACACCAAGACGGGGGAGGTCCTCTCCCCCTCCGCGACCGAGATCGGCGAGGAGGAGGCGAAGAAGATCGGCGCCTGCGACGTCAAGGAGGTCGAGGTCCTCGGGGGGGTCGAGGACCCCCTCCTCCTGACGACCCTGCGGGACGACAAGCAGGGGCCGAAGAGCCACGAGGAGGCGCTCCTCAAGATCTACCTGCGCCTGCGCCCGGGCAACCCCCCCCAGGTCGAGAAGGCCCGCGACCTCTTCCGGGAGAAGTTCTTCGACCCCCAGCGCTACCGCCTCGGGCGCGTCGGCCGCTTCCGGCTCAACCGGAAGTTCGGCACGCAGACCCCCGAGGACGTCCAGACCCTCGAGCCGGAGGACCTCGTCGGGGCGATCCGGTACATCCTCGCGCTGCGCAAGGGGGAGGGGGAGATCGACGACATCGACCACCTCGGCAACCGCCGCGTGCGCACGATCGCCGAGCTCGCCTCCGAGGAGTTCCGCAAGGGGCTCCTCAAGCTGCGCCGGACGGCCCAGGAGCGGATGGGGCTCGAGCAGGTCGAGGCGCTCACCCCGCGGACCCTGATCAACTCGAAGACCTTCTCGGCCGCGATCGACTACTTCTTCGGGCGCGGGGAGCTCTCCCAGGTCGTCGACCAGACGAACCCCCTCGCCCAGCTCACCCACGAGCGGCGGCTCTCGGCGCTCGGGCCGGGGGGCCTGAACCGCAAGCGCGCCGGCTTCGAGGTGCGCGACGTCCACCTCTCCCACTACGGGAGGCTCTGCCCGATCGAGACGCCGGAAGGGACGAACATCGGGCTCATCTCCTCCCTCGCCCTCTACTCCGGGGTCGACAGCTACGGATTCCTCATCACCGCCTACCGGAAGGTGGAGAAGGGGCGCCTCGTGGGCGAGGTCGCCTACCTCCGGGCCGACGAGGAGCAGAACGCCGTGCTCGCCCCGGCCGACACGGAGGTCGACCGGGGGGGAAAGATTTCCGGCGAGAAGGTCGCCGCCCGCCTGAAGGGGGACTTCACCCTCGTCGAGCGGGAGCGCGTCCAGTACGTCGACGTCTCCCCGCAGCAGATCCTCGGCGTCTCGGCGGCGCTCATCCCCTTCCTCGAGCACGACGACGCCAACCGCGCGCTCATGGGCTCGAACATGCAGCGCCAGGCCGTCCCCCTCCTCACCCTGGAGTCCGCCATCGTCGCGACGGGGCTCGAGGCGGCCGTCGCGACGAACTCGGGGATGATCCAGCGCTCCCCGCGCGACGGGGTCGTGAAGGTCGTCGACGCGGAGCGCGTCGTCGTCGGCGAGGACGAGCTGCGCCTGCGCAAGTTCCAGGGGCTGAACGAGAAGACCTGCCTGAACCAGCGCCCCTGCGTCGAGGTCGGGCAGCGGGTGAAGAAGGGGCAGATCGTCGCGGACGGCCCCTCGACCCTGCGGGGCGAGCTCGCCCTCGGCAAGAACGTGCTCGTCGCCTTCATGCCGTGGGACGGCTACAACTTCGAGGACGCGATCCTCGTCTCCGACCGCCTCGTCCGGGACGACGTCTTCACCTCCATCCACATCACGGAGTACGAGCTCGAGATCCGGGAGACGAAGCTCGGGAAGGAGGAGTTCACCCGCGACATCCCCAACGTCGGGGAGAAGGCGCTGCGCCACCTCGACGAGGGGGGGATCGTCCGGATCGGCACGCGGGTCAAGCCCGGCTCGATCCTCGTCGGGAAGGTGGCGCCGAAGAGCAAGACGGAGCTCACCCCCGAGGAGAAGCTCCTCCACGCGATCTTCGGGCGCGCGGGGGAGGACGTGAAGAACGCCTCCCTCGAGGTCCCCCCCGGCGTCGAGGGGATCGTGATCGAGGCGCAGAAGTTCTCCCGGCGCGTCAACCTGACGGACGCCGAGCGCGCGAAGACGATGGCCGGGATCAAGAAGGCGGAGAAGGAGTTCCTCGTCGCCTTCCGCGACCTCGTCCGGGCCCTCGTGCGCGACCTCGAGGAGGCGAGCGGCGAGAAGGTCGTCGACCCGGACACGAAGCGGCGGGTGCGCGTCGAGGAAGCGGAGATGTACGAGGAGCTGCGCCACTACCGGGAGGTCGCCCGGCGCTTCGCCGAGAACCTCCCGAAGGTGGCCGAGCGCAACAAGGCCCTCACGATCGTCGCGGAGTTCGCCGACCGCATCGACGGGCGGGAGGCGGAGAAGAACAAGCTCGTCAACCGCCTCTCCCGCGGGGACGAGCTCCCGACGGGCGTCCTCGAGATGGTGAAGGCGACCGTCGCCACGAAGCGCAACCTCTCCGTCGGCGACAAGATGGCGGGCCGGCACGGGAACAAGGGGGTCATCGCGAAGATCCTCGCCGTCGAGGACATGCCCTTCCTCGCCGACGGGACCCCCGTCGACATCGTGCTGAACCCCCTCGGGGTCCCCTCGCGGATGAACGTCGGCCAGATCCTCGAGACCCACCTCGGCTGGGCCGCGCGGCGCCTCGGCTTCCGGGCGGTCTCCCCCCCGTTCGACGGGGCGAAGGAGGAGGACATCGAGAAGGCGCTCGCGGAGGCGGAGCTCCCCTCCCACGGGAAGACCGTCCTCTTCGACGGGCGGACGGGCGTCCCCTTCGAGCAGGAGGTGACGGTCGGCTACATCTACATGATGAAGCTCCACCACCTCGTCGACGACAAGGTGCACGCGCGGGCGACGGGCCCCTACTCCCTCATCACCCAGCAGCCCCTCGGCGGGAAGGCCCGGTTCGGCGGGCAGCGCTTCGGGGAGATGGAGGTCTGGGCGCTGGAGGCCTACGGGGCGGCCTCCATCCTCCAGGAGCTCCTCACCGTGAAGTCCGACGACGTCGACGGCCGCACGAAGATCTACGAGGCGATGGTGAAGGGGACGAACATCCTCGAGCCGGGGACCCCCGTGTCGTTCGAGGTCCTCACGAACGAGATCCGGGGCCTCGCGCTCAACATGGAGCTCGTGAAGAAGCAGACCCTCTAGGAGGCCACCCGATGGTCGAGACGACGTACGAGAAGATCAACGAGTACACCGCCGTCACGATCCGGCTCGCCTCCCCGGAGGACATCCGATCCTGGTCCTTCGGCGAGGTGAAGAAGCCCGAGACGATCAACTACCGGACCTACCGTCCGGAGAAGGACGGGCTCTTCTGCGAGCGGATCTTCGGCCCGGAGAAGGACTGGGAGTGCTTCTGCGGGAAGTACAAGGGGATCAAGCACAAGGGGATCGTCTGCGACAAGTGCGGGGTGATGATCACCCACTCCCGCGTGCGCCGCAAAAGGATGGGGCACATCAACCTCGCCGCGCCGGTGGCCCACATCTGGTTCTTCAAGGCGATGCCCTCCCGGCTCGGGAGCCTCCTCGCGATGAAGACCTCGGCCCTCGAGCGGGTGATCTACTTCCAGGACTACGTCGTCATCGAGCCGAAGGAGACCCCCCTCAAGGAGCGCCAGCTCCTGACGGAGGACGAGTTCCGGCAGGCGCGCGCGAAGTACGGGACCGCCTTCGAGGCGGACATGGGGGCGGAGGCGGTGAAGAAGCTCCTGAAGCGCCTCCACCTCGAGAAGGTCTCCGGGACGCTGCGGGAGGAGCTGAAGACGACGAAGAGCAAGCAGCGCCAGAAGGAGATCATCAAGCGCCTGCGGACCGTCGAGATGCTGCGGGACAGCAACAACCGCCCGGAGTGGATGGTCCTCGACGTCATCCCGGTCATCCCCCCCGACCTCCGTCCCCTCGTCCTCCTCGACTCGGGGAACTTCGCGACCTCGGACCTGAACGACCTCTACCGCCGGCTGATCAACCGCAACAACCGCCTCAAGAAGCTCCTCGACCTCAACGCCCCCGAGGTGATCATCCGCAACGAGAAGCGGATGCTCCAGCAGTCGGTCGACGCCCTGTTCGACAACGGGCGGTGCCGGCGCCCCGTGCTCGGCTCGAGCAACCGGCCGCTGAAGAGCCTGACCGACATGATCAAGGGGAAGCAGGGGCGGTTCCGCGAGAACCTCCTCGGCAAGCGCGTCGACTACTCCGCGCGCTCCGTCATCGTCGTCGGGCCGGAGCTGAAGCTCCACCAGTGCGGGCTGCCGAAGTCGATCGCGCTCGAGCTCTTCCAGCCCTTCATCATCCGGCGCCTGAAGGAGCTCAACCTCGCCGACACGATCAAGTCGGCGAAGAAGATGATCGAGCGCCGGGAGGCGGAGGTCTTCGACATCCTCGAGGAGGTGATCAAGGACCACCCCGTCCTCCTGAACCGCGCCCCCACGCTCCACCGGATGGGGATCCAGGCCTTCGAGCCGGTCCTCATCGAGGGGAACGCGATCAAGATCCACCCCCTCGTCTGCACCCCCTACAACGCCGACTTCGACGGGGACCAGATGGCGGTCCACCTCCCCCTCTCCTACGAGGCGCAGGTGGAGGCCTCGACCCTGATGCTCGCGACGAACAACATCTTCTCCCCGGCGCACGGGGGCCCGATCATCGCCCCCTCGCAGGACATCGTGCTCGGGTGCCACTACCTCACCACCGAGCGCGCCCAGTCGAAGGGGGAGGGTCGGGTCTTCTCGAGCGAGGACGAGCTCTTCCTCGCCTACGCCCACGGGCCGGTCGAGACCCACGCGCGCGTGCGCGTGCGCTTCGAGCCGGGGACCTGCGTGCGCGTCGATCCCTCGGGACGCGAGGCGATCGTCGGCCCCGACGGCCGCATCCCCGCCCCCGACGGCAAGCGGGTCCTCGTCGAGACGACCGTCGGCCGGGCGATCTTCAACGACTCCCTCCCGGCGGGGATGCCCTACTACAACTACGAGCTCGACAAGAAGACCCTCTCGGCGGTGATCTACGACTGCCACCGCCTCCTCGGCCGGGAGGAGACGCTGCGGCTGCTCGACGACGTCAAGGACCTCGGCTTCAAGGCGGCCACCCGCGCGGGGCTGTCGATCTCGAAGAACGACATGAAGGTCCCCGAGTCGAAGTCGGACATCATCGCGAAGACGGAGAAGGAGGTCGACCGGATCGAGACCTTCTACCGGAACGGGATCATCACGGAGGGGGAGCGCTACAACAAGATCATCGACCAGTGGACGGCGGCCCGCGAGCGCGTCGGGGAGGACATGATGCGGGCGATGAAGGAGGACGCCCGCGGCGGGAAGCCGTACCTGAACCCGATCTACGCGATGGTCCGCTCCTCGGCGCGCGGCTCGATCGAGCAGATCCGCCAGATCGCCGGGATGCGCGGGCTGATGGCGAAGCCCTCCGGCAAGATCATCGAGACGCCGATCCGGGCGAACTTCCGCGAGGGGCTGCGCGTCCTCGAGTACTTCTCCTCGACCCACGGGGCGCGCAAGGGGCTCGCGGACACGGCGCTCAAGACCGCCGACTCGGGCTACCTGACGCGCAAGCTCGCCGACGTCGCCCAGAACGTCGTCATCACGGTCCGGGACTGCGGCACCCCCAACGGGATCCCGAAGGAGGCGATCCACAAGGGGGAGAAGGTCGCCGTCTCCCTCACCCAGGCGATCCGGGGGCGCGTCGCGCGCCAGGCGATCGTCGACGTCGTCACCGACGAGGTCATCGTCCGGGAGAACGACCTCCTGACGGAGGAGATCGCGCGGCGGATCGAGGACATGAAGTTCCCGAAGATCTTCGTCCGCTCCCCGCTCACCTGCGAGGCCTCCCTCGGCGTCTGCGCGCTGTGCTACGGGATGGACCTCTCCCGCGGCGACCTCGCCGAGGACGGGCTCGCCGTCGGGATCATCGCGGCCCAGTCGATCGGGGAGCCGGGCACCCAGCTCACGATGCGGACCTTCCACGTCGGGGGGACGGCCTCGCGCACGGTCGAGGAGTCGGAGATCCGGTCCCGCCGCTCGGGTGTCGTCCGCCTGACCGATTCGACCTCGATCGTCGAGGGGGTGAAGGGGAAGGCCCCCGTCGTCCTCAAGCGGAACGTCGAGTTCGTGATCTACGACAAGCGGGACCGGGAGCTCGACCGCTACACGATCCCCTACGGGGCGGAACTCCTCGTCCCCGAGGGGAAGGAGGTGAAGGAGCGGGAGGTCCTCGCGCGATGGGACCCCCACCACGTGCCGATCCTCGCGGACAAGGAGGGGAAGGTCACCTTCGAGGACGTCGTCGAGGGGCGCACGATGAAGGTCGAGCGCGAGGCGGGGGGGATGCCGCGCAAGGTCATCATCGAGCACAAGGGGGACCTCCACCCGCAGATCGTCCTCGTCGACGAGAAGGGCGCGCCGGTCGCCGTCTACCCGCTCCCCGAGCGCGCCTACATCGAGGTCGAGGACGCCGACCCGATCGAGGCGGGGGCGCTCCTGGCGAAGACCCCGCGGGAGATCTCCGGCACGCAGGACATCACGGGGGGCCTGCCGCGCGTGACGGAGCTCTTCGAGGCGAGGAAGCCGAAGGAGCCCGCCGTCATCTCCGAGATCGACGGCCTGGTCGAGCTCGGGGAGAAGCGCCGCGGCAAGCGCACGATCCTCGCCACCGACCCCGAGTCGGGGATCACCCGCGAGCACCTGGTCCCCCAGGGCAAGCACCTGCGGGTCCACAAGGGGGACCGGGTCCGCGCCGGCGAGCCCCTCGTCGAGGGGCCCCTCGTCCCCCACGACATCCTCCGGATCTCGGGGGAGGAGTCGGTCCAGCAGTACCTCCTGCGCGAGGTCCAGGCGGTCTACCGCTCCCAGGGGGTCACGATCGACGACAAGCACATCGAGATCATCCTCGCCCAGATGATGCGGAAGGTGCAGGTCGACGACCCGGGCGAGTCGGTCTTCCTCCCCGGCGCGGTCGTCGACCGCTTCGCGTTCCGGGGGGAGAACGAGCGCCTGAAGAAGGAGAAGGGGAAGCCCGCCCTCGGGAAGACCCTCCTCCTCGGGATCACGAAGGCCGCCCTCCAGAGCGAGTCGTTCATCTCCGCCGCCTCCTTCCAGGAGACGACGAAGGTCCTCACGGAGGCCGCCCTCGGGGCGCGGCGCGACGACCTGATCGGGCTCAAGGAGAACGTGATCCTCGGCCACCTCGTGCCGACGGGCACCGGCTTCCGGTCCCACTACCGGACGCGGGTGCGCAAGAAGATCGAGTTCGGGCCGCTCGGGGCCCCGGAGGTCGCCGCCTCGGAGGAGATGCCGGCGGCGGCGAGCGCGTGAGGGGCGTCGACGGCGAGGGCGCCGGCCCCTAGAATCCTCCCCCCTTCCCCCATGCCGACGATCAGCCAGCTCATCCGCCGCGGGCGACGCGGGGTCCGGCGCAAGTCGAAGTCGCCGGTCCTCGAGTCCTGCCCGCAGAAGCGCGGGGTCTGCCTCCAGGTGAAGACGATGACCCCGAAGAAGCCGAACTCCGCGCTCCGCAAGATCGCGCGGGTGCGGCTGACGAACAACAAGGAGATCACCGCCTACATCCCGGGCGAGGGGCACAACCTCCAGGAGCACTCGATCGTCCTCGTCCGCGGGGGGCGCGTGCGGGACCTCCCGGGCGTGCGCTACCACATCATCCGCGGGACGCTCGACTCCGCCGGGGTGGAGGACCGCCGGCGCGGGCGCTCGAAGTACGGCGCGAAGCGGCCGAAGTAGGCCCGAAGCAGGCCCGAAGCAGGAAGGACCGACCGGGATGCCCCGCCACTACAAGTCGCTCGACCACCTCCTGCGGCCCGACGCCCGCTACGGGAGCCGGCTCGCCTCGAAGATCGTCAACAAGCTCATGTGGGACGGGAAGAAGACGATCGCGCAGGGGATCTTCTACCGCGCCCTCGACGAGGCGGCGAAGAAGCTCGCCGGGACCGACCCGGTCGAGATCTTCACGCGGGCGATCGAGAACGTGAAGCCGCAGCTCGAGGTCCGCTCCCGGCGCGTCGGCGGGGCGACCTACCAGGTGCCGCGCGAAGTCAAGCGCGAGCGCCAGCAGTCCCTCGCCGTGCGCTGGATCATCGAGAACGCGCGCAAGAAGAAGGGGAAGCCGATGCACCTGCGGCTCGCCGAGGAGATCGCGGACGCGTTCAACAACACAGGCGCCTCGGTCCTCCAGAAGGAGAACATCCACAAGATGGCCGAGGCGAACAAGGCGTACTCCCACTTCGCGTGGTAGGGGGGGAGTCGGGGTCGCCGGCCCGCGCGCGCCTCCACCGCCTCCTCTCCCTCGCGATCGCGCCGGCCCTCCTCCTCCTCGGGGAGGGGATCGCTCGACTTGCCGGAGCCCGCCCGTTCCGCGGACCCGGGCCCTATCTCCCTCCGAGCGTCGGCCTCCTCACCGCGGAGCTCCTCGAGAGGGCGCGGACGCTCCCTCCGCCCGCCGACGGGCGCCTGCGCGTCCTCAGCCTGGGGGAGTCGACCTCGGCGGGGTTCCCCTTCCCTCCGGACGCGGCCTTCGGCGAGGCCCTCCGTCGCGCCCTCGCCTCGGCGCTCGGGGGCGACCGGATCGAGGTCCTCACCCTCGCCGCTCCGGCGAGCACCTCCCTCGGCCTCGTCGCGCTCGTCGAGGCGCTGCCGGCGCGCTCCGCCCGCGCGGCCCTCCTCTATTGCGGGCACAACGAGTTCTACCCGAGGCTGACCGCCCCCCGGTCCACCCCCCTCACCCGGTCCGTCGACGGCCTCCGCCGGCGCTCCGCCCTCTTCGAGTGGGGGAGGAGGGCGCTCTCCCCCGCGCGGAGCAAGCCGCAGCCCGGCCCTCCTCTCGAGCCCCCGCCCGGCACGGGGCCGGACGGGCCCTGGCTCCGGAATCTCCCCCTCTCCCCCGCGGAGCGGGCGCGGATCCTCTCCGACTACGGGGAGAACGTGGGCCGGCTCTTCTCCGTCCTGCGCGAGAAGGGGATCGAGCCGGTCGCCCTCCTCCCCGCCTCCGACCCGTCGGCTCCCCCCTTCGCCTCGGCCGCGGCGATCGACGGGCAAGGGAAGGCGCTCGAGGCCCAGGAGGCCCTCGGACGGGGAGACTTCGAAGGCGCCCTCGAGGGATTCCGGCGCGCCCTCCGGGATTCCCCGGAGGACGCCTTCGCGGCATGGGGGGCGGGGAGCGCCCTCGGTTCCCTCTCCCGGAGGGGCGAGGCTCGCTCCCTCCTGCTCGAGGCCCGCGACCTCGACGCGGCGCCCCTGCGCGTCGGGGCGACCCAGGCGCGCCACCTGCGGGAGGTCTGCGCGCGCCACGGCGTCCGCCTCTCCGACGCGCACTTCGAGGCGCTCGAGTGGGGACCGGAGGGGGGGGCCCGCTCGTTCGTCGACCCGATCCATCCGACCCGCGCCGGGCAGCGCGAGGTCGCCCGGGCGGCCTTCGAGGCGCTCCTCGAGGCGGGGATCCTCCGGGACATCCCGGAGGACCGGCGGGAAGCGGTCCGGCGCGCGCTGCGGGAGGAGTCCGATCCTCCCGGGGAGGAGGAGGCGATCCGCGCGAGCGGCGACCTCTTCTCCGGCTACCTCTATCTCCTCCTCGGCAACACGCAGGCGGGCGTCGAGAGGCTCGAGCGCGCGCAGCGGGGGGGACGGAACGAGGAGCGGACGCGGCGCCTCCTCGAGACGGGGCGGCGGCTCCTCCGCGAGCGGGGGGGCGCGTGAAAGTCGTCGTCCTGCGTGACCGCAAGGAGTCCCGCCGCAAGTGCAGCCTGACGCCCCTGCGGGGGCGGGGCGACGTGTCGTTCCTCGAGCGGAGGGGGACGACGGTCCTCGACGCGAGCGGGATGACGCTCCTCGAAGTCGGGGCTCCCCCCCTCTCCCGGGCCGACGCGGGGCGAACGGTCCTCCTCCTCGACTGCTCCTGGAAGAAGGTCGAGCGGATGAGGAAGTGCCTCCGAGGCGACCCGATTGCGCGCTCGATCCCCGCCGGGTTCGCCACCGCCTATCCGAGGAAGTCGAAGACGTTCGAGGATCCCGGCGCCGGCCTGGCGAGCGTCGAGGCGCTCTACGTCGCCTCGGTCGTCCTCGGGGAGGAGGACCGGAGCCTCCTCGACGGCTACCTCTTCAGCGCGGCCTTCCTCGAGCGGAACGTCGAATCTCTCGGGTCCGAGCGCGCCCGATCCGGGGGGACGAAGGAGCCGACGTCCCTCTCCTCGAGCGCACCCCGCGACGACAGGACGTAGGACCCCGATGGAACCCTCCGATCGTCGGAGGGGGATCCTCGCGCCGCGGTTGCCTGGATTCTCCGACCCGCCGAGAATCCGGGCGGATGTCGGTCCTCGGCCCGAAGCGGATGCTCGCGACGGCCGTCGTCGGAGCGCTGATCCTGATCGCGGGCGCGTCGCTCCTGGGTGGCGGGAAACCTGGCGACGGGGAATCAATCACCCCGAACCCGGCGGCCACCTTGCCGGCGTCTCCGGAGGCCGCAAGGGAGGCGGGCTCGCCGCCCTCCCGCGCGCTCGCCCACGAGCCCGCGCCCGACGCGCCCCCCGATGGCCCGCCTCCAGTTCCGCCCGCCGATGCGCCGGCCTCGCGGCCGGAGTCCCTCCTCTACGGCTCCCTGCTCGGAGCCTCGGGGGAACCGATCCGGGGAGCGTGGTGGGCGGGCGTCAGCCTCGTCGACCGCAGGGGTCGGCGGCGCCACGCGGACGCCAAGCAGGAGGGAGCCTACGCGCTCCATGCGTTGCCCTTCGGAACCTACTCGGCCACGGCGTCCGCCGAGGGGTACCGCTCCGAGGAGGCGAGGCTCGACCTCCGTCCCGAGCAGCCCGTCCTCCGGAAAGACTTCACGCTGCGGGAGGCGGTCGTCCTCAAGGTGAAGGTGGTCACCCCGGACGGCCGGAGCCTCGACGCGGCCCTCGAGGAACGGCGGCCCGAGGGCCCTCCCCTCTCCATCGTCCCCGTCGCGACGCGGGAGCCTCCCGGGGATCGATTCTTCGACGTCGGCGGCAGCCTCAACAATCCCTTCGGGGTGGGGAGCTTCTGGAACTACGGTCCTCGGGTGCTGAAGCTCCCGCCCGGCTACCTGGGGGTCCTCATCCTCGCCTGCGACCTGCCCGTCCACGTGAGCCTGGTCCTCTACCACGTGGTTCTCCAGACGAAGCGGATCGAACCGGGGGCGGACGAGGTCGTCTTCGTGGTGTCTCCCGAAGCGCTCGAGGCAAACCTCGCCTCGATCCGCCTGAAGGTCGTCGAGGCGGAGTCGGGAGGACCGATCGCGGGGGCCCGAGTGGCGCTCCAGGGGTCCTCCTTCATCGACGGGGGCGTGCGGACGGACGAGACCGGGGCCGCGCGGATGGAGGCGAGGCAACCGGGGCGCTTCGAGCTGGAGGTCCACGCGGAGGGTCGGGCGGTTCTCCGGCGGAACATCCTCGCGGAGCCCGGAAGGGTGACGGACCTCGGGACGGTCCCCCTGGAGAGGGAGGTCGTCGTCCAGGGACGATTCCTCGACGCGGAGGGGAAGGGGGTCGCCGTCCAGTTCGGGCTGGCCGGGGTCGACCCGGCGGGCGGGTCCGGCCATCCGGAGGCGCACGCCTTGCTGAGGAGCGACGGAGAGGGAAGGTTCACCGTGAAGGGGCTCGGGCGCGGGGAGTACCTGCTGCGCACGAGGAACCACGACGCGGTCGACGACCAGGACCTGGACGGAACGACGTGGGTGTCGGGAAGCGTCCTCGTCGACACGCGCGGCGGACCGATCCTCGGGCTGGAAGTACGGCTGAAGCGCGCGGCGCTCCTCGTCCTGCGGGCGGGGGACGGGAGGGCGGGGAGGACGGGCTTCCGGGTCCTCGACGAACGGGGGCTTGCGGTTGTCGCGGGCCGCCTCCACGGATCGGCGCCGCGCCCGCTGAAGCTCCCCCCGGGGCGCTACCGCGTCGCCCTCACCGACGCGCAGGGGACGGAGATCGCCGAGCGCTCCCTCACGCTCGGTCCGGAGGGGGCGGAGATCGACCTGGTTCGCTAGGGTCCCCGCGGGCGGCGGGTCGCTCTCCTACCTCTTCTTCCGCCACCGCAGGCGCAGGATGAGCGGGAGGGCGAGCGCGATCCCGATCGCCCCGATCCCGACGAACCACTTGGCGACCGTGACGCAGTGGTCGAGGTAGGCCTCGGGGATCTCCTCGAGGGAGAGCGCGATCCGCTCGTCGGGACCGCGCCAGAGGAAGGTGAGCTTCCCGACCATCCGCGCGAAGAAGCCGAGCTCCTCGACCTGCCGGCGGACGAACCGGATCACCTCGACCTGGGCGGCGAGGAAGATCCCGATGCCGGTCAGGGCCCCGCCGAGGAAGCAGCACAGCCACAGGACGAGGGCCCGGGAGCGCTTGAGCGTTCGCTTCGGCATCGGGGCTCCCCGCGGGCCGGTCCCGGAGGGGAGGCGGGAGGCATTCTCGGCGGTCCCCGGGGTCCGCCCGAAGGGGGCGGGCGTGCGGGTTCCCCGGCCGCGGCGCGGCCGGTATGTTCCGCGGACTCCGCCGTGGACCTCTCGCTCCTCCGCAACTTCGGGATCGTCGCCCACATCGACGCGGGCAAGACGACGGTCTCGGAGCGGATCCTCTTCGACACCGGGAAGGAGCACCGGATGGGGGAGGTGGACGAGGGGACGGCGGCGATGGACTGGATGAAGGAGGAGCAGGACCGGGGGATCACGATCACCGCCGCGGCGACGACGATCGCCTGGCGGGGGCACCGCCTGAACCTGATCGACACCCCCGGCCACGTCGACTTCACCGCGGAGGTCGAGCGGAGCCTGCGGGTGCTCGACGGGGCGGTCGTCGTCTTCTGCGGCGTCGCCGGCGTCGAGGCGCAGTCGGAGACGGTGTGGAGGCAGGCCGACCGCTACCGGATCCCGCGCCTCGCCTTCGTGAACAAGCTCGACCGGGCCGGCTCCGACTTCGACCGGGTCGTCGCGGAGGTCCGCAGCCGGCTCGGCGCGCCGGCCCTCCCCGTCCAGATCCCGATCGCCGAGGGGGGAGGGTACGCCGGGGTGGTCGATCTCGTCTCGATGGAGGTCGTGCGGCCACCGTCGGAGGACCCCGAGGCGGTCGAGGTACACGCCCCCCTCCCGCCGAACCTGAGGGAGCGGGCGGTCGAGGCCCGGACGCGGCTCCTCGAGGCGGTCGCCGAGCGCGACGAGGCGCTCCTCGAGAAGTTCGTCGGGGGAGGGGAGATCGCGACGGAGGATCTGCGGGCGGCGCTGCGCCGCCAGACGCTCGCCGCCTCCGTCGTGCCGGTCCTCTGCGGCTCGGCCGTCCGCAACCGCGGCGTGCGAGCCCTGCTCGACGCGGTCATCGACTACCTCCCCTCCCCCCTCGACCGGGGCGCGGTGGAGGGGGAGGCGCCCGAGGGGGGACGGAAAGCGCGCCGCAAGCCCGATCCCGGGGAGCCCCTGTGCGCGCTCGCGTTCAAGATCTTCGTCGAGGAGCACGGGGAGCTCACGTACGTCCGGGTCTACTCCGGGCGGCTGCGGACGGGGGTGGGGCTCGTCAACTCCCGCACGGGGAAGGCGGAGCGGGCGGGCCGCATCCTGCGGATGCACGCGAACGACCGGGTGCAGGTCGAGGAGGCGCTCGCGGGCGACATCGTCGCGCTCGTCGGCCTCAAGCAGACGGCCACGGGGGACACCCTGTTCGAGAGGGGGCACGGGATCGCCCTCGAGGCCGCCCGGTTCCCGGACCCGGTCCTCACGATGGCGATCGAGCCGAAGGCCTCGGCCGACCGGGCGCGGCTGATCGAGGCGCTCCGCCGCCTCGAGCGGGAGGACCCGACGTTCCGGGTCGCCGGGGACGAGGAGACGGGACAGCTGCGGATCAGCGGGATGGGGGAGCTCCACCTCGAGGTGCTCCGCCACCGGCTCCAGCGGGAGTTCCACCTCGACGCGAACGTGGGGAGGACCCGGGTCGCCTACAAGGAGACCCTCGCGCGCGCCTCCGCCGGGGAGGGGAAGTTCGTGCGGAAGGTCGGGGAGAAGGGGGTCTACGGGCACGTCCGCCTGCGCCTCGAGCCGGCCCACGAGGTGGCCGGGATCGAGGTGGCGATGCAGGCGGGGCTGGGCGACCTTCCGCCGGCCTTCCGGCCGGCGATCGAGCGGGCGATCCGGGACGCGGGGACCTCGGGCCCGACGTACGGCTACCCCGTCGTCCAGGTCCGGGCGGTGGTCACGGGAGGCTCGAGGCACGAGACCGACTCGAACGAGACCGCCTACGCGGCGGCCGCCGACCTCGCCTTCCGCGAGGCGCTCGGCTCGGGGGGGGAGGTCCTCCTCGAGCCGATCATGCGGTTCGAGATCCAGTCCCCCGCGGAGTTCGCCGGCGGGATCCTGGCCGACCTCCAGGCGCGCCGGGGGGAGGTCGAGGAGGTCGTCGCGGAGGGGACGGTCAAGTGGCTCCGGGGGAGGGTCCCCCTCGCCTCGATGTTCGGGTACTCGACCGCCCTGCGCTCCCTCTCGCAGGGGCGCGCCTCCTGCACGCTCGAGCCCTTCCGGTACGCCCCGGTTCCGGCGGACCGGCTGCGGGAAGCCGCCCCATACTGAGCCCCCGGCGCCCCTTGACGGGGGGGGGCGCACGTCGATAGATTCCCCCGTCTTTCCCCCCCCCGGGGTGTGACCTCGGGGTGTGCCCGCGGATTCGTCTCGGAGAGGTCGTCGTCGGCCAGGGACTCGGGGTCCGCGGGATGGGCGATCGGGATCCCGAGCCGAGACCCTCGCGTCGATGCAGAATCGAATCAAGATCCGCATGGAGGCCTACGATCACGAGGCCCTCGATACGTCCGCCCAGGACATCATCGAGACGGCCCGTCTGACCGGGGCAGACGTGCAGGGTCCGATCCCCCTCCCGACCCGGATCGAGCGCTACACGGTGCTCCGCTCCCCGCACGTCGACAAGAAGTCGCGCGAGCAGTTCGAGATCCGGACCCACAAGCGCCTCATCTACATCTCCAAGCCGACCCCGAAGACGGTCGAGGCCCTCTCGAAGCTGAACCTCCCGGTCGGCGTCGAGATCCGCATCCGGGCCTAGCGCGCCATGACCGTGAAGGCGCTTCTCGGCCGCAAGCGCGGGATGAGCCAGCTCTTCTCCGACAAGGGGGAGTGGATCCCCGTCACGATCGTCGAGGCGGGCCCCTGCGTGGTGGCGCAGGCGCTCCCCGGGCGGGTCGTCCTCGGGTTCGGCGACGTCCGCGAGAAGGTCGTCGCGAAGCCCCAGCGCGGTTTCTTCAAGAAGGCGGGGGTGCCGGTGCGCCGCCACCTCCGGGAGGTCGCCGTCGAGGGGGACGCCCCGGCCGTGGGCGCCGAGGTGAAGGCGGGGGACGTCTTCAAGGAAGGGGACCGCGTCGACGTGAGCGGCGTGACGAAGGGGAAGGGGTTCCAGGGGACGGTCCGCCTCCACCACTTCAACCGCGGCCCCGACACCCACGGGTCGATGAACGTCCGCCAGCCCGGCTCGATCGGCTCCTCGACCGATCCGGCGCGCGTCTACCGCGGGAAGCGGATGGCCTCCCACATGGGCTTCGACCGCCACACCGCGAAGAACCTGCGGCTCGTCCGTCTCGACGCCGAGCGGAACCTCCTCTTCCTCCGGGGCGCCGTCCCGGGTCCGACCCGGGCGCTCGTCCTCCTCCGGCTCGCGAAGCCCCCCGCCCCGCGGCGGGCCCTCTAGCGATGGGCGAGTTCGCGGTCCGGCACTTCGACTGCGCCGCGGGGAAGTCCCGCGACCGGAAGGTCGACGGCGCGCCCTTCGGGGAGCGCCTCCTCGTGAAGACCCTGCGCGACGCGATCCGGATGTACGAGGCCAACCGCCGCCAAGGGACCGTCGACACGAAGGAGCGCGGCGAGGTCTCGGGGTCGACGAAGAAGCCCTGGAAGCAGAAGCACACCGGTCGCGCGCGGGCCGGCTCGAAGAAGTCCCCCCTGTGGCGCAAGGGAGGGACGGTCTTCGGGCCCCACCCGAGGGACTTCTCCTACCGGCTCCCGCGCAAGGAGCTCAAGGTCGCCCTGCGCACGGCGCTCTTCGGCAAGCTCAGCGACCGCGAGGTCGTGTTCCTCGAGGGGCTCTCCTTCGAGGCCCCCTCGGCGAAGAAGGCGCGCGGGCTCCTCTCGAGCCTGGGGCTCCAGGGACGCAGCCTCCTCGTCCTCCCGGCGCGGGACCGCAACGCCTGGCTCTCCTTCCGGAACTTCCGGGGCGTCGAGGTCCGCACGGCCGAGGAGGTGAACGCCTACGACGTCTGCGCCGCGCGCAACCTCCTCTGCGCCGGCGGCGCCTGGGAGAGCCTGCGCGGCCGCGTGGCGGAGGCCCCGGCGACCGCGCCCGCCGCGGAGGCCGACCGATGAACGACGCCCTCCTCGCCGCCTACCGCATCCTCCGCCGGCCCCGGCTGACGGAGAAGGGGAACTTCGACCTCGAGAAGCGCAACGCCTACGCCTTCGAGGTCCCGCTCGACGCGAACAAGATCGAGATCCGCAAGGCCGTGGAGACGCTCTACGGGGCGAAGGTCCTCGACGTCCACACGATGCGCCGGCGCGGCAAGGTCCGCCGCCGCGGGGCCCACCTCGGGCGCCGTTCCGACTGGAAGAAGGCGATCGTGCGGCTGAAGGCCGGCGAGAAGATCGACGTCTACTAGGAGGCCCCCCCCTTGCTGCGCGTCTATCGCCCCACCTCGGCCGGCCGGCGGAACAGCACGGTCCTCGACTTCTCCGACCTGACCGCGCGGCGGCCGGAGAAGTCCCTCTCGCGCGGCAAGCCCCGGACCGGGGGACGGAACAACCTCGGGCGCATGACCGCGGAGCACCGGGGCGGAGGCGCGAAGCGCCTCTACCGCGAGATCGACTTCCTCCGGGACAAGGAGGGGGTCCCCGCCCGCGTCGTCTCCATCGAGTACGACCCGAACCGCTCGGCGCGGATCGCGCTCCTCCACTACGCCGACGGCGAGAAGCGCTACATCCTCGCTCCGAAGGACCTCAAGGTCGGCGACACCCTCGCCTCGGGGCCGCAGGCCGAGCCGAAGGTCGGCAACTGCATGCCGCTCGCCTCGATCCCGCTCGGCCTCGAGATCCACAACGTCGAGATCATCCCCGGTCGCGGGGCGCAGATGGTCCGCTCCGCCGGTGGCGTCGCCCAGCTCCAGGCCCGCGAGGGGGAGTACGCGACCGTCCTCCTGCCGAGCGGGGAGCTGCGGCGGATCCACGTCCGCTGCCGCGCGACGATCGGCCAGCTCGGGAATCTCGACCACCAGAACGTGCGGATCGGCAAGGCCGGGCGCAACCGCCACCGCGGGTGGCGTCCCCACGTCCGGGGGAGCGCGAAGAACCCGGTCTCCCACCCCCTCGGCGGGGGGGAGGGCCGCTCGGGAGCGGGGCGCCCCCCCTGCTCCAAGACGGGACTCCTCGCGAAGGGGGGGAAGACCCGCTCGCCGCGCAAGGTCTCGGACCGCTTCATCCTGCGCCGGCGCAAGAAGGGAGCGCAGGTGTGAGCCGAAGCCTCAAGAAGGGCCCGTTCATCGACGCCAATCTCCTCGAGAAGGTGAAGCGGATGCGGGAGAAGGGGGCGCGCGAGCCGGTGAAGACCTGGGCGCGGGCCTGCACGGTCGTCCCCGACTTCGTCGGCCACACCTTCCTCGTCCACAACGGCAAGACCCACATGAAGGTCTACATCTCCGAGGAGATGGTCGGCCACCGGCTGGGGGAGTTCGCCCCGACGCGGATCTTCCGCGGCCACTCCGGCCGCAAGAAGGAAGAGGCGGCGGCGGCCGCGGCCGGCGCGGCCCCGGGCGCCGGGCCCCCGCGCGCAGGGGCCCCGCGCGCCGGCGCCGCCCCCGCGGCTCCCGCGGCGAAAAAGTAGGACCCGATGGCCCGCTTCCACGCCGCCCACCGCTTCGCGCGCATCGGCCCCCGGAAGGTCCGGCTCGTCGCCGACCTCGTGCGGGGCCGGAGCGCGAACGAGGCCCTCGACGTGCTCCGCGCCACGCACAAGCGCGCCGCCTTCCTCGTCGGGAAGCTCCTCCACTCGGCGATCTCCAACGCCGTGCAGCGTCCCGAGGTCCGCGCGAACCGGCTCCGCATCGCGGAGATCTGGGCGGACGGCGGACCCCTGCGGGAGCGGCGCCTGCGCTGGCGGGCGGGCCCGATGGGGCGAATGATGCCGATCCGGAGGCGGACGGCGCACATCCACGTGGTCCTCGAGGACCCCGGCGAGGGGCTCCACGAGGGCCCGGCGGCGCCGGCGGGCGCCCCGACGCCGGGACCCGCGCCGGCCCCCGGCCGGACGGAGGCCCCCGGACCGAAGAAGCCCTCCCGCGCGCCCCGCCGGCGCGCGCCCGCGAAGGAAAAGCCGGCGCGGGGCGCGGCGAAGGCCGAGAAGAAGGGCTCGAAGCCGCCCCGCGGGAAGAAGGGGGGGAGCTAGACAGCCGTGGGCCAGAAGACGCATCCGGTCGGGTTCCGCATCGGCATCGTCGAGCCGTGGCGTTCGCGGTGGTGGGCGTCGAAGCGGGACTTCGGGCGCTACGTCCTCGAGGACTACGAGATCCGCCGCCACGTCGCCAAGGAGTACAAGGCGGCGGGGGTGCCCCGGGTGGAGATCGAGCGGACCGGGGAGGCGCTGAACGTGATCATCCACACCGCCCGTCCCGGCGTGCTCGTCGGGCGCAAGGGGGCGCGGGTCGACCGCCTCAAGGAGGCGCTCGAGGGGATCGCGCGGCGGACCGTCCACCTCCACGTCCGGGAGATCAAGCGTCCCGAGCTCGACGCTGCGCTCGTCGCCGAGGCGATCGCGGAGCAGCTCGAGAAGCGAGCCTCCTTCCGGCGGACGATGAAGAAGGCGATCCAGACGACCATGCAGGCCGGCGCGAAGGGGATCAAGGTGATCCTCGCCGGCCGGCTCGGCGGGTCGGAGATGGCGCGGACGGAGAAGGCGCACGAGGGGCGCATCCCCCTCCAGACGCTGCGGGCCGACGTCGACTACGGGACGGCGCTGGCGCGGACCACCTACGGGGTGATCGGCGTCAAGACCTGGATCTACCGCGGCGATCGCGAGCTCGCGCCGGCCAAGCCGGAGGAGGTGCGGCGTGCCGCTCATGCCTAGGCGCGTCAAGTTCCGCAAGGAGCACCGCGGGGTGCTCCGCGGGAGGGCGACGCGCGGGAACCGGGTCGACTTCGGCGACTACGGGCTGCAGTGCCTCGACCTCGCCTGGATCCCGGGCCGCACCCTCGAGGCCGGCCGCGTCGCCGCGGCGCGGACCGCGCCCGAGGCGAAGGTCTGGGTCCGCGTCTTCCCCCACAAGCCGATCACCGCGAAGCCCGCGGAGACGCGGATGGGAAAGGGGAAGGGGGAGCCCGAGTACTACGCGGCCGTCGTCCGGCCGGGCAACGTCCTCTACGAGATCTCCGGGGTCCCGGAGTCGACCGCGCTGCTGGCGATGAACCGCGTCGCCCACAAGCTCCCCGTCCGCGTGCGGTTCGTGCGGCGGCGCACCCACTAGAGGAGCCGGCGGCCCCCGGAGTCGATCCATGACAGCGAAGGAACTGCGCACGAGGGACGAGGCGGAGCTGCGCCTCGACCTCGAGAAGCTCCGTCGGGAGATCTTCGACCTGCGCTTCAAGGCGCGGACCGAGGGGGTGAGCAACCCCTCGCGGATCCCGGCGGCCCGCCGGGAGGTCGCGCGCATCCTCACGGTCCTCGGGGAGCGCTCCCGCGGGAAGGGGACGGCGAAGTGAACGCCCCCGCGACCCCCCCGGCCCGGCTGTCGCGCAAGCAGTTCGTCGGCACCGTCGTCTCCGACGCGATGACGAAGACGATCGTCGTCGAGGTCGAGCGGCGCGTGGCCCACCCCAAGTACGGGAAGATCCTCCGGAGGGAGACCCGCCTCTACGCCCACGACGAGCGCGGGGAGGCGAAGCGGGGCGACCTCGTCGAGGTCGCCTCGACCCGCCCCCTCTCGCGCCTGAAGCGCTGGAGGCTCCTGCGCGTCGTGCGACGCGCGGCGACGCACGACGTCGCGGGTCTCGCCGAGGCGACGGCGGTCCCCGGCGCCCTCGCGGAGCCGCGCGCGAAGAAGAAGGAGCCCGCGGCGCCCGCCCCGGCGGAGGCGTAGCGAGGAGCCGTGATCCAGCAGCAGACCTACCTCGACGTCGCGGACAACACCGGCGCCCGCCAGGTGATGTGCATCCGCGTCCTCGGCGGCAGCAAGCGGCGCTACGCCTCGGTCGGGGACCTCATCGTCGGGACCGTCAAGAAGGCGCTCCCGACCTCCGACCTGAAGCAGGGCACGATCGTGAAGGGGGTCGTCGTCCGCTGCCGCGCGAACGTGCGGCGCGAGGACGGCTCCTACGTCCGCTTCGACCGCAACGCCCTCGTCATCCTCGACAACGAGGGGAATCCGAAGGGCACGCGGATCTTCGGCGCGGTCGCCCGGGAGCTGCGGGAGAAGAACTTCATGAAGATCCTCTCCCTCGCGGAGGAGGTCGTCTGATGCACGTCCGCCGGGACGACCTGGTCCAGGTGATGGCGGGTGCCGACCGCGGGAAGGTCGGCCGCGTGCTGCGGTCGATCCCCGAGGAGTCGCGGATCGTCGTCGAGGGGGTGAACCTCCGCTGGAAGCACCTGCGCAAGGGGCCGAAGAACCCGCAGGGGGGGCGCGTGCAGCGCGAGTACCCGATCCCGGTCGCGCGGGTCCTGCTCCGGTGCGAGAAGTGCGGGCGCGGTCGGCGCGCGCGCGCCCGCCTCGAGGGGGAGCGCAAGCTCCGGGTGTGCACGAAGTGCGGCGGAGAGGTCGGAGGGAAGTAGGCGATGGCCGAGAAGGAAGAGAAGGACCGCAAGGACCGGGGCAAGTCCCGTCCTCCGTCCCCGGAGGGGAAGTCCTCCGACCGCGGATCCCCCTCCGGGAAGGGGGGAGCGGGCGAGGGCCATCCGCAGGGCGGCGGGAAGGGAAAGCCGCCGAGGGAAGGGCCCCCGAAGGAGAAGAAGGGCGGCAAGGGGGAGGAGCGGAAGGCCGAGGCGAAGGCGCCGAAGCGCCCGCCCGGCCCGCCGGCGCCCCCGCCGCGGCTCTACCTCCAGTACCGCGACCGGATCGTCCCGATGCTGCGCGAGCGACTGGGCCGGGAGAATCCCCTCTCCCTCCCCCGGCTCGCGAAGATCGTCGTGAACATGGGGGTCGGCAAGGCGGTCGAGAACAAGGCGCGGGTCGAGCACGCGGCGAAGGAGCTCGCCCGGATCACCGGGCGCCGGCCCGTGATGACCAAGGCGCGGCGCTCGATCTCGGGCTTCAAGCTCCGCCAGGGGATGCCGATCGGGGCGATGGTCACCCTGCGGCGCGCGGTCATGTGGGAGTTCCTCGACCGCGTCGTGTCGATCATCCTCCCGCGTATCCGCGACTTCCGGGGCCTCCCCCGGCGGCTCGACGGGACGGGGAACTACACGATCGGGATCTCGGAGCAGACGGTCTTCCCCGAGATCCGGATCGACGAGGTCGAGTTCGTCCAGGGGATGAACATCACCCTGGTGACGACGGCGCGGACGGACGAGGAGGCGCTCCTCCTGCTCGAGGGGCTCGGACTCCCCCTCCGGAAGGCCTCCTAGGAGCGGACCCTTGGCGACGACGGCCTGGAGGAACAAGGCGGCGCAGACTCCCAAGTACAAGACGAGGGCCTATCACCGCTGCCAGATCTGCGGACGCTCCCGCGGGACCTACCGGAAGTTCCGCCTCTGCCGCATCTGCTTCCGGAACCTCGCGCTCCGGGGCGAGCTCCCCGGCGTGCGCAAGGCCTCCTGGTGAGGGCGCCATGACGATGACCGACCCGATCGGCGACTTCCTGACGCGGCTGCGCAACGGCTCCGCCCGGCGCTTCGTCCGGGTCGAGGCCCCCCTCTCCCGGACGAAGGTCGGGATCGCCATCGTCCTCAAGAAGGAGGGGTACATCCGCGATTTCGAGGTGCTCCCCGACCTCCGCGCGATCCGCGTCGAGCTCAAGTACAGCTCGCGGGGAGAGAGCGCGTTCCGGCGGCTCGCGCGCGTCTCCCGCCCCGGCCGCCGCGTCTACGCCGGGCGCAAGGAGATCCCCCGCCCGCTCGGGGGCCTCGGCGTCGCCGTCGTCTCGACGCCGCTCGGGATCCTGTCCAGCCGCGAGGCGCGCGAGAAGGGCGTGGGGGGCGAGGTCCTCGCGCTCGTCTGCTAGGGAGACGTCGATGTCCCGCATCGGAAGGAAGCCGGTCCCGATCCCCACGGGGGCGAAGGTGACCCCCCGCGAAGGCTCCCTCCTCGTCGAGGGGCC